>NC_016112.1:3956098-4312197 GCF_000968535.2 Methylotuvimicrobium alcaliphilum 20Z
AAGCGGTAAGCGGTAAGCGGTAAGCGGTAAGCGGTAAGCGGTAAAATGATGCAGCATTTAAATCGCTTGTCAAGCGCCGATTTCACCTTTCACCTTTCACCTTTCACCTTTCACCTTTCACCTTTCACCTTTCACCTTTCACCTTTCACCTTTCACCTTTCACCTTTCACCTTTCACCTTTCACCTTTCACCTTTCACCTTTCACCTTTCACCTTTCACCTTTCACCTTTCACCTTTCACCTTTCACCTTTCACCTTTCACCTTTCACCTTTCACCTTTCACCTTTCACCTTTCACCTTTCACCTTTCACCTTTCACCTTTCACCTTTCACCTTTCACCTTTCACCTTTCACCTTTTCTCCTCCCCACCACCGGCAAACAAATCATAAGCCGGATTAGCTGTTTGTTCCGTATACTCGAACCCTAAGCGATTCAGGCACGCTTCAAACGCGTAGCGCTCGGTATTCGGCATTTGCAACCCGATCAACACCCGCCCGAAAGCCGCGCCATGATTGCGGTAATGAAACAAACTGATATTCCAACGATCGCCCAAAGCCGTTAAAAACTTCAATAGGGCACCCGGACGCTCAGGAAATTGCAAACTGTAGACCTCCTCATTCAGCGCACGCGGCGCATGACCGCCAACCATATAGCGAATATGCTCCTTGGCGAGCTCGTTCGCGGTCATATCGACTACGGTAAAGCGTTCTTCCTCGAGGCACCGAATCACTTCCGGTTTGTCAGATTCGGCACCGCTGGTCGCAAGGCCAACAAAGACCTGAGCGTTACGCGCGTCGAAATAACGATAATTAAATTCTGTGACATTACGGTTGCCGAGCATTTTACAAAAACGCAAAAAACTGCCCGGCTCTTCAGGAATTTCAACGGCCAATAAAATTTCCCGATGCTCGCCGACCTGAGCCCGCTCGGCAACATAGCGCAAACGGTCGAAATTAATATTCGCACCGCTTTCGATCGCAATCAACGTTTGATCGACGATGCTTCGGGTTTCAACATATTTTTTCAAGCCTGCCAACGCCAATGCGCCGGCAGGCTCGGCAACCGAACGGGTATCGTCGAAAATATCCTTGATCGCCGCGCAGATTTCATCGGTATTGACCGTGACGACCTCGTCGACCGTATGCCGCAAGATCCTAAACGGTTCCTCACCGATCTGCTTGACCGCGACCCCATCGGTAAACAGACCGACCTGTTTGAGCACGACCCGCTCGCTCTCCTTCAAAGCCTGGTTCAGACAATCGGCATCGTCCGGCTCGACACCGATCAACTTGACCTCGGGGCGCACGAATTTGATATAGGCCGCAATGCCGGCAAACAAACCGCCACCGCCGACCGGTACGAACACCGCATCGAGCGCACCGGTTTTCTGCCGTAAAATCTCCATTCCGATCGTACCCTGCCCGGCAATAACCTCGATATCGTCATACGGATGAATGAAGGTCATATTTTTGTCGGCGGCGATTTCCCGTGCCCGCCCATAGGCTTCGTCATAGGAATCGCCGAACAAGACGATCTGGGCGCCTCGTGCTCGCACCGAGTTAACTTTAATTTCGGGCGTCGTTTGCGGCATCACGATCAACGCATCGATACCAAGCATTTGCGCCGACAAGGCCACGCCTTGCGCATGATTGCCGGCCGAAGCCGCGATCACGCCATTAGCCTTCGCTTGCTCGCTTAACGTCGCAATCTTGTTGTACGCGCCGCGCAATTTAAACGAAAAGACCGGCTGCAAATCTTCGCGCTTCAAATAAACCGCATTACCTAGTCGTTTGGACAAGCCCGGCGCAAAATCCAGCGGCGTTTCCTCCGCAACATCGTAGACGCGGGCCCTCAATATTTTTTCGATATACTTGACTAACATGTTTAAAAAACGGATGAGCTCTCGATTTAGATGCGTTATTATCACACATTAACCACAACCATTAACTCAATAATAAAAAAGCTATGACACAAGACGAACTCAAACAAAAAGTAGCCTATGCAGCCCTTGATTACGTCAAAGGCGTTTCGATTGTCGGCGTTGGAACCGGCTCGACCGTGTTCCACTTCATCAATGGCCTGGCCGAGATGAAATCGGGTATCGAAGGCGCGGTATCCAGCTCCGAAGCCACCACGGCTCACCTAAAAAAAATGGGCATCCCGGTTCTGGATTTGAATGATGTCGGCACGCTCGAGGTCTACGTGGACGGCGCGGATGAAATCGATCCGAATAAGAAATTGATCAAAGGCGGCGGCGCCGCATTGACCCGCGAAAAAATCATCGCCGGCGCCAGTAAGAAATTCGTCTGTATCGCGGACGGCTCCAAGCGCGTCGACGTGCTCGGCAAATTCCCGCTACCGGTGGAAGTCATTCCAATGGCAAGAAGTTTCGTAGCTAGAGAAATAGTCAAACTGGGCGGCCAACCGGTCTGGCGGGAAAACTGCGTGACTGACAACAGCGGCCATATTCTCGATGTGCATAACCTGAACATCGTCGACCCAAGCGAACTGGAAAAAACCATTAACAACATTCCAGGCGTCATCACGGTCGGCATTTTCTCACTGCGTCCGGCCGACATCGTACTGGTCAGCGAAGGCGAAGAAATCATTACTTTCTAAGCAACACTTCGGGCGGCGAATCAAATTTTATATCGTTCGCTGCCCGAAATTCCCAATTGCTTTGCATAGACGACAACACTCAACTAACCCCAAAAATTCAAAATCAATAAATTCTAATCCATGCATTGCGCCATTGATTACGTTAGAATCAAACTTCACTCGCATTCGACAGAACTCTACTGTATGCGGCTGCCCTCTAACACACGATAGGAGCGCATTATGAAAACCAAACCCTTACTAATTCTAACGACCCTTATCGCTATAACTGGTTGTGGTAATTCCGACGATACGGCAAAAGTTGAAAAAACCGACACCTCAACCAAACCGATCAAAAAATCCGTTTCCGAAGCCACCGAACCCGTAAAGGAAATCACCAAAGAAGCCGCAGAAGCCGCGCAAGAGAAAACAAAAGAAGCATTGAAAAAAGCCGACGAGACAAGGTCTCAAGCCGTCGAGGAAGTAAAAGAATCGGCCGAATCAGCTGCCGAAAGCGCTTCTGAGGCGGTCGATGCGACCAAAGAAGCCACGGAAGATGCCGCCGAAAAAGCCAAGGAAGCCGCCCAATCCGCTGTTGATAGCCTGCAGGAATCCACATCGAAGGTAATCGAAGAAATCAAACCGGATGACGGCGATAAGTCCGAGTAAGCCTCGCTATCGACAAACATCTGCGCACAAGGATGTGCAGACACGAATCATCGAAACGCACCCTCCCGTTTCTCAATTTCTCACCAACCTACCGCCGTCAAACAAACACCGCCAACAACAAAACCAATGCGGCAAGCGCCGCGCGCCAGCGGACATCGTTTTCGACTTGTTTTTGTTCGGCCAAATCGGCGGCTTGCAGGGCTTCTACGAGCGGTTGACTAGCGGTCAACCGATGGTATTGCAAACCGGTTTCGGCACTTAGCTGTTGCAAATAAGCTTCATGCAAAGAACTCAGGTGTTCGTTACCGGCCACGGCTTCGCTACCGAAAGGGGCATTGCGGGCGTTGTAACCTTCGATTTCTTCAGGGTTCAAATTGGACAGACCGAAAGTCGAACGATGCGGCACATCATCGGCATTATAAAACCCCTCCCGCTCACCCCGGCTGTTGTATTTCGGTATCGGCGCCGGCTCCATGCCGCCGACGCCGACCAGCAAGCCCTTCAAGGAGTCCTTAACGCCTGAAAAATCCGACCTATAGCGCGAATTGACCGGCGGAGCTTCCTGGCCATCGGTCATGAATACCAAACGACTGCCGCTGTCTCGGCGCATTTCCAAGGTATTCAACAATCCTTTGGCGATTCGGCTATCGGCGGCCCAGGCCATGCGCCAATCCAACGCTGCAATCGCGACATCGATCTCGGCAAACCCCGAACACACCTCAACCGGCTCGAACAAAACCGTCGAGCGCCGCTCGGTAAAAACGCCCAATCCGACTTTCGATTCGCACGGCAACTTCAACAACAAGTCGCGCAAGCTTTGCTTAACGAACTCCAAACGGCTCAACGCTTGGCCGTCTGCCTGGTAATCCTCGACATTCATACTGCGCGTGATATCGATAATGAAGGTCAAATCAAAAACCGGGCTTTTGCGTTGTTCGCGGGGGTGAATGAACAACACGGCAAGCGCAATGCTTGCCGCAGCCAGACACCAAAAACGGTAATCCTTGAAGGTTTGTCGTGAATACATAAAATTCGATACCTATTGTTTAATTAACGCCCGAGCCGCTTTTTACCGCCACCGATTAACTTCATCCAAACTACGCCGCTCTCACCATTCACACTTCACAACCACCTACTCAACGCCCACAGCTCACCGCTAACTGCTGACCACTAACCAACTCAAGGCAAACCGCGAGGAAATCCCGGCACCGTCGTCCATAACTTCGACTTTTTGCTCTCGGGTCCGTCATCGCCGATGTTGACGCGGTTCATTTCGGGCAACAGCCGCATGGCGACTTCGAGATTGTATTTCGCATCCCAAAAGCCACTGTTCAAGGCCAGGGCCTGACGATAGGCTTGCTTGGCAAGCCCGGCCAGCGGTAAAGCTTCATTGAAATTTAACGCCTCGGTTTGCTCAACCGCTTGCGCCAGATATAAATTACCTAGGTTATAACGGATTTTGGTTTGCAATACCGGCCCGCCCTGGTCGATAATCAAATTCAAGGTCGCTAACGCCTCGTCGTAACGGTGCATTTGTCTCAGATAAATCGCGCGGGCCAGGCGTACCTCGGGCTGTGCGCCGATCACCTTCTCGATGGCGATATCATGACCCGACAACAATTTTGCTATCCATGCGTTTTCGCGTTCGATTCGATTTAAAGTCCAGAGCTGGACAATGACCGACAAACAAGCGGCTGCAAACAACGACCAACCCACACCTTGCCGTAACGACACCTTCATCTTCGCACCTCGCAACTTTTCAAAACCAATAGCAACAACACTAAAATGACGGCCCAGCGATAACATAATCCGGATAAATCCTGTTTCGGAATCCGCTCGAAATAATGCAACGGTCGGTTTTCCAAGGTATCGATATCGGCTATCGCCTTTTGCACCGCATCGGGATTTTCGGCTTCGTAAGCCTGATAAGGCACATTGAGACTCTTAAAAAACAAATGTAGATAACGCTCCGGCATCGCATCGCTGTTATCGTTTCTAAGATCTTCGGGCACATCGAATATGCCGGGACTGTTTTCGGTACGCAAAAACACCCAATACAAGCGGATTTGCTGTTGCTTGATCAACTGTCTCAAGGCCTGCTCGCTGTCGGGGTCGATCGCCGCCGCGCCATCCGAAATCAACAATAATATCCGGGAACCGGTCAACGGCTGCTGTTCGAAAAACGACGCGGCCAGACTCAATCCTTTGCTGATGTTGGTGTAAGCCAAAGCCGGCGCGGCCGTCGCGGCAATCGCCGCCTGCACGGCCTGTTTATTTTCGGTCAGCGGCATCACGAACAACGGCGAGGTACTGAACGCCGCGACGCCGATCCGGTCATGCTTGCGTTTTTCGACGAACTCAGTCAACAAGCGCCGGGCCGTTGCCGATTTCGATTCGTTCGAACCGTCCGGCGCCCTACCGGCGAAGGTATCGTCCATGCTGCGGCTGCGGTCGAGCAACAACACGATATGCGCGCCGTGCCCGATGCGCTCAACTTTTTGTTCCTTCAAATATGCGCCGGACAACCCAAGCGATAAGGCCGCGACGACCGACATCCCGATGACGCGTAAGAGCAACGCCAACAAACCGGACAGCCAGTCGGCAGGTACGATCGCGAGCCATGAATAGGCCGAAGGTGCCGCTCCGGTCTTAAGCAACGGAAACACCATCAACAACAACCCTGCCAAAGCCCAGGGCGTTTCGAAAGCGATATCGCTCACCGGCCGCCTCGCTCGACTTCACGGCATAAGCGGCATAGACGCTCTATCTTGCCGAAATCGTCCCGCCCGATATCGCCGTAACCGGCAAAAAAATAGCGATTGGACACCTCGAAAAAAGCATTCAACTCATCGGCCAATTTACGATAATCGGGATGGTTTCGATAAAACTCATTCAGCTTGTGTTGAAACAAAGGCTTGCGGTTCAATGTGTTAAGTGCATGATGAACCACGCTCAAGGCCGATGCGATATCCCGTTCGGGCAAGCGCGCCAATTGCCGCTGAGCCCGCTTGAAAATACCGCGTCTCGGCAAGCCCGGAAGATAGCCGTAAAGAAAGGCCAGATAAAGCGCGCTCAGCAGCACGATCAATAGACTCGCATACAAACGACTCACGGTTTCGCGATTCGACAAGCGGGCCGGAGGCGCATCGGGGCGCATATATTCACCGGCATCGTCTTTCCGGACCGCCAATTCGCGTAACGGCGAAATCGTGAAATGCCAAGACGGAACGGCTTGCTCGATCGCTTGCCCTCGTTGATTAAAGGTGATCGAAAACCCCGGAATCGCCAGCATCTTGACTTCGAGCGGTGCGTAAAAAACCTGATACCGTATATCGACAACATGGCGCATGCCTTGGCCGGTCTTGCTTTGCGAATGTTCGACCCGGTTGACCGTCAACCATCTATTCAACTCGCCCTGCTTCGGCAAGGTATTGCCATTCAATTCGATGCCGGAGCGCGTATCGATAACGATACGATGCGCGATTTCATCGCCGATGACATAACCGAACGGCTTCGGCGTCAAAAACTCGAAGCGACTGACCGACTGTTCCAACGATCCGGAACAACCGCTGATCAAGACCCCCAGTAACAACATCAACCTCAGCATGACTTCCCACGCGCAGCGCTCATCGTTATTCATTAGTTATAGATACCCTCTTGTAAACTTAGCCAATGTGACCTCGATACCATTAATTGTCACCTAACGTTCATGAAGGCCCGGCCATCGCCCCAACAAATGAAAGTTCGGGCGTGTTGTGGGGAGGGTACGGCATTTTCGTTGCTAACCTTTTGCATATCGAAAAATTAGATAAAGAGTCCAAATCTAAGAACTTTCACAGTAACGTTCTCGGCAATGACATCGCGATCAGGGGATCGCTCCCACAGAGCATCAGGCCCTTGTGGGGCGCGACACCTTTATGCCCCTTGCCCCTCTCACCTCTCACCTCTCACCTCTCACCTCTCACCTCTCACCTTTCACCTTTCACCTTTCACCTTTCACCTTTCACCTTTCACCTTTCACCTTTCACCTTTCACCTTTCATCTTTCACACCACTCTCTGCAGAAAATAATTCGTCAATGCCGAAGCTTCGTAACGACCTTCGATAAAAACCGGTTCCGCACCCTTGGACCTGAGCCCATGCCGTAACCTATCTCGGCGCTGCTCGTAAGCCTCGATGATTTTCCGCTTCAACCCGGGGCGCATCAGCAAGGTCCGGGTACGCCTGTTTTCACTGTCTTGAAACTTGACGATGCCCCACTCCGGCAAGTCGGCATATTCGGCCGGATCCCACAACACGAGCGGCACGACCGCATGCCTGCCGAAGAGACCGGCAAGACGCGACAATCGATTCAGATCGAAATGAAAATCCGACAGCAGAAAGACCAAGGACCGCCGCAGCGGCAAATAAGGCTCGACCTGAAACAGGCCGTTGCCGCCCTGCCCGCTTCGAACGCGAGACAAATCCCGAGCCAATTCCTGCACGCGGCCCATGCGTAAGCCTTTCGGAAACAGCCATTTTTTTTCGATACCATGTCCGCAGCCGATGAAACCGAAATTGTCGCCGGATTCAAAAGCCGATTGCGCACAAGACAGTAAAAAGTCTGCCGCGATCTGTAATTTCGTGGCCCCTCCAGGAATGGACATCGACGCGGACAGATCGGCGATCACGAGCACGTCGATTTTGCTGTGCTGTTGAAAGACCTTGACCCGGTAATGATTGAACGGATCGAGCAGACTGGCCCGTAAATCCAAACGCCTCGGATCGGGACTTGCCAACAACGACTCATGCCGCTTGAATAACTGTCCGCTACCGACCATTTGACCGGGATGAGCGCCGGGAATCGCGCAATAACCCGGGTGCGCCAAACGGTAGTGGAAAGTCTCTATCGCTAACGTCATCTCATTGACTCACGATCAGATAAACCGCGATACCGGTGAAACAACAGTATCCCGGAGCGGTGTATTTGACCGGCGCAGTCATCAGCATTTGTACGACGCCCGAAAAACTTTTATCGTCGCGGTTGAAAATGGACTCGCCCAACATCCAGAGCGCCGAATTCAGAACGATCAGCACCAGAATTGTAAAAATGCCGACATCGCTGAATAAAAACGATTTGCTCGCTAGCAAGACGGTTTTATCGGAAGCATGCAGCAAGTTCGCGAACAAGATGCCGATCATCAATGCGCCCTCGTCGAAGGCTACGACGAAAAACGTGTAGGTCAGACGTTGCAAGGGACCGGCGACTTTTTCGACGGCGCCGAAATAGCGCGTCATGAAGAGAAACGGCAGGCTGAAACAAAAAAACAACAAACCGATATCGGCCAAGAGCACCCAAAAACGGTAACCGACTGCATCGTTCACGGCGCCGGTGAAGTACGCGGCATAAGGCACCGCCGAATAATGATCGAGCGCGCTGGCGATCAGCGCTCCGGCAAAGCCCACGCCCGACCAAGTCAAATACATTTCCACTAAATGACTGACGCCGGCCTTCGGCACAGCCGATTCGATCCATTTTTTATAATTCATCGGGTTGCTTAGTTAACTTGTTTATTGTTTTTCCGGTTCCCAGGGTCATCAGTGCAAACCCATACATTAGCTGCCGAGGCAAGACCGGTCTGCATTCCCACGCTGGAGAGACTGTGAAAGTATTCAATATTATGAAATAACCATGAAGAGCATGAAGTTACATGAAGAATTAGGCTATTAACTTTGGGGGATTTTTCTTCACTGCCTTCATGTTCTTCATGGTGAATAAATTTTTTATGATGTATTTGCCAATACTTTCACAGCCTCTGGAGCGTTGGGAACGAGGAAGCTTGGCCAATGCGACTTCGATATCGTTTATTGTCGCCCAAGCTTACCGGCTTCGAAATCGCGATCTGGGGATCGCTCCCACAAAGGACTCCATTCATCTTTCATCTTTCATCTTTCATCTTTCATCTTTCATCTTTCATCTTTCATCTTTCACCTTTCACCTTTCACCTTTCACCTTTCACCTTTCACCTTTCACCTTTCACCTTTCACCTTTCACCTTTCACCTTTCACCTTTCACCTTTCTTCTTTCACCGCTTATCGCTTACCGCTTCCCAAACCCTCAAGGCGCGGCAATCGCCTCCAAAATCCTGTCGATCAATTCGGGCATCAACTCGTCTTTGCGATAGGCCATGATCGGATTCAGAAAAATGCGGTGCGCCATTATCACCCGGTAAACCGCTTGGACATCCTCGGGCAGCAATACCGTGCGATTCTCGAGCCAGGCACGGACTTTCGCGGCGCGTATCAGATAACTCATGCCCCGAGGGCTGGCGCCCGCCTGTATCAATTGAGACATATCGACATCGCTCAGACCGATCCCGTATCGGCCGGGCTCGGCAGCCGCCTTCCATAGATCGAGCGCGTATCGCCGCAATGCAGGACTCGGTTCGATCGTTTGTTGAATCTGAACGGCCCATTCGTTGAGTTGATAATAAGGAATTAGGCTACTGTCGATTTCGCCGACCAAGGCATCGACATCGTGAAAGCGCTGGTTGAACATCAAATCATCCAAAACGGTATCGTCATTCGGCGTCTCAATGCCGATTTCCATCAAAAAGCGGTCGCGTGCGGCGGCCGGCAATTCGAAGGTTTCTTCTTTTTCGACGCGGTTGCGGTCCGCGAATACTTGAATATGTGGAAAAAGATATTCCCGATTGAATGCGCCGACACTGCGTTCGGCCATTACGCGCAGCAGCAGCGAGTGCACCTGCGGCCGGGCGCGGTTAATTTCGTTAAAAAAGAAGGTCGAGAGTTGCTCGCCTTGTTTCAACAACGGCCCCGGGTCGACGCAAGGCTTGCCGTCACTGTTTAAATACGTGTAATAAATCAGATCGGCCGGCATCAAATCGATCGTACCCTCGATGCGCTGATACTGTCCGCCGAGCCCTTGCGCGACCGCGCGCAGCAAGGTGGTCTTGCCGACGCCGACATTGCCTTCGAGCAAGACGTGCCCGCGCGCGAATACCGCGATCACGATATTTCGAACCGCTTCTTGCTGGCCGATCACGACTCGGTTGATTTGTTGCTCGAATTGCAGCGCCTTTTCGCGCCAATCGTTCAGTAATTTGTCTGTCATGGCAGAGATAAAAAAGGCCCCATCCAGCCTGCAGCTTTCAGGGGCGAAGTCATATTAGTCTTCAAAGATCACGATGGAATCGGCGGCATCGAGATGTCGCCGATTCCGAGGGGGAGTCATATCGGTCATCAAATCCGATAAGTATTCTTGCTTGTATGCATGCGCATAAAACAAGAATGCATAAAGCTATTAATCCTATAAAAAGCATTTCACCATGAAGAATAGGAAGTTAATTCAATAACTTATTACTCGTTTGTAGAGAATTTTCGCTCACCAAAAAGGTTAACGAGAATGCTTAGGTAATTCCTTGAAATCCTTCATGTACTTCATGTACTTCATGGTTAAACTGCCGAATTTAGGTTAATTGATTTCTTCTACGTCATAAACAAACCTGCCGGTTTTAGACAGATGCTCCGTTCGTTTCTGATTGCGGGCTTCCATTTCTTTGATCGACTGCGCTTGCTTATTCAGTTCGTTCGGATCGTGTTTCGGGTCGTATTTACTACCCGCTACCTTTTCGGGGAAACCCGGCTTCGGCTCCCAACAAACACCGGGTTCCTTACAGTTAGTTCCGTCGTAGGCCATGACGGAAGACGACAAAGAAACCGCGAAACCTGCGGCACTAAGCAATAATGTTTTTTTCATCGTGTTAACCTCGCTGTTTTATTTAAGCCATTTGGCTTTACTAGTATCGCCAGTGTAGATGCTGCGAATGAACGCCATGATTTTCAGCATTTCATCGGTGTTGAAGTTGACATATTGCGGCCCCATCATGCCTTGCGCGCCGCCGAATAAAATTTCGAACAAGCCCTTATCGGTCTCTCCGCTAGGATAAGTCCAGTAGTCGTCGGCCAAAGCCGGGCCTAGCTTGCCCTCCGCTTCATGGCCGTGACAACCTGAACAACCGGTCATATAAAGACTTTCCCCTTCAGCAATCACTTCTTCGTTACCGTTATAAGGATTCTTTCCGTCTTGCATGAACTGCTTGAACGCTTCGGTATCGCCGCCTTTTTTAGCGAAGCTCATATCCAGCTGTTCGCCGGTAATCGCATTACGCAAGGTAATTTCGGCATGGGCCGCAGTGCTTATCAAAGCCGTTCCGGCCAAAATACCGGCCAGTAGTTGTGTTAATTTCATTGTTATCTTTTCCTGTTTATTTTGATGCCAACGCCGGTGCGGGTTTCGAAACAAGTGGTATGCCCTCGGCGCTCAAAATTCGATCGATGTCTTGACGGCGCTCGGCCAGCGCCTGATTCAACTGTTCGAGCAATTTAGTATCTTCCTTGCGCACGCCCATTGAGGTGCTGTAGTGAAAACCGACTTTCTCGCCGTCGGCGCGGACGTTATTGTCCGGAATGACCGCCATCGTCAGAGGCGTCGCGGATTCCTTGACATAGCGAGCAGCGGAAGGCCCCCACAACACCGCGACTTCGGCATTACCAGAGGTGACTTCGCCGACCAGCTTCGCCGGATCGTATTTTACATATTGGTTCCGGCGCGACTTGAAGCCGACTAGTTCATGCATGTAGTTGAATTGGTCGTTGTAGCGTCCAATCTTGCGCATCATCACTTCGGCCGGGGTGCCCGGAATAAAGGCGATGCGCTCGGCATTCATCAATGCATTGCTATCCCAGCCATGAAGATCCAAACCGTCCTTCGCCCGAGTGATGAAGACATAACCCGACCGATAATATGGCTTGGTCGTCAGCACGCGCGGGTCGCCGGTATCCATGCCGATCACAACATCGCACAAACCTTTATCCAAATAATCGCGTACGAAATAGCGCGCATCGGTCCAATTAACATATTCGATCGGCCGCCCGAGCGCCTCGCCGACGACTTGTGCGATCTTATTTTCGAAGCCTTCGCCTTTTTTGTTCGCATAAGGCATTTCGTTTTCAGCATTACACACTTTCAGAGGCTCTTCGCTTGCATGAGCCGAAGCCGACACAGCCAAGCCAATAGCCAACGCAGTCAAAATGTCATTCAATTGTTTCATTTAGCCCTCTTTATGTAGGCCGGGCTAGCCCTCGCCTAGCGTTAGGTAAGAGACGTAACCCGACATTCATGCCTCATTTATTACAACGAGAATACCATCACGCCGCCGCCCATTTGGGTGTGATGCGCCAACTCCTTAAACGCACCGACCGCGCCTAAACCGGCAGACGGGTCTTTCAGATCGAAGACCAAGCCGACACCTGGCCAACCGCCGACTCCATAATAAATCGCGACATATTGCTTACCTTCGTGTTTATAGGTAATCGGATGACCGATCACGCCGGAAGGCAGCTTGAATTTCCATAGTTCTTCGCCGGTTTTCGAGTTCAAGGCCTTGATGTAGCCGTCCAACGTGCCGTAGAAGACCAAGTCGCCGGCTGTTGCGGTCGTGCCGCCCCAAACCGCGAATTTCTCCTGAACTTCCCATTCGAACTCGCCGGTCACGCCGTTCATCGCCTTGACTTGACCTAACGTGCCTTTCGGTCCCGGATACATGTTCAACGTCGCTCCGACGAAGAATTGGCCGGCCCGATAAGGCAACATAAACGGCTCCCAATCCATGCAGATGTGGTTGACGCCCATGAAGAACAATTGCTTGTTCGGATCGTAGGACTCGATGCCTTGGTTGTGATAACCCATTGCCGAAGGACAGATGCCTTTCGCTTCGTGATCCATGCGTGTCGAATATTCAGGATCGCGTACCGGCAGTCCGGTTTTCAAATCGACATGCTTGACCCAGTTGACTGTGTTGTCGATCTTGAACGCGTTGACCAGGTCGCCGTTTTCGCGGTTTAGCGTATAGACGATACCGTTACGGTCCGGATGGGTCAGCAACTTGGTCATCTTACCGTTGACCTTCTGCTCGGACAGCCCCATGTAATTGACGCCGGCATAATCCCATTCGTCGTGAGGCGTTTTTTGATAGCCGAATTTCGCTTCCCCGGTCTCGATATCGCGGCCCCAGATCGTCATGGTCCATTTGTTGTCGCCGGGACGCATCGTTTCGTTCCAGGGCGCTGGGTTACCCGATCCGTAGTACAGCATTCTCAAGTCAGGATCGTATGCATACCAACCCCAGTTCGTACCGCCGCCGATTTTCCAGGCATCGCCTTCCCAGGTTTTCAGCCCCAGACCGAACTGCCCGTAATGCGGATTGGCCTTGTTGAAGTCTTTCGACAGCTTGATGTCTTCGTCGGGACCGGTCGCATAGACGCGCCAGGCTTGTTTGCCGTCTTTGATGTTGTAGGCGGTCGCGTATCCGCGAACCCCTAATTCGGCGCCGGAAGTGCCGACGATGACTTTATCCTCAGCGACGAACGGCGCCACAGTCAGCGTCGAGCCCATCGCGATGTCGGAGTTTTCCATTTTCCATAGCAGTTCGCCGGTTTTCGCATTCAATGCGACGACATGTCCGTCAAGCTGATTCAAAAAGATAGTCGCCGGATAATCCTTGCCTTGCGGCGCATAAGCCAAGCCGCGGTTGACAACGTCGCAACAAGCCACCGCGCGTGCGGCCGGGTTTTGCTTAGGTTTGAATTGCCACAGAATTTTATCGGGGTTATTCAGATCGATCGCAAAGACATTATTCGGATAGGGCGAGTGTACATACATAATGCCGTCGACGACCAGAGGACCGCCTTCATGACCGTTCAGAACGCCGGTTGAAAATGACCAGGCCGGCTTCAGGTTTTGTACATTCGTAATGTTGATATCGTACAACTCGCTATAGTGAGTCGAGCTGTAATCCTTGGTCTGCATGACCCAATTGGTATTTTGTTTAGACAACTTATCTAACGCTTGATTGGCCTGCGCCGGCTGTGACGCGGCCAGCAAGACACTCGACACTAATGCCGCCGCGCCCCAGAGTTCGCGTTTTTTATGGTGTTGCATAATTCCTCCAGATTGATTTATCGCATAATGTCGGCGCGGCCCTCTAATAATCGCGGTGTTTGTTGTTACAACCGGCTTAGCTTGATCAAGGCGCATAACGAATCATTCATAGAGGGCAGCGCACGGACGGTAATCATACGGAAGGAGCGGTACGCGACGTTACGGAATACGGCACATAGAACTCGGGAAAAACGCTAAGAAAAAACCGGGAATATATCCCGCATGTTTATTTCAGGAAAAGCTCCCATGGCTTTACTGTTTAATATCCGACATTATTCCCGATTTAATTGTATGGAGAAGTAACAACGTGTCGGATAAGATCGATGTCTTGCTGGTGGACGACCATGCCGTGGTTAGGGCCGGTTACAAAACCTACCTTTCACTGTCGAATAGAATCGGCGATATTTACGAAGCCGACAAGGGCGAAACCGCTTGCCAACTCTACACTCAGTATCAACCGGATATTGTCGTGATGGACTTGTCTATGCCCGGCATCGGCGGTTTCGAAAGCATAAGACGTCTAATGGCGCGCGATCCGAATTGCAAAATCTTAGTGTTTAGCATCCACAATGAATTGGTCTATGTGACCCGAGCGATCAAGGCCGGAGCCAAAGGCTTCATCACTAAAAACAGCGTTCCCGAGACGCTAGTCGCGGCGGTCTGCCAAATCGCCGGCGGCGGCAGCTATGTCGAACCCGAACTGGCCCAACAATTAGCCTTTAATATCGCCTCCGAAAAAGACGAATCGGAACAAATCAGGCAACTGTCGCCGCGTGAATTCGACGTGTTTTGCTTATTGGCTAGAGGCTATACAACGCGCAAAGCGGCTGAGAAACTCTGTTTGAGCTACAAGACAGTGTGCAACCATGGTACGGCGATCAAGGACAAACTCGGCGTCAAATCGGTCGCCGAGATGACCCTACTCGCTAGCCGGCACGGTATCATCGACAACCTGGCGCACTAATCTAAAACGCCGAAGCAGACTTAATTTGACAGAATTTTCAGTATACAATTACACTCATCTTAACGTTTATTCTCATTCAGATTGCGTTGATATTATTAGCCCACGCAACCGGATCCGGGAAATCTGACCGTCCGGGATTGCAGGGGGGGGGGCTTTTGGAAACATGCTGCATGGTCTGATAACCGTTTGCCACGAAATCGGAAACGACGGATACAGAGAAAGTTATTGGCCTAAAACAGGCGTGCGCTAGATTTCTATCTCGACCGAGGCACATAATTGTTCGAAGGCTTTTTTCTTGTCCGGGTCGATCAGAACGGTCAGTCGTGCGGTTTTGGTTTTAGCTTCTATGGTTTCTCTCGAATTTAATTGATGATAATCAAATTATACTTTCGCACTTCAAATTTCGGCAGTGCCGGAGGAGGACTTGGGGTGTTCTGCCCCTCACCTAGCGCGAGGTGAGGGGCAGCATGGAGCCTACATGGAGTTATTTACCCAACACCTAAATAAGCCATGATTTTGAATCATTGCCAAAGACCTATGGAATTTAGGTGCTGAGTTTACGGCGCCCTTTGACGGGCAACCCCGAGGCCGAATTTTCATCTACGATGAGTATATAATGCATTGAATACGACTCGACACAACCTAAACCCTCAAATACGAACCTCATGCGACTAAAACCGGCATTATCGACAACTTATCAAATCGGAATGAGGTCACTATGCCCTTACTAAAACAGCCATTGAAACTATCCCTAGGAGCGGCAATTACTTTATTGGTAAGCGCCTGCGCTACCGACCGCCATCCAACTAAGACCGACTGTACCGAAGCTCGTGAAAAGACCTACTATGCACTGCCGGGCCTCGATCACGGACACATCCAATCTCCGATAAACATATTGACCGGCGAAGTCGGCGAAAGCAGTCGGCATCGTATCACGCTGCACTTTCAGGATCACTTCCGCGCAGTCGAAAACCTCGGACATACCGTTCAGGTCGATTTCACACCGGGCAGCACAATTCAAAGCGATGGCAAAATCTATAGGTTTCGACAACTGCATTTTCATACGCCTTCCGAGCATTTACTCGACGGCGTGACCAGGGCAAACGCATTAAAAATACTGTTAAAACATAGAGTTTAGAGGTATCGTATCGGAATTTTGCGTATGTTACCAACGGACTGCAGTTTAATTAAGCACTTTTCCAACGTGACTGATCCCCGAATTGAACGTAAGAAACTTCATCAGTTGATGGATATCATTGTACTCACTGTTTGCGCCTCGTTAAGCGGTGCTGAGGGTTGGGAAGCCATTGAAGAGTTTGGCCATAATAAATTAGATTGGTTAAGGCAGTTTGTACCGTTAAAGAATGGCATTCCATCGCATGATTGCTTGGCGTATGTCATTTCTCGATTGTCACCGAAAGAATTTCAACGTTGCTTTATAGATTGGGTGAACGCCATTCGCGAAGTGATACCCGATGAAGTGATTGCGATAGATGGCAAAACCGCACGCCGTTCGCATGACCGCAAACGCGGCCAAAATCCGTTGCACATGGTCAGTGCCTGGGGTTGTGCGAATGGATTAGTGCTCGGCCAAGAAGCGACCGAAGAAAAGTCGAATGAAATTACCGCAATCCCGAAGCTATTGGCTTTGCTAGAACTCAAAGGTTGTATTGTGACCATTGATGCCATGGGCTGCCAGCGCACGATTGCTGAGCAAATCGTCGATCAAGGCGGTGATTACTGTTTGGGCCTGAAAGGCAATCAAGGCGAATTGCATGAAGCCGTCGAGGATTTTTTCAACACGGCCAAGCAAGCGAATTTTAACCACGTCGAATACGCTTATCACGAAGAAATCGACAACGACCATGGGCGTTTAGAAACCCGCCGTTATTGGATTACCGAGGAGCTTTGTACGCTCCCGAAAACGGAGCTCTGGAAAGAATTACGCAGCATTGGCTTCGTGGAGCGCGAATGCCACATCGGCGATAAAGTAACAATCGAGCAGCGTTGTTTCATTAACAGCATTAAAGCCGATGCGCAGCTATTTGCGCGGGCTGTGCGCCATCACTGGGGTATTGAAAACCAATTGCACTGGCGCTTAGACGTGGTCTTTCGAGAAGATGACAACCGAATTCGAAAAGGTAATGCCGCCGCGATTATGACCACCATCCGGCATATCTGTGTCAATCTGTTCCAGCAAGAGGAATCTAAACTCAGCATGAAAAAGAAAAGACTCAAAGCCGCCTGGAACGATCGCTACCGCGCTAAATTGCTGTTAGGAATGTAATTTTAATGCGTTTGCCCTGACGGCGTGACATTTCCGATGGAAATGCATATCGTCAATTACGCGCCGCCGCTAGATGAGACAGAAATACCGCACTACCTGATCATCGGCGTGCTGTTCAAGATGGGCAAGAAAAATGCGTTCATTCAGGAAGTATTGGACAGCATTCCCGCTCATGAACACGAGACAACCTACATCAAGCACGACTCGGTTCATCTAAAAGATTTATTCATGGAAAATATCAACAGAGAATTCAACAACTTCTACTACTACAAAGGCTCGTTGACCACGCCGCCCTATACCGAATCGGTCAATTGGTTCGTGCTGAAGCACATCATCGAAGCCTCCCCCGAGCAGATAGCGAAGATCAATCGTATCGAAGGCAACAATGCGCGTCACATACAACAAAGACATAACAGAATCGTCGAATAAATAACGAACCTATCGCGATTAAACTGATTTTGGCTATCAGCATAAGCAGCATTTTCAGAAATCTTAGCGGTCTGACGCCCCTCTGGATTGACTCACGACACGCCTTAAACCCTCCATGCCTGAAATTTAGGGCATTATCAATAAAACCGAAACAATTGGACAAGTTCATATCAATGACCCTAGGTCATCGAAAAAACCGCATTGATCAAGACTAAGTGAGCCGAGCACAGTATCGCAGCCTACTTTATGAACATCAATTTTCGACAACCTTTTTCAGGCTGGCCAAACCGTTCTTGAAATACTGTGTCATCGCTTTGACCGCCGCTTCGTCACTCAAATGCTCGGGTGGTGTGTTGCCGGTATCGCCGCGATAAAACCGGCTTTTCAAGGTCACGATGCTACTGCTATCGCTCTCGCCCGGAGCAACTTGCAGTTCGATCGAATAGGAGCTGACCGGTAGCGCCTTGATATTCTCCTTGTTCAGGCGGTAACTGTATTCGCGGTTTTCGTCGCTGTAATAATCGAGCTCATCGACGAGTTGTTCGCCGTCGGTAAAAGTCAGCGTGCGCTTGCCGCCTGATTCGTGCTTACCGTCGCCCTCGCTTTTTTGTATATCGTCATGCCAATCCGCGATTGAACCGAATTGCTTGACCGCGTTCCAAACCTTATCCGCCGGCGCCTCGATGGTAATACTCTCTTTGGCTTTTTGCGGTGTCGGTCCGTGCGCCAAGGCAGCCACAGGAAAAATCAGGAAATTGAATAGAATAATCAGTAACTGTTTCATAGTCGGTAATAAGTGATGATAAATCGCTCATTATCGGCCAACGCCCTGCATCGGCATTGAGTAAACTTCCCGTTAGTCATTAGGATTTTTTCCGTTTCAACCCCATGCGCATCAGTAATTCTCAGTTTGAACATATTTTCGCAATTTAGGGTGTGGAGCATGCCTGTCGAGGAACGCCGTGAACCCGTCCATGGGGGCTTGACGACGGCTCCCTGCCGCCGACATCCTCGCCAAGCATGCTCCACACCCTTTTTTTATCCTCAAATTGGGAATTGCTGCCATGCGCATCCCGCTGTAAACACATACAAACCGAATGTAGCATAGCGAAGTACGGAAATGGCGTGGCTTCGAACCTCCCCGGATTGCACTACGCTCCATCCAGGCTACGCCGCTTTCACCTTTCACCTTTCACCTTTCACCTTTCACCTTTCACCTTTCACCTTTCACCTTTCACCTTTCACCTTTCACCTTTCACCTTTCACCTTTCACCTTTCACCTTTCACCTTTCACCTTTCACCTTTCACCTTTCACCTTTCACCTTTCACCTTTCACCTTTCACCTTTCACCTTTCACCTTTCACCTTTCTTCTTTTAAAATTCATTCCCAAACCCTAGAAGAATTGGATTATACTCAGATTGCTAACAAAAACCCGAGCCACCTATACGTACCGACTGCTCGGTCTTTTTTCCGGGCTCACTTCTCCAGCGCAAAAAACGACGACAACACAATGAGGAGAGAATACTATGGACCTTTTGAAAGACTTGGAAAGCCTATCCGAAAAAATCAAACAACAACGCGATGAAATCGCTGTTCAATTAAATCTTGCCGGCAAGGAAGCGAAAGACGAATGGCAGTATACCGAAAAAAAATGGGCCGAATTAAAACACAAAGCCGAAGAAATCAAAGACGATACCAAGGAAACAACCGAGGAATTAATATCGGCGACCAAAGTCATTGCCGATGAACTGACCGAAGCCTACCAACGTATCATTGATCGTATTAAGAAATAATTAAAGCCTGCGGTGGACCGTCAAACTGTCCACCGAACCAGCTAAGGATTTCGTGACAAATAACTTCCCAGAATCATGAGCTTTCTAGCAGATTCGGTAACTCGCTTGACAGGACGCCGTAAATACATCCTTGTAGGCTTGGCGGCGGCTTTCCCTGCCGCCGACACCTGTCAAGCGAGTTACCGAATCTGCCTACCCTAAATCAAAAAATAGGGAAGTTATTTATAACCAAATCCTAAGACCGTCACAAATAGAAAGAACTATGAATAAACTCACTTTTCTCGGCGCCACCGGCCAGGTGACTGGTTCCTGTTATCTGTTAGAATCGAACGCTAAACGCATTTTGATCGATTGCGGCATCTTTCAAGGCGGCAAAGCAGCCGACAAGCAAAACCGCTCCCGATTCCCTTTTAACCCATCGAGCATCGATGCGGTCGTGTTATCGCACGCTCATCTTGATCACTCGGGCCGTTTGCCGCAACTTTATAAAGACGGTTTTAGAGGCGATCTTTTCCTGACCGAAGGCAGCGTTCGTCTGGTCGAACTATTACTCAAAGACGCCGCTTTACTACAGCTGCGCGATACTGAGTGGGAAAACAAACGGCGCCAACGTTCCGGAAAAAAATTGCTCGAACCTCTCTATTCGCTCGAAGATGTCGAAGCCCTGCTGAAACTTCGCAAGCCCATCGCTTATCGCAAACCGACTGAAATCTTCCCTGGCTTGTCGGTCACTTTTCATGATGCCGGACACATTCTCGGATCGGCGATTGTTGAATTGAAATCAAACGACGGCCCGCAACAAAAAACCTTGGTCTTTTCCGGCGATCTCGGAAATCCGCATTCGCCTTTACTATACGACCCGGAACAACTCACCGAAGCGGATATTCTGCTATTGGAATCTACATATGGCGATCGCGATCACAAACCATTAGATACGACGCTCGACGAATTACGCGAAATACTTATCGCAGCTCAAGACAACGGCGGTAATGTGATCATTCCGTCATTCGCGGTCGGACGCACTCAAGACTTGATTTATTGGCTCGGTAAACTTTATCGGGAAGGCGCGCTGCCGCAACAGCAGGTATTTCTCGATAGCCCGATGGCGATCGAAGCCAGCAAAATTTACGACGATCTTAGCCACTTGTTCAACGACGACGACCCCGAATTCAAACACATCGCCAAACGCAAAAACGGCTGGCAAACCTGGCTGCCGAATCTAATCTATTCCGAATCGACTGAAGACTCAATGGCGATCAACCGCATCGTCGGCGGCAGCATCATCATCGCCGGCAGCGGCATGTGTACCGGCGGACGCATCCGCCATCATCTTAAATACAATCTCTGGCGCCGCGATGCGCATGTCGTATTCGTCGGCTTTCAGGCACAGGGCACCCTGGGGAGGACCTTAATCGAAGGTCAGAAAAACTTGAAAATTTTGGACAGTAAAATCCATGTGCAAGCCACTATTCATACGCTCGGCGGCTTGAGCGCACATGCCGATCAAAGCCAATTGCTTCGTTGGGCCTCGGTATTCAAAGACCCGAAGCCGCGGTTGTACTTGATCCACGGCGAACTCAATGCCTCGCATTCGTTACGCACATGTTTTCACCGTACCGGCTGGGACGCTACGCTTCCCGAAGTCGGACAAACCATTGAGTTTTAATTTAGGGTAGGCTGGTTCGGTAACTCGATTGACAGGTGTCGGCGGCAGGAAAAGCCGCCGCCAAGCCTACAAGGATGTATTTACGGCATCCTATCAAGCGAGTTACCGAACCCGCTAGAAAGCTCATGATTCCAGGAAGCTATTTGTCACGAAATCCTTAGACAACGCATGATGAATCCTCTCGATAGCCGATGACCCAGCCCTTCTCTTTAAGCAGTTCTTCCGAAAAATTCGGTCTTGCGCCGGGCAGCGTCATCCATGTCGGCGAAAGACTGGAAACGGCCGGTAAAATCAAACTGATCGAATTCAGTAAAGACATCTTGATCGAACAAGAGATCAAGACCGTTTCGGAGTTGACTCCGTCGAAAGACAAACCTACCGTTTCATGGTTCAGCATCACCGGTCTACACGACGTCGAGTTGATCGAACAACTCGGGAAAGAGTTCGCTATTCACCAACTGGTACTGGAAGACATTGCCAATACCCATCAACGGCCCAAAGTAGAGGAGTTCGACGATATTATTTTTATCGTGCTCAGGGTCATACGATTCGACGCGGAATCTCTGACTTTCGATAACGAACAGTTCAGCTTAATACTCGGCAGTAATTTCATCTTGACCTTTGAAGAATCGGAATCGGATCTACTACATCCGATAATCCGAAGAATCCAAAACAGCCGGGGGAAATTTCGTAGTCAGGGTGCGGATTATTTGAGTTACAGTATTATCGACTTGGTCGTGGATCACTATTTTTTGATCGAAGACAGTCTGGATGAAATTGTCGAAAACCTCGAAGATCAATTGCTCCTTTCGCCCTCGCCCGACATGCTGAATACGATTCAAAAGTTGAAACGAGGCATGATTTTCGTTCGAAGAGCGGTTTCGCCGCTTAGAGAGGTTTTGAACGGTCTGCTTCGTTCGGAATCCGACCTAATACGCGATACGACCAAAGTATATCTGCGCGACGTTTACGACCATACGATTCGCGTCGCCGAGGGACTGGACACTTACCGGGATTTGATCGCCGGCCTGCTGGAAATTTATTTGTCCAGTCTCAGCAATAAAATGAATGAAGTCATGAAAGTATTGACCGTTTTTGCGACGATTTTTATACCGCTAACCTTTCTGGCCGGCGTTTACGGCATGAATTTCGATTACATGCCGGAACTGAAATGGGCCTGGTCTTATCCGGTATTCTGGTCAATCAGTCTGGCTACGGCAATAGGCTTGTTGGTTTTCTTCCGGCGTAAGAAATGGCTTTAAAAACATCAATGTATTGATATTTTATTCGGGTGCTGATGCAGAAGAATGTTTATAGCTTGTTTTTTATTACCATGAAGGGCATGAAGATAATGAAGGGAAGAGAGTTGAGGGCTTTATGAACTGTCCCAATATCAGATGAGCTCAATAGATAAACTCAATGCAGTAATACGGCGCTTTCAGATACAGTTAATGACTAATAAATATCAAAACAATGGCGGGACTGGAGTGCTGATAAAGCCTGCACTCCAGCGGCAATAATGATGACATAGGCTGTTAATGGTTAGGCACTCATTTAAATTGAAAACGCTGTATCTTCAAGTCCTTCATGCGCTTCATGGTAAAAATAAATAAAATTTTTTGAAATCAGCACCCTTTTATTCGTCTTTTTCCAGAAAAGCGTTGCCTCTTGTTTGCTTGACGAGACGATAGCCCTTTTCAAGCATGAGCTCGACGACATCCGTTTCCCATTTATCTTTGTGACAATCCTCGATGACAATTCGTATCGGCCAAAGCGACTCGGGCGCATGCAAAAAAAACGGCGCTAAGGCTCGATCTTCGTAACCCTCAATATCGATTTTTAATGAGCTAATTTTATCGATACCTTGCATTAACAAAATTTTCTCAAGCGGAAGAGAAGGTAGCGTTATTTCTCCGGCAGATGCCGATGGCGCAAGCCGACTGGCCCCGCCTAATACGCCCGTTGAATAAAAAGACACATCGCCTTCTTCGCCGACACAAACCGGTATGACTTCGATCACAGACTCTAACCCATTGAGCTCAACATTCTTTTTTAACAAGCTCAAGGTCGGCGGGTTCGGTTCGATTGCCAGAATTTTTTTAAACCCTTTTTGCGCAAGACTCAGGGAGTAATAACCGGTATTCGCCCCCACATCGACAAAACACGAATTTAGCCCCGAGCCTCGTTCAGCTAGAAATTCGATCTCTTCTTTATCATAAATTTTTGAAGATGTGAGAATTTTTTCATCTGTCGTATTATTGAGAATATCCAATCGATACCGGATACCTTGCTTCTCATAATCGACAAAATGCCAACCCGACTTTTTCCATTGTCTAGCCACCCATTTCCTTAATTGACCTCGGCTTGCCCCTAATACGGCAATCAACCTCAAAACCCTCGTTGCCGCAGTTGGCGCATAATGCCCCCAAGGTTTGTCTAGCGTCTTCAGCTCGGTTTGTTGAGTTTCCTTCATAAAGAATTTCCAATAATTTATCAAAATAAGACATCAGTTCCACCTGGGATGCCCGCTTGTTGATCAACCTAAATTCGGTAATCCGTCCACGAAAATCAAGACATACACGAAAGTAATCATACAGTCACATAAATATCTTGAATCACCCATTGGGTAAGCAACTTGGAAGTAAGTATTCTGCCCCTCTCCGCTGTTTTCCAAACTACGGTTTGGGAAGCCCTTCACGTAAGCTCTTGCTTACCGGTTTCGAGAAGCTTGAGCTTCTCGTATTGCATTCCCAAGCAAAGAGCTTGGGAACGAGCGAACTCTTATTTTCCTGGAGAGGGCTGAATACTTACACTTGGAAAGTATAACAATTTGACTATTTTCGTGTGTTTCGTCAGCAATTCCCAGTTTGAGCATTTTCGCCGATCTTAGGGTGTGGGGTATGCCTGCCGAGGAACGCCGCAAACCCATCCATGGGGGCTTGGCGGCAGCTCCCTGCTGCCGACATCCTCGCCAAGCACACCCCACACCCTTTTTGATCCCCAAATTGGGAATTGCTGGTGTTTCGTGGACAAAATGCTTTTATAGGATCAATTTAACTTACCAATCTAAACCCTAAAATCGGTCTTCTTGATCATGGCATTTTCCAACTTCAAACAATCGGGGCTTCAGACCACTCATAAGCTTCATTCATCGGGTCGAATTCATGCTGATATTGCTCGACGACGTCGGCGGCATTGTCGGCTTTACCGAATCTGGCTATATGAAACAACGCCTCGCCTTCGGTAACGATCGGCAGATTAGTCTTGCCGATGATAATGCCGGAATTCTGAGCTGTAATATTATCGTCTTCAAGATCAAACGGATCGCTAACCGCGCCGAGCGTTTCGCCTTTATTGACTTTAGCGCCCAACGATACCATCGCCCTTAACAAGCCGCTTTTAGAGGACCTAGCCCAATAGCTCGAACGCGCAATGACAGGCTCCGGAAGCCTGCTTTTTCGCTTGGCTGTTTCCTGACGAATCATGCCTAATTGCCTCATTACACGGATGATGCCGCGCAGCCCGATTCTGATCGACAGCTCGTCATAGCGTAAGGCTTCGCCGGCTTCATATACCAATAATGGAATTTTATGTTCTGCGGCGATCGCCCGTAACGAACCATCCCGCACATCCGAATTTAAAATAACCGGGGCCGCAAAAGATTTCGCCAAATTTTCCGTTTCTTCGCCTTCATTCAAATCGGCACGAATTTGCGGCAGATTATCGCGATGAATTGCACCGGTATGCAAATCGATACCATGCGTGCATTGCTCGACAATTTCATGAAAAAAAATCGACGCCAACCTACCTGCCAAGGAGCCTTTATCGGATCCGGGGAAAACTCGATTCAAGTCGCGGCGATCGGGTAAATAGCGAGAATGCCGAACAAAGCCATAGATATTGACGATCGGTACCGCAATCAAAGTGCCCCTGATGCTCCGCAACGCCGGCGATTGCAGCAAACGACGAATGATTTCGATGCCATTGATCTCGTCGCCGTGTATCGCCGCACAAACGAATAGTTTCGGGCCGCTTTGCCGACCGTTGATCACATGCACCGTCATCGGAACAACGGTGTGGGTATAAAGATTCGGCAACGGAATATCCAGCGTTCTGCGTTCGCCGGCTTTAATTTTCTGACCGCCGATGAACAATTCCGCCATGTCAGCCCTTACCTTTGGTACGAGTGGATTTGCCGAGACTATCCTTTTCGATAAAGCTAATAATCATGCCTGCAATATCTTTGCCTGTTGCCGTTTCGATGCCTTCCAAACCCGGCGAGGAGTTAACTTCCATCACGACAGGTCCATGATTCGAACGCAACATATCGACGCCCGCGACATTTAAACCCATCGTCTTGGCCGCGCGAACCGCGATCGAGCGCTCTTCCGGCGTAATCCGAACTAACGATGAAGTCCCGCCCCGATGTAAATTCGAACGAAACTCGCCTTCGCCACCTTGCCGTTTCATTGTCGCTACGACTTTATCGCCGATTACGAAACAACGAATATCGGCGCCGGCAGCTTCTTTGATAAACTCCTGAACCAATATATCGGCTTTCAAGCCCATAAAAGCTTCGATAACGCTTTCCGCCGCTTTTTTCGTTTCGGCCAGTACCACGCCGATCCCCTGAGTCCCTTCGAGAAGCTTAATGACCACTGGAGCCCCTCCGACCATTTTGATCAAATCTTCAATATCGTCCGGCTTATGCGCGAAACCGGTCACCGGCAAACCGATACCTTTGCGGGATAATAACTGTAATGAACGTAGCTTGTCCCGAGACCTTGAAATCGCAACCGATTCATTGAGCGGATAAGTCCCCATCATTTCAAACTGGCGCAACACCGCCGTACCATAAAACGTTACCGACGCGCCGATTCTAGGGATCACCGCATCGAATCCCTCCAATACCGTACCTTTGTAATGAATGCCCGGTTTTGTCGACGTAATTTCCATATAACAGCGCAACACGTCAATAACTTCAATTTGATGGTCTCTTGCTTCCGCCGCCTCTATCAATCGCCGCGTGGAATACAACTTAGAATTTCTTGAAAGCAATGCAATTTTCATGAAACGGTAATTATCCTCATGTTCATCGTCAACTTTATTAATTACACCTTTCGCACTTCAAATTTCGGCAGTGCCTAAGGCCCCCCCCGGTGCCGAATTTTGATCTGCGATGGGTATATATTCAGGCCGGCATATTACACAGTTTTTCGTTGTATAGGATAGTCTGTGAACAACAAATTAAGAAAACTATTCTGCGTTTTTGAACTGCGCCAGTATAGATTATTGATTTCTTTTGAACGTGGCAAATCCGGCTAACAGACCGAGCTATCAAAAGTCGGTGCCGAAATTTGATTTATGAAAGGAAAAAAGCAATTTGTAGATTGCTTTAGAAAAAAGTGCAGGCGTTCAACAAAACGCCTGCGAAGGGGAAAATCAATTTTTCGATTTTGCGGCAATAAAGCCAATCAATGCCAAAATCACACTAAATCCGTACCATCCCGCCAAGGACCACTGCCCGCTAGCTTGAGTAATAATTACCGCCTCACTCGCCGACGCAACTCCCAACCCCGCAAAAGAAAGCAGGATTACACCCATTGCAGCTAACAATACTTTACATCTGCTGGTTTTATATTGCATAACACCTCCGTCCATTATTGTTATTTCAGCCGCGGTCTATTGTATGCGTTTTGAAAACAAAAACCATTGTACATCAGTACTAAAAAACCAATAATTTGATACTGTTAAAAAAAACGATGTGACACTAATCAACTTTTCGACAAAAGCACCGTATGAATAGTCGACGCCGGCCCACCCGATCAAATTAAGCGCGCCCAAAAATCATGCTCGTCCGATTCCTCCATTTCCACTGTTGCAAAATCACCGACTTTTAGATGTACCGCGCCGTCGATAAAAACTTGCCCGTCGATTTCCGGCGCATCCGCTTTGCTTCGCGCGACAGCACCTTCTTCGACGACTTCATCGATAATAACGGTCTCGACGCGCCCGATCCGCCTACGCAATTTCGCAGCACTAATTTGCGCCTGATGCTCCATGAACCGGGCTAATCTTTCTTGTTTAATCGCCTCAGGAAGTTGACCCGATAAGTCGTTGGCCACCGCACCTTTAACCGGCGAATACGCGAAACAACCCACCCGATCTAACTGTGCGTCAGTCAAAAACTGTAATAACTGCTCGAATTCTTGCTCGGTTTCGCCAGGGAAACCGACTATGAAGGTACTGCGAATCGTAATATCCGGGCAAATTTTCCGCCAGGCATTAATGCGTTCTAAATTGTTTTCGGCAGCCGCCGGTCGCTTCATTAACTTCAGTATGCGACTATCGGCGTGCTGAAACGGAATATCCAGATAAGGTAGGATTTTACCGTCAGCCATCAACGGGATAACTTCGTCGACATGCGGATAGGGATACACATAATGCATTCTGACCCAGACATCTAAGTCTCCCAAGGCTTCCGACAATTCGTAAAAACGAGTCCGAATCTCCCTGCCTCGCCATTGTCCTGTCCGGTATTTCAGATCGAGCCCGTAAGCACTGGTATCCTGTGAGACGATGAGTAATTCCTTAACCCCGGCATTTGCCAGTCGTTCGGCCTCGAACATGACTTCGTTGATAGGACGGCTAACCAAATCGCCGCGCATCGACGGAATGATGCAAAAAGTGCAACGATGATTGCAACCTTCGGAAATTTTCAAATAAGCATAATGCTTGGGCGTCAATTTAATCCCTTGCGGCGGCACAAGACTGGTAAACGGATCGTGTATCGGCGGCAAATGCTCATGAACGGCCGCAACGACTTCTTCCAGCGCATGCGCGCCGGTAATTTTCAATACCTGCGGGTGCCTGGCTCTAATCTCGTCCTCTCTAGCCCCAAGACAGCCGGTTACAATGACTCGTCCATTTTCGGCTAATGCTTCGCCAATGCTATCCAACGATTCTTCGACAGCTGCATCGATAAAGCCGCAAGTATTGACGACTACCAAATCGGCTTCCTTGTAACTCGGGGACACTTCATAGCCTTCGGATCGAAGCTTGGTTAATATCCGTTCGCTGTCGACCAAGGCTTTAGGGCAACCCAAACTAATAAATCCTATATGCGGAGCACTCATTAACAATCTCAATAAAAATTTTAATTCGGAAACGCGTTGCTGCAATCTGATTTCCTGACTCAACGAACCGGGAAAATGATCGAGATAAATGAAATTACCTTAAAGAGCAAGAAGATTTAAGTGATCGATTTTTTGATCATTGCCTTATAACCTTCATAGTGAAATTACTTTATATACCTTTCGTACTTCAAATTTCGGCAGTGCCTAAGGAGGCGCCGGGGTGTTCGATCCCTCGCCTAACGCTAGGTGAGGGACCAGCATGGATGCTGGCATAGAGCCTACAGGGACGTATTCACCCAGCACCTAAATAAGCCATGATTTTGAATCATTGCCAAAGACCTATGGAATTTAGGTGCTGGGTTCACCGCGTCCTTTGACGCCCCCCCCGGTGCCGAATTTTGATCTACGATGAGTATAGTTTGCCGACGGTATCTCAAAGCCATCAAGATAAAAGCGATTATTTACCCGGCTCTTCAATATAAGCACCGAAATTCATGATTCGTTGGTAGCGATGTGCCAGTAATTGTTCGACCGGCTCGTTCCTTAACTGCTCCAAATGACGTAACAACGCCTCACGCAAATGCATTGCCGTCGTTTGAAAGTCTCGATGCGCGCCGCCCACCGGCTCGCGAACCATTTCATCAAGAAAGCCTTGTTCACGAATACGGTCGGAAGTGATGCCCATCGCTTCGGCCGCCAATTGCGACTTTTCCGCACTTTTCCACAGAATCGATGCACAACCTTCCGGCGAGATCACAGAATAAGTGCTGTATTCCAACATCAACAAACGGTCTCCGACACCGATCGCCAACGCGCCGCCGGACCCGCCTTCGCCGATAACTGTGCAAATAACCGGGGTCTTTAATCGCGCCATTTCAAACAAATTTCGAGCAATCGCCTCGCTTTGTCCACGTTCCTCTGCCCCAATTCCCGGATAAGCGCCCGGCGTATCGATCAAACAAATGATCGGCAAACCAAAACGCTCAGCCATCTTCATGACTCTCAACGCCTTACGATAACCTTCCGGCCTTGGCATGCCGAAATTACGATAAATTTTTTCTTTCGTGTCGCGGCCTTTTTGATGACCGATGATCATGACCGGCTGCCCTTCCAGACGAGCCAAACCGCACACGATTGCAGGATCGTCGGCGTAAGCCCGATCACCGTGCAATTCATGAAAATCGGTAAACATCAAATCGATATAATCGAGCGTATAAGGACGCCCGGGATGCCTCGAGAGTTGCGAAATCTGCCAATCGCTCAATTCGGCAAAAATAGATTCTGTCAATAATTTACTTTTGTTTTCAAGCTGCTCAAGCGCGTCGGAAATATTAATATCGTTATCAAACTCGACACGACGAAGTTCTCTAATCTTCGCTTCTAATTCGGCGATGGGTTGTTCGAAGTCAAGAAATTTTAGATCCATGATGGTATATATGAATTATTGTTACTGCTCAACAAAAGCAAGCTTAATGAATGGAATACGGATGACGCCGATTAGACGGATTGACGCGGGGCTCTATTGTTTGCATTTGCATATCGCAACTCCATAGCGACTAAAATATTTCGTACGCGTCAGCAAAAGCTTCTTTGCTATACCCATCATCGTAGATCAAAATTCGGCGCCGAGGTGTTCGTCAAAGGACGCCGTGAATACGTCCATGTAGGCTCTATGCCAGCTCCATGCTGGCAAAGCCTTTGCTGAACACCCCGGCGCCTCCTTAGGCAATGCCGAAATTTGAAGTGCGAAAGGTATAAAAACGAACTGTTTTTCCGTGTTTATCAGTCGTATCTGTTTTATTTTTCAAATTATAAAAACGTCATCCGCGACTAGCCGATTGATTCCTTCCTGAAACGGACATTTTATCTAAATTTCGTAAATGTTTTAATTTTTCTGCGATTTTAATTTCAAGTCCTCGATTAACCGGCTCGTAATAACGGGTTCCGATCATTTCGTCCGGAAAATAATTTTCGCCGGCGGCATAAGCATCGGGCTCATCATGCGCATAGCGGTACTCTTTTCCGTAATCTAACGACTTCATCAATGCCGTCGGCGCATTACGTAAATGCACCGGCACGCCGAGACTTCCGCTATTTCGAGCATCGCGCATCGCTGCATTGTATGCCATATAAACGGCATTGCTTTTCGGCGCGCAGGCCAAATAGACCACTGCATGTGCCAACGCCAATTCGCCTTCGGGACTACCGAGCCTTTCTTGCGCCTCCCAAGCACTAATCGCAACCGGCAAGGCTCTCGGGTCGGCATTGCCGATATCTTCGGATGCAATCCTCACGATGCGCCGAGCCAAATAAGCCAGGTCGCAACCGCCGTCGATCATGCGGCACAACCAATACAACGAAGCATCGGGGGAACTGCCTCTCACCGATTTGTGCAAGGCCGAAATCTGATTATAAAATTCTTCACCTTGCTTATCGAAACGACGCACGCCGCCGCTCAGCACTTCGCCGGTAACAATCTCGTCGATTTTTCCGCTTCCGTGCGCCGACGCCAACTCGGCCGCGATTTCTAATAAATTCAACAATCTACGCGCATCTCCGTCGGCGGCATCGACAAACTGTCGCTTGATATCGTCGGCCATTTCGACGGTTTGCTCTCCTAAGCCGCGCTCCCGATCGGTCAACGCCTTTTCCAAAACCGCCGCCAAGTCAACTGCTTGCAAGGCATTCAAAACATAAACGCGTGCGCGCGATAATAACGCATTATTCAATGCGAAAGACGGGTTTTCGGTGGTCGCGCCGATAAAATATACCGTGCCGTCTTCGACATGCGGCAAGAAAGCATCTTGCTGAGATTTGTTGAAACGATGGACTTCGTCGACAAACAAGATCGTGCGGCGATTTTCGCTTTCACGAATTTTTTTTGCTTCGGCAACGGCGTCACGGATATCCTTGACGCCGGCCAACACCGCCGATATCGAGATGAAATGCGCATCGGAATGTACCGATATTATTCGTGCCAGCGTGGTCTTTCCGGTACCGGGCGGCCCCCAGAAAATCATCGAATGCAAGCGGCCCGATGCAACCGCTTCATAGAGCGGTTTACCGGGCTTGATAATATGCTGCTGACCGATATAGTCGTCCAGCCGCATTGGACGCATTCTTTCAGCCAAAGGCCTTAGGGCTTGTTGCGACACGCTTCTTATTCCTCAAAGACGTCGGCTCCGGCGGGCGGAATAAAATCGAATACGCCGTCATCGATCGGTGTATTGATTTTAAGATTCGAAAAATAAATGCGCGTTAATTGCCCGAAATTGTCACTGAGTTCCATGCCGCCAAGCTTGCCCTTATCCAGTCCGATCAGAATATATTTGAAACCGCTGTCCTCGTTTTTAGGCAGTAATTTTATCCAGGTCATGTCCTCGTCGGAACCTTGCCCTTCTAAAATAAAGTTATCCTCTAAATCGATATCACCGCTCAACAATAAAGCGGGCGTAGAACCCAGCGATTGATCCATCTTCTTGATCGTCACTTGTTCCAAGTCTTCATCGTAAAACCAAACCTTACCGGCATTGGAAATGATCTCTTGCGTGAAAGGTTTCAGATAATTCCAACGAAACTTACCGGGCCTGCGCAAATAAAACACGCCTTCACTGGCTTTCCGCGCGCGTCCGCTTTCATCGATCGCGACCTGTCTGAAATCCGCGGTCAACGAATGCGCTGTTTTTAAAAAATCCCGTAATTGTTCAATTGGCTTATCGTCGGCATGAGCACCTTGCATCACGGCAACAGCCATCAGCAACGACATGATTCCATACTTGATTCTTTCCATTTCGTTTATCTCATTGATTTGTTGAAAACTTCGCTATCGGGCCGGGAGCTACCGAAACAATCGATTTTCCCAAAGGCTGGTAAACATTGTGAGGAGGAAAAATAAACTTGAGCTGAATTAATGCATTAAGGATTTCGTGATATACCCGTCGTAGATCAAAATTCGGCGCCTGGGTGTCCGCTAAAGGATGCCGTGAATACGTCCGTGTAGGCTTGTCGGCGGCTTCCTGCCGCCGATACCTGTCAATCGAGTTACCGAACCATCCATAAAATAGGGAAGTTATTTGCGACCAAATCCTAAGGCCAGATTAAACGAAGGGGTCATCTTTCATCTTTCATCTTTCATCTTTCACCTTTCACCTTTCACCTTTCACCTTTCACCTTTCACCTTTCACCTTTCACCTTTCACCTTTCACCTTTCACCTTTCACCTTTCACCTTTCACCTTTCACCTTTCACCTTTCACCTTTCACCTTTCACCTTTCACCTTTCACCTTTCATCTTTCCGCATTCAATAACTTAATAACCGGCGCAGTATCCGGCCTGATGCCTCGCCAAATTAAAAACGCTTCAGCCGCCTGTTCGACCAACATGCCCAGACCGTCTAAACTGCTAGCGGCGCCGTGACTGATGCTCCATCGAACAAAAGCAGTCGGTTCGTTACCGTAAGCGAGATCGTAACAAACGCCATTCGGAGCCAAAAGACCTTCCGGCAACGGCGGAAGATCGTTGGATAAACTGGCAGAGGTCGCATTGAGGATCACATCGAATGATAAACCTGCCAGTTCGTCAAAACCGCAACCGTTAATATCGCCCCGATCGGCAAATTCATCGGCCAAGTTAACGGCCTTAGAAGCCGTCCGATTGGCAACCAAGACCCATGCCGGCTGTTGCTCGAATAGCGGCGAAAGAATCCCGCGCGATGCACCGCCGGCACCAAGAATCAATAGCTTCTTTCCGTTTAGAGTAACCTCATGATTGACGATTAAATCGGTCACCAAACCTATACCGTCCGTGTTATCGCCTAATATCGAACCATCCGCCTGAAGCGTCAGCGTATTGACCGCTTTTGCCGACTCCGCACGTTCGGTTTTTCGATCGGCGAATCGCCATGCCAGTTCCTTTAGCGGCACGGTACAATTAAGCCCCTGACCGCCCAAGCGGAAGAACTCCGTAACGGCCGATTCGAAACGATCGGCCGTTACTTCTTGGGCTGTATAAATCAATTCTTGACCGGTTTGCTCTGCGAAAATTCGATGAATAGTTGGTGATTTACTGTGCTTTATGGGACTACCGAAAACGGCATATTGATCGATTTGTGTCATTATAATTGTCTTTTATATTGCCAAACTTCCCAGAGTATGGTCATAGCCACGATACCGATTGCCATCAACAGCTCTATCCAAATTGCTTGCTGCATAAACGATGTCACGACTGCGGACACGCCGAGAAAAATCCCGACCAAACTGAAACGCCAACCGATTCTGATACCGTCCAATATTGTCGACAGCGATAAAATTAATAGAATGACGATGCCGGCGCTTTTTTCATCGAACACTTCGGTTTGCTGAATAGAAAACGCTGCCGCGACAATCAGCATCGACACGCCCCAATGCAGCGTTTGCTCTCGTAAGATATGTTTGATGTCGCCGGCTTTATGCTTCGATTGCAGCCAAGCGATAATCATTGCCGAGATCGCAAAAATAATGATCATGATCAACCAGTAAACATAGCCGTCGGCCGGCGAGTAATCGGTAATACCGATACCGGTCATCGAAAGCGCCAGCAACAAAACCAGAATACCTTCTTCGATCTGAAATTTTCGTTTTTCTGTAAACAACGTATCTTCGGACATGGGCTCGCTCCGGTTGACTTAACTAAGAATAGAGACACTCTTGCTTAAGGCTATTTCCGGCGAAAAGCAAAAGTTATTACCCTGAAAATCACGAAAATACTTTCGCGTTCTTCATTGTGGACAATCACGAGTAAGAAACTTTTTAGGCCTTACTGAATTCTTCTTGTAACCATGAAGCGACTTGCTTGGCAAAATAAGTCAACACGGCATCGCAACCGGCACGCTTGAAGCTCAATAACGATTCGAGCACGACTTGACGCTCATCTAACCAGCCATTTAATGACGCAGCCTTCAGCATCGCATATTCGCCGCTGACCTGATAGGCGAAAGTCGGCACGCCAAAGCGGTCTTTCGCGCGGCGTACAATATCCAGATAAGGCATTCCGGGCTTGACCATAATCATGTCGGCCCCTTCCTGCAAGTCCAACTCGATTTCGCGCAACGCCTCATCGGTATTGGCCGGGTCCATTTGATAACTGTATTTATTGCCTTTGCCGAGGTTGGCGCCCGAGCCCACGGCATCTCTGAAGGGGCCATAGAATGCCGAGGCATATTTGGCCGAATAAGCCAAAATACGCGTATTTCGAAAACCCTGCTGTTCCAGAACTTGCCTAATCGCTCCGATCCGGCCGTCCATCATATCCGAAGGCGCAACGATATCGGCTCCCGCTTCGGCATGCGACAAAGCTTGCTTGATCAAAACCTCGACCGTTTCGTCGTTGATCACATAACCGTTATTATCGATCAACCCGTCCTGGCCGTGAGAAGTAAACGGATCCAGTGCGATATCGGTAATCACGCCAAGCTCCGGACAGGCCGTCTTGAGTGCTTTGACAGTTCGCTGAACCAATCCGTTCGGATTAAAAGCCTCGGACGCATCGTCGGATTTTTTATCGGGCGATATAACCGGAAATAAAGCGACTGCCGGAATGCCGAGACTCGATATTTCTCCGGCTTCCCTCAATAATAAATCCAACGAAAGCCGCTCTATTCCGGGCATCGAAAGTACCGCTTCGCGGTTATTCTTACCTTCCGTAACAAACATTGGATAGATCAAGTCATCGACGGATAAACGGTTTTCGCTCATCAAGCGACGTGAAAAAGATTGATAACGCATTCTTCTCATGCGTATTAAGGGGAAATTGGTGGTATTATGCGTCATCTTGTCCGTAGGTCTAGGTTAATCACGTTTGCCGTGCGCCAAGGCGCCTGTACCTTGCAAAATAGTTTTACTGCAAGATATAAATTATCCGACAATATTAGCACGCTTCCGACACCCTAAACCATGTCTTCCTTATCCGTAAAAGACTCGGACATGTGTTTGCACATAAGTCTAAGAACTTGAGGTCATTATGAAAACGACACAATACCAACGCATTTTTCTGTTGGCAATATTGAGCTTTTTTATAAGCATTAGCGCATTGAACAAAGCCATTGCCGCCGAATTATTATTGCCCCAACAAGCGATTGCCGAAGCTTCCGACAAACTAAAGGAAAAAATGCAAAATCCCGAATTTATAAAGGATTTTGCACAAATAACGGATTTTGTTGAATCGGCGATTTATCCCCATGTCGATTTTAATCGAATTTCGGCACTGGTACTCGGAAAATACTGGCGGGACGCCACTCCGGAAGAAAGAGCGCAATTCAATAATGAATTCCGAAACCTGTTGGTCAGAACTTATTCTCGCGCGTTTGTCGAATTCAAGGACTGGTCGGTGCGCTTCCTGCCGTTAAAAATGGAATCGGATGCGACTAAGGTCGTCGTTAAAACGGAAATATTGCAACCAGGCATTCAGCCCATCGCTGTAGACTACAGAATGGTATTGATCAAAGGAAAATGGAAAGCTTACGACATCCTGATCGAAGGCGTCAGCTTAGTCACTAACTACCGCACGACATTCAATAATGAAATCAGAAATAGCGGCTCGTTGTCCGCGGTTATCGAAACATTGAAAACAAGAAATGCCGAAGCTTTGTCCAAAAACTCGCTTCATAATTCATAAATTATCGCACCGTCGCTATGCGCGCTTTGTCTCAACAGAGCGCGCCACACCCCAGCAACAACTCATATTTTTGCCTGCACTAACCCAATCCTTGGATGAATTTTAAAAAAGATTCACTATACGCTCACCCGGTCGAGTCCCCAGAGGGCTTCCAATTCGACTCTGCGGTAACAGCCGTATTTCCCGACATGATTCAACGCTCCGTGCCCGGTTACCGTTCCATTATTTCGGCTATCGGTTTGTTGGCGGGGCGCTTCGCGCAAGCAAATAGCCTCTGCTATGACCTAGGTTGCTCGCTTGGTGCGGCAACACTGGCAATGCGTCATCAGATCGAAGCACATGACTGCCGCATTATTGCTGTAGATAATTCGGAAGCGATGATCGAACGCTTTAAAAAAATATTGGCGAATGACACCTCTCCAATCGAAGTCGAAACTCGTTGCGAAGATATTCGCGATACACGGCTGGAAAACGCATCGGTTGTGGTCTTGAACTTCACGTTACAATTCATACCTATTGAAGACCGAAGCGAATTTCTACGCAACATCTATCAGGCCCTATTACCGGGCGGCATTTTGATTTTGTCCGAGAAATTAAAATTCGACGACCCTCGCCAACAGCAATTGCAAACCGAAATGCATCACGCGTTTAAAAAAGCGCAAGGATACAGCGACTTGGAAATCAGCCAAAAGCGGACCGCATTAGAAAACGTATTGATTCCCGAAACTTTTTCTTGCCACCAGCAACGCTTACTAAAAGCAGGCTTCAATAGTGCCGAGGTCTGGTTTCAATATTTCAATTTCGCCTCGATAATCGCACTCAAATGATTGATTATCAAATACTTTACCAAACATTAAGGGACCATGGCGCGGACGCCTGGGCCGACATCCTGCCGGAACAATTACAGTCGGCATTCAACCCGACTCGGCACGGCCAGTTGACTCGCTGGCTCCAAGCCATAGACGACTTGCCTGAGTTATCTCTCTCGCAGCGCGTTTTTAATGAAGATACCGTCAAAATCGGCACTGCTAGCGATTTAGGCGATATTTCCCGCGAGCAATTAACAACCGTATTAAAAACATTCAGCCCTTGGCGAAAAGGACCTTACGACTTATTCGGCATTGATATCAATACGGAATGGCGCTCCGACTGGAAATGGAATCGATTGAAAGCCCATATCAGTCCACTAAAAAAGCGTTTGGTGCTCGATGTAGGCTGCGGAAACGGCTATCATGGCTGGCGAATGCTCGGTGCCGGCGCGGACCTTGTGGTCGGTATCGATCCGTTGATGTTAAATGTGATGCAGTTTCACCTCATCAGAAAACTGGCCGGTGACGTGCGGCACTTTGTGTTGCCGATGGGCATCGAACAAATACCGAATGGTTTAAAAGCTTTCGACACGGTCTTTTCCATGGGCGTGCTCTATCATCGCCGCTCGCCGATCGATCATTTGTTGGAATTAAAAGATTGCCTTAGACCCGGCGGCGAATTAATTCTCGAATCGCTGGTCGTCGACGGCGGACCGAATGAGGTATTGCTGCCGGAGCACCGCTATGCTCATATGCGCAATGTTTGGTTTATACCCAGCTGTGAAGCGCTGCAAGGATGGCTGAAACGCTGCGGTTTCAGCAACATTAGATTAATCGATGTCACGGTAACAAGCACGGAAGAACAACGCAACACCGACTGGATGGATTTTAAATCTCTCAAGGATTTTCTCGACCCGAACGACCCGAACTTAACGCTAGAAGGCCACCCAGCCCCCAAACGGGCCATTTTCATCGCGGAAAAATAATCGGCTAACTGATTTCGCCAACTTAATACCTATTCTATGGTGCATTTGCGGCATTATTCGTCATATCGGCATGGATTGCCGATATACAGGTGGTTACATGGATGTGATGCTACGCATTGCCATCCCTGGCACTGGATTCCGCCAATCCCTGGCGGAATGACGCGCTTTTCCTTAAGTTAGCGCCTATGCCTGATTTCATCCCCCTCTTAGAGAAGAATCGTTCACCCTAAACCGCTCGCAGCGATAACAATTCAGCCATAGCCGACCCTCTGATTGAGTCTCGGAAAGCGAAAGCGTCGAGTTTGCATTCCTAATCTAAAGCTGGAGAAAGAGAGCAATTGCCGGTCGCCGACTGCCTCTTTCACCGCTTACCGCTTACCAAGGCATTATCTGCCGGCAACGATACCATGCCGGATGTTTGCTGCTATTTCTTACAAATAACACTCCAAGCTGCAAGCCAAACTTGCGATTGATAAGCATCGATGTCCTTCGGAAGACTGCCGGTCAAGGCCATACGTAGCGTTTGATTGATGATACCGAAAAAAAAGGTATAAGCCAGTATAGGCTCGATATTCTTGATTTCCTCAGCCTTAATCCCGGCCTGAAGGATTTTTATGATCTTGATGAAGGGCGGTGTTTCCATGAAGGGCTTTTGCTCGGGCAAAAATTCGCGAACCTTAATGACTAACAGAAACTGCATCACATCAGGCGCTTCCTGAGTTAATCTAAACAAAAGACCGACGACTTCTCGCAATTGCTCGGAAGGCTTGGCATTTCGGCGTCGAATATCATCGATCGAAATACTCAGACTATCGATGATATTCGCGTATAAGGCTTCGGCTATCGCTTGCTTGTTTTTGAAACATTGATATAGACCACTGGTGGTCTTGATACCGGCCGCTTCGGCAATATCACCGAGAGACGTATTGAAATACCCCTTCTCGGCGAAAAGCTTTAAAGCCGCCAAGAGAATTTCATCCTGAGTGTCCAATTTATTTTTGTTATTTTCTATTTCCTTTTCCATTTTCACTTTTTACAGCAATATCATTATGCTGCCTTTATAAAGTTAATGATTCGTATCGTTTCGGCGATTCATTCGAGAACCTGCGGAGCATGGCAAGGCTGATTAATCCCGATATTACTCACCGAAAAGTTACATAAAATTCTGTGCACTTCAAACGACCCTGTTTGCGATTATTATGGCTATGTACTTCATTCGACGCTTAAAGGAAAATCATCGATAAACTGCGTCGAAAACCGTCACTCGAGAGCAGACGAAAAAGCAGTCGTTACGTTTATATACCCATCGCAAATCAAAATACGCCAAAAAACCTCGAAGACGGCTGCTCGAATTATCATATCCCATACTAAGATAAGGTTTTAAATTAAACATCAAACAGTTGTTTATTACAACATTCTAGTTTCGATCCGCTACATTAATAGTGAATAGATTGTTTTTTTAAGGAACGAGCATGAAATAACTTCGACGACTGTTAGAAGGGGGGGGCGGTGGTTCGATTGACAGGTGTCGGCGGCAGGAATAGCCGCCGTCAAGCCTACATGGACGTATTCACGGCGTCCTGTCAAGCGAGTTACCGAACCGCCCCAAAGCCTACTATTTGCATAAGTTATTTTGTGCATATTCCTAACCTTCCCCAAACACGCTCCATGCGGCTTTCAAATAATTAATCATCGACCATAACGTCAATATCGCCGCCAGATACAGCAACACATATCCGGATGTCTTAACGGGTATACCGATAACATCCTGTCCATACAATAAAAACCCGATCGCGGTCATTTGCGCGGTGGTTTTCCATTTACCCAATTGCGAAACTTTGACTTTAGCGCGCTGCCCCAATTCCGCCATCCATTCGCGTAACGATGCAATCGTAATTTCGCGCCCGATAATAATTGCCGCAGGTAAAGCTAAATAAGGCGAACCGTCTTGTTGTACAATCAAAACCAGCACAATCGCCACCATCAATTTATCCGCAACCGGATCCAAAAAAGCACCGAACGGTGTTTCCAAACTCATCTTACGAGCCAAATAACCATCCAACCAGTCGGTGATACCGGCCAAGATAAAAATGCTTGTCGAAGCCAAGTTGGCATATTCCCAAGGCAGATAAAACACCACTGCAAGCAACGGAATTAAAACAATTCTCAGCAAAGTCAGATAGGTCGGAAGATTAAATTTAATGGCCATTTGGGTTATGAAATTGTTCGTAAATTCGTTGCGCCAAGTCCTTACTAATGCCTGCCACACTCGCCAAAGCATCCGCGCTAGCACCGGCAACGCCTTGCAAACCGCCGAATTGTTTTAATAATAATTGCCGGCGTTTCGGCCCCAACCCTGCAATATCCTCCAAAACGGATTGTTTTTTGGTCTTGCCTCGCCGCTGCCGGTGCCCGGTAATTGCAAATCGGTGTGCTTCGTCGCGAATATGTTGAATCAACAACAACCCCGACGCACCGGGAGTTACATCCAAAGGCTGCGACTGATCGGTCAACAGTAGTTTTTCCATACCGGCTTTCCTATCCGGACCTTTGGAAACGCCGACTATCATAACATTGTTTATCTCTAAATCCGCCAATGCCTTTTTCGCTTCGGCAACTTGCCCTTTGCCGCCATCGATAAACAAAATATCGGGTGCCTCATGTTCGCCTTGCTTGAGCCGTTTATAACGCCGGGCAACCGCCTGATGAATTGCCGCATAATCGTCGCCGGGCGTCACACCCTCGATATTGAAACGCCGGTAAGCCGATTTTACCGGCCCTTCCCTGTCGAACACAACACACGAGGCTACAGTTTGATCGCCCTGGGTATGACTAATATCGAAACATTCGAGGCGCTTCGGCAATTCCCGGCAACCCAATTCTTCCTGAAGGCTCAAAAAACGCGCATAAATACCTTGCCGATCGGCCAACTTGCTTTGCAACGAATGCTCAGCATTGACCAATGTCATTTGTAACCATTTTTGGCGTTCGCCGCGTACCTTCGACGTAATCGTAACGGCATGTTTGGCATAAGCTGCCAGAACTTCAGCCAATAAGCCGACTTCTTCCGGCTCGTGACTGACGATCAATTCGTAGGGCACCGTCTTGTCGAGATAATATTGTGCGATAAACGCCTGCAAAATTTTGCCGGGCTCATCTTGATCGGACAATTTCGGAAAAAACAACTTATTGCCGAGATTCTGGCCCTTGCGAATAAAAAACACCTGAACGCATGCGACACCGGCTCGCGTAGCACAGGCAACGATATCGACATCGCCCCGCTCGCCATGCACAAAATGCTTTTCCAGAATCAAACGTAAACGTGCGATTTGATCCCGAAAATCCGCCGCTTTTTCAAAATCCAAGGCCGCCGACGCATTTTCCATTTTTTCGATCAAACGATCGATCAGTAACTCGCCGTTTCCTTCCAAAAATAAAATACTGTTTTCGACATCGACCGCATAGTTGCTTGTATCGATCAAGTCGACACACGGCGCGGTGCAGCGTTTGATCTGATGCTGTAAACAGGGGCGCGTTCGATTGCGATAGTAAGAATCTTCGCATTGCCGAACCGGAAATATTTTTTGCAATAATTTTAGCGTTTCCTTAACCGCTCCGGCGCTCGGATATGGCCCGAAATATTGCCCCTTCTTCTTTTTCGCGCCTCGATGAAAAGTAATCCGCGGAAAATCCTGTTCGGTGGAAATAAAGATATAAGGATAGGATTTATCGTCCCGCAAACAAATGTTATAGCGAGGCATGAAACGCTTGACCAGTTGGCTTTCGAGCAACAAGGCTTCGCCTTCGGAATTCGTCACCATCACTTCGATCGACGCCAACTGCGCGATCATCGCCTGCTGTTTAGGCGATGCGCTCTGCGTCCGAAAGTAACTCGACACGCGGTTCTTCAGGTTCTTGGCCTTTCCTATATAAATGATTTCGCCTTTTTCATTCAGCATTTTATAAATCCCCGGCCGGCCGGTCAGGGTTTTCAGAAAGGCGGCTACTTCAAATTCGGCAACAGGCACGGCAACACTCAACGATCGAAAATTCCAGCGATACTACGAAAAACATCGTGAAACATTTCCTCGGTCAAACGCTTGGTTTGCACGTTATAACGGCTGGAATGATAAGAATCAACCAGATATCGCGAATTCGGCAACCGATGCAAGCGATTATGGCCGAAGGGCGCGTCTTTTAATTTTAGACCGCAGGCTTTCAAGACGGCCTGATGCGCGATACTGCCCAACGCCAAAATGACCGTTCCTTCACGCAATTGCGCTATTTCGGCGTTTAAATATCGATTGCAGGTATTGATTTCCAAACCGGTCGGCTTATTTTTGCGGCGGCAGGCATTTAACGGCATTGGTGATTCGGCAAGCGGTTAAAATCAATCCGTCCTCTTGGCCTTCTGAAATGGGGCGATTACTGTAACCGAATTGGTATAACGCTTGGTACAACAAGATTCCGGCATAATCGCCGGTAAAGGGGCGCCCTGTAGCGTTGGCGCCATGCATGCCCGGCGCCAACCCGACCACCAACAATTTCGGTTGTTCGTCGCCGAACGGAGCAACCGGTCGGGCATGATAATCGGGGTACTTGCGTTTCACCTCGCACAAAAAATCGTCCAAGCGTCCGCAATCCCTGCAATCTTGATTGAAAATTTGGCTAGAAACCATCGATTTGATTGAACAAAAACAGGGGATTTTACTTTATTTTGAATTATACCCTTTGCTAGTCAAATTTCGGCGTCGGGGTGCCGAATTTTGATCTACGATGGGTATATCCACTATTTTCAATCATAACAGCTCCACTCATAGAGTGCCTTATTCCCCGGCGATCGACATGCGCTCGATCAATACCGAACCGGTGCGGACGTTGCCCCGATAATCGACGTCATTACCGACCGCGACGAGATTTTTAAACATATCTTTCAAATTTCCGGCAATCGTAATTTCCTCGACCGGGTATTGAATTTCGCCGTTCTCTACCCAGAATCCGGCCGCGCCGCGCGAATAATCGCCAGTCACCATTTTAACGCCCTGCCCCATCAATTCGGTTACAAGCAGTCCGGTACCGAGTTTTTTCAGCATACCGGTAAAATCATCGGTTCCGCTATCGACGACCAGATTATGAACGCCACCGGCATTTCCCGTGCTTGCAAGACCGAGTTTCTTCGCCGAATAAGTACTCAACACATAATCCTTTAAAATTCCTTCCGCAACGATGTCCCGAGCCCTGGTTTTGACGCCTTCGGCATCGAAAGCAGCACTGCCGAGAGCACCAACCATATAAGGTTGTTCGTGAATATGCACGAATTCCGGAAATATCCGTGTATCCAATGCATTGAGTAAAAACGACGATTTACGGTATAAGTTACCGCCGCTAATTGCGCCGATTAGCGATCCGAACAAACTGGAAGCCACTTCAGCCGAATACAAAACCGGACATTGACGCGTGCTCAAACTACGCCCTTGCAAACGCCTGATCGTCCTTTCGGCCGCTTTTCTGCCGATGGAGTCGACCGCCTCGAGCAAGTCAGGATTCCTGGCAACGCTATACCAATAATCGCGCTGCATACTGTCGCCGCGCTGTCCTAATACTGCGCAACTAATCGAGTGACGGCTCGATTCGGCCCCCTTCAAGAAACCTAAACTATTGCCCAAAACCCGAATGCCTTGATGACTGGTGACCGTCGCGCCTTCCGAATTCGTAATTTCGGTTGAATAAGAACGCGCGGCATCTTCGCAGGCTATCGCCAACTCGATCGCACGATCCGCTGCGAGAGACCAAGGATGAAATAGATCTAAGTCGGGAAATTCGGTCGCAAGCCAGTCTTGCTCGGGTAATCCTGCATAAGGATCTTCGCTGCCATAGCGCGCGAAACTGCATGCGGCGGTAACCGTTTCCTTGATCGAAGCATTGGATAGATCGGTGGTACTCGCCGAACCTTTACGCTGTCCGAAATAAACGGTCACGCCCAAGCCTTGATCGCGATGATGTTCTATCGTTTCGACATCACCCAAACGCGCCGTCACCGACAAGCCGCTATCGACACTCAAACCCGCTTCCGCAGCGGTTGCGCCCTGCAGCTTCGCTTCATCTAAAATGCTTTGGACCAAATTTTCTAATCGACTGATTTCTTCCCGGTTTTGCAAAATAATTCTCTACTTAAAATTAAATCTATACTAAGCGGTCAATAGTGAACGGTAAGGAGGTAAGTATTCAGTCCTCCTTTTTCAAAGGGGGAGGCCAACAATTGCGACTGAATGGCGGTAATTTGCCAACGGGGTCTGAATACTTACGTAAGGAGAGCATATAGAAATAGCCCTCTTAGGAATTCAAACGCCGCACTGGCAAGGAAGCCGGAGCACAGGCTTGTCTCAAGAACAACGACCCGCTAACTGCTTACTGCTTACTGCTTACTGTTCACCAATCACCAACCATCAAATACTCGTACCGCCGACCGTCAACGCGTCGACCTTCAAGGTCGGCTGGCCGACACCGACCGGCACACTTTGCCCGTCCTTACCGCAGGTTCCGACACCGCTGTCGAGTTCCAAATCGGTACCGACCATCGACACCCGAGTCAAAACATCCGGCCCATTGCCGATTAACGTCGCACCTTTTACGGGACGCGTCAATTGGCCGTCCTCGATAAGATAGGCCTCGCTGGCTGAAAACACGAATTTTCCCGAAGTGATATCGACCTGTCCGCCACCGAAATTTTTCGCATACAAACCTTTTTTGACCGAGCGGATAATTTCTTCAGGGTCGTGCGGTCCCGGCAACATATAGGTATTGGTCATGCGCGGCATCGGCAAATGCGCGTAAGATTCGCGCCGACCGTTACCGGTCGGGGATACGCCCATCAATCTGGCATTTAATCTATCCTGCATGTAGCCTTTCAATATGCCGTTTTCAATCAAAACGGTTTTTTCGGTAGGCGTGCCTTCATCGTCGATACTCAACGAGCCGCGACGTCCCTCGAGCGTACCGTCATCGACCACGGTACACAAGTCGGATGCCACTCTTTCGCCGACACGTCCGCTAAAGGCCGATGTGCCTTTACGGTTAAAATCGCCTTCCAGACCATGTCCGATTGCTTCATGCAATAAGATGCCGGGCCAACCCGCACCCAAGACTACAGTCATGCTGCCGGCCGGCGCATCGACGGCATCCAGATTAACCAACGCCTGCCGAACCGCTTCTCGGCCGTACTCCAATGCTTTATCCTGGTTTACGAACATACCGTAATCGCAACGTCCGCCGCCGCCCATGCTACCCTGCTCGCGGCGTCCGTTCTCTTCGACGATGACACTCACGTTCATACGAACCAACGGACGGATGTCGGCAGCCAATGTACCGTCTTGATTAGCGACTAAAACATTTTCATGAAGACCGACCAGGCTGATAACCACTTCTTCAATGCGGCTATCGAGCTTGCGTGTCTCTCGGTCGACTTTATGCAACAGTTCGACTTTTTGCTGATCCGCTAAAGATTTGAGCGGGTTGACAGGATGGTAATATCGAGGCCACGCAGCTTGCTTGGCGATGGCCGTACGCGCATTTTGTCCTTGCCGGACGATGGCTTTGACATTACCGGCCGCTTCGAGCAAGACCGGCAATTCAATTTTATCGCTATAGGCGAATCCGGTTTTCTCGCCGACGACGGCACGCACACCGGCACCTTGTTCGATATTATGACTACCTTCTTTGATGATGCCGCTTTCCATAACCCAGGATTCGTAATGACTGGATTGAAAATAGATATCGGCGGCATCGACCGGAACACTGAGCAAACTGCTCATGACTCGCTCGATATCTTTTTCCTGCAAGCCTGCCGGCGCAAGAATCGTTTGTTTCGCTATATTTAAAATTTCCATACTGTTCATTATTGCCGTTGATGTTTCGGTATGCCGTCTCGCAATTTCTCATAGAGCAACTGCAGCAACCGGTCTGGCCCGTCTTTTTTAATGTCCTCGAGCGGTTCTGGCGCACCTGGTATGGACGGATTTTTTTCATCTTGTTCAGTCACGATATCCGCGGTAATGTCCGTCGTGGACTCTCCATCGGATAACTGCAACGAATAAATTCGCTCGATATAATCGTCGTCTCTAAATAACCACCCCAAAAAACCTTTCGCCTCGTTGTCGTCGGGATCGAAGCGGACGTAGTAATAACCCGCATCGCGGTCCCTATCGGTAATTTCGATGCGTTGCTGATTTAGGACTAATTCCATTATGAACCAAGCTTTTTCAAAAGGTTCTTTGATGATCAGCTTAGTTCGTAGCGCCGATTGTTCGATCGCAACTTTATCGCCTAAGCCTTGTTGAATCGATAAGGTTGTCAACACAGGATCAACCGATTTTTGTAAGCTTTGCTCGCTTAAAGCGCCCTCGAATTCCGGCGGCCGCTCCAGGTGCAAGGTATCCCGATAACGGACTTCAGTTTCGGAACAGCTCACCAGAACCGCCGGCCACAACAACACGCCGCAAAATTTAACGATGGTTCTATTCGATGGCATCATGACATTTAAAGCAATGTAACCGTAAAAATTGATTTTTCAATAATATTCTCGCTAAGGATTTAGCCGTACATATACCTTTCGCACTTCAAATTTCGGCAGTGTCTAAGAAGGCACCGGGGGCATGCACATCAAGCTAAAAATGACCAACCTGCATCACGTTCTTTCCCAAGCTAGAGCTCACTGCCATTAAGTTAAGGATTTTTCCGTTCGCCCTGAGCCTGTCGAAGGGTGAATGGAAAAATCCTGGGTCGATAAGTTAAGCCGTCCATGGTTCGACAGGCTCACCACGAACGGCTTAACTTAATGGCAGTGCAAGCTAGAGCTTGGGTAACAGCATAAAATTAAGCGATGAACATAATTCCTATCAGTTCACCGCTAACTGCTTACCGAAAACCAATCGAAATTTAAATTTTTCGGTGCTGTAAAGCGGGGAAAGACAATCGAACTTTTTCCAAGCGTTCGTGGTCGATATCGGCGCAAACGAAGCCGCCGCCATTCTTATGACAACCTAAAACCACACCCCATGGATCGACAATCATCGAATGCCCGAAAGTTTTACGACCGTTAATATGAAAGCCGCCCTGATTCGGCGCAATGACATAGCATAAGTTTTCGATCGCTCGCGCTCTCAATAAGACTTCCCAATGCGCGGCACCGGTTTGTGCAGTAAACGCCGAAGGTACCAACAAAATTTCGGCGCCTTTCGCCACCAAATTACGGTAAAGTTCGGGAAAGCGCAGATCATAGCAAACCGACAGCCCCAACTTTCCGAAAGGTGTATCGACAACAACGGGATCATGCCCGGGCTCAATCGAATTCGATTCGCGGTATTCTTCCTCGGTATCGGGCACGCTGACATCGAATAGATGTATTTTGTCGTAACGTGCAACGCGCTCGCCACGGTCGTTATAAACCAAACAGGCAGCTCTAACTTTGTTATCGTTATCGCCGGCCAAGGGGATCGTTCCACCGACAACCCAAACTTTGTATTTGAGTGCGGTCGACGCTAAAAAGTCTTGTATCGGACCATTCCCGTCGACTTCCTTGATCGTTAACTTATCGGTCTCGTTTTCCCCCATCAAGGCAAAGTTTTCCGGCAACACAACCAATTTTGCTCCGGCATTTACCGCTTCGCCTATCAATTTTTCGGCTTCTAAAAGATTCGCCCCCACATTGGGACTCGATGCCATTTGTATGGCGGCACATTTACTCATTTAAAGACTCTTGTTTTAATTTTTGTTCAGAATCGCTCAATGCATAACGATGCGTTGATGTTTTCGTTCAATACTTACCCTTATGAACATTATACCTTTCGCACTTCAAGCCTGGGCGATGCTTAAAAAGGTAATGGGTTCACGACGTCCTTTGACAAGCAACCCGGTGCCGAATTTTGATCTACGATGGGTATAACTACCCTGTTTTTATACTCCGCGTATACCGGGAAGTCCTTAATCGTTATTTTCCGTCCACGGAAAATCGGTAAGTCCTTGCCAGGTTTTGTTAAACAAACCGTCGCCTTCACGCAAAGGAATTACCTGCGGCTCTTCCCAAGAACCTATGATTCGGTATTGAGACCCGAAAAAAAAGCCCTCCTGGTAATCTTTCGTCACTGCCTTGGCAATCAAACCGGCTAAACGACCGACAATTGTACCAGCAATGGGAACCGCATCGGAACTTTTAGGCACGACTCGAACTTGTTGATCCAGCGTTTTATCGTTCAAATTGGCGTTCCCGGAAAGCGTTATTTTTGCCGGCACGGCGTCGACTTCTAAATTTGTGGTACTGGCAATGCCATCGGCAAAATGGATACGTCCCTTGATACTATTGAAGGTTAACCCTTCCTCGTAAACATCGCGAAAATCCAATTGCAATCGTTTAACCCACTGTGAAAACGCTATGATACCCAATACCCGCCCCAATCCAGGTTCTATGCTGAGCAATCTACCGTCCTTTAACTCGATATCCACTTTACCTCGCAAGCGCTCCAATGAAAATTGATAAGGAGCCCCATTCCAATTTAGATCGAGTTTTGCGGCAATACGGGTTTCTTTCATACTTTCATAAAGCCCTAACTCATTAAGCAACCGACCGAACTGCCGGCCGTCGAAAGTACCTTTTAACTCAGTTGTAGAGCCCAATCCTTGATTGATCCAACGCCCGGTCAGATTCATTGTTTCATTTCTATCGGAAACTGTAAGTCGCTGAAAATGCAAGCCTTTAGGTATGCGTACGGTTCGCAACACCAATCGCCCGATATCGCTTGAGCGCCAAATCACTTTTTCGCTGTCGATATTGAATAACGGTACATTTTCCATGAGGTTATCGGTCCCGCCTTCCAATTTAATGCGGCTCATCGCCGTCAGATCGATAAACTCCATGGTCATCCGTATGCTATCCTCACCCGACCGGTCAACAGGTATACGCAAATCCCCCTTGGCCGCCGAACTATCGATCTTACCTACCCATACCTTGCCGCTACGAGTCAACATTAAATCCAGACGACCTAAGTCCATGAATTTATTAATTAACTGACGGGTTTTTACTTTGATTTCGTGTACAGGCATCGGCTTCTCTTTTGCGACACCGCCCCTATCGATAAAACTAAGCCATTCTTCGAGATTCATTTGATCACGATTCGCTTCGAGCTTAATAATCGGGTCATCCGGATAATCCACCACACCGGCCCCGAACAGAAAATGCCCCGAATGTAACGCCTGCTCCGCTATCTCAATCTTGAATGCGGCATTCAATTGATTGTCGTAATTTAATCTAACCGGTAACAATCGCTCGTCGCTCAAATCAAAAACGAGCGATAAGGATCGAGACTGGTCTTTACTTTTTGCGAGTCCGTCGGGCAAGGCCAGCGATAAGCCTCTCAAGTCCGAATTGACCGTCAATTGAGTCGCGCGATTGTCATCGCCCGGCAACACCAATTCCAACCGATAGTCGGTATTGCCTTCAACAAGACCCCACCATGGTAGCTTAAATTGATTTTGCAGATCCTCAACGGCACTTTGCCCCACGACTTTAATCGTAGTTTGTTTCGATTCGTTTTCGATATTCACTCGAATCGGGCTCCCCAACGCAACCGCCTGCATATTGTCGGCGAAAAGCCCCTGTTCGTTGAATTTTAAAGTCCCTTTGATGTTGCCTACCGGTAAATCGAATGAATGCACGACGAGCGAGGCATGATCGAACGTCGCTTCGCCATCGACCTTAATCGGTTTCGGCCCTACTAATGGGATATCGAGATCGAGTTTAACAGATGTGTTTCCGGTAGGCGTTATTGCGGCTCGCAACGCCCCAACCGATGAACCGATCGGAGTTTGCTGCAGAAAATCCAACGCGTTAATAATGCTGCCCTCGGCCACGCCGCTGACCAGAAGATTGGGCTCATCATTCAGCATTGGAATAGTTATTTCGGCTTGCCTAATCGAGCAATTTGCAGTTTCGGCTTTTTTGATATCGACCTTGAGCGACGGCCCGTAAAACAACACCTGCGCATCAACTTTGGTCAAATTCGGCCATTCCGGGTCGTAATTCAACGTCATATCGGAAACATCGAACAAGACTTCGAAAACGCCCTGACTTTCAGCAAAGGGGTAACTCTCCAACTCGCCGGAAAACAACAATCCGCCTCGCGGAATACTGCCTGAGATAAAAGCGCGGTCTAACCAAGAGAAAGTATCGGGATCGATACTCCCTACCGGAAGGTAATTTTTAACCTGACCAAGATCGGCAACCGAAAAAGCACTCTGTAATTCCAGTACGGGCGAGGCTTCGCTTTTGGGCAGTGTTAAAAACAAGCGGCTAATCGTTGACCCAGCCGGCACATCCAGCATTATTTGTTTGCTGGAAACAATCCAAGCATCGAGCGTTTGCCGCCAGTCGATCCGCCCTTGCAGACGTTCGAACGATAGCGCTTGGCGAAACACTCCATTCGGCGCTAACTGCGATTGGCCGGTCGCCAATTGCACCATGCCGCGCTCGTCATTGCCGCGGATATATCCGGTTAAACCGAAAAATCCCGGAATGGAATCGAACCCGGCAAATCCTAAACCGGAAAATAGACCATCGGCGGCAAAGCGCTGACTGTCAATATCGACAAAAAGCGTAAAATCATCCACATTTCCGGACAACTTGAGTGCCGTCAACCGTTCCGCCTGTTCAGCCGGCAATAAACCTGGCCAAGCCGCCAGCTCGGAAATATTCATCATATCCAGACGATGCGCCGACAATGCCAAACGCTTGAACGCATTTTCTGCATCTCGCTCAACAGCCAAACTGAACTGCGTGTCGGCCCAAGGCCGCCGATTATCTTCTACAGCCAATCGAGCAACATCCAGCGCCAAGCGTCGGCCATCATCGCGCCACCTAAAGAGCGTTTCCAGTCTATCCAGCACCAAAGCACTCTTAGCCTTAAACTCCAATGCCACGCGCGACAAATTAATCTCGGCCACCGCTTCGGATATTTGACTTTTTTGCCAATGCGTCCAAAGCTTCAGATCGCCAACCCCGGATGCAATACTAACATCCGATAGCGATTCGCCCGCCATAATCTCGGCCACGTCGACCCCGGTTCCTTCAAAATACACCTTGCCGTCGATATTACCGGGTTCGAAAAAGTTGCCATTCAATTCCATCGACACGCGCAATGTATGACCTAAATTTTCGGGCAAGCCCGTTAGCAGATGAATTTGATGTCGGTCACCATCGTTTTTGATTACCAAATCGACTCGTTCAAATTGAATGGGTTTGCCGCCACGCATTTCGTCTTGCCAAGCGATACGGCTATGCAACAGCTCAAACTTCCCTCCCTGCAGCAACCACAACGGGTAATCGGTCTCGCCGCCGGCTTGTAAGCCGCCTAGTGTAAAACTACCATCCGGTTTTCGCTGTATCGACACATCGGCACCGATAATCGATATCCATGATGCCCTCCAAATTTCTCGCGTCCAAAGAACACGCCATAAACTGATATTTAAGCGAATCTCTTCAAAATTAACCGGCGTCGAGAGGCTTTTGCCATCCTCATCCAACACATTGATATCTTTTAGCATTAACATCGGTGTGATGCCTCGCATACCGGTCATTATTCGACCGATTTGAACCGGGGCATCAACCAGCATCCCAATTTCTCGCTCTAATTCGAACTTATAACTTTCCAGTCCGCTCATTAGTAAACGGACTGCCGTCAAGCTTAATGCCGAAGCAATCAAAGACCAAAAAAGCAGAATTCGCGTGGCCCGCGTAATGTGATGAATCACTTAGCTAAAAACTCGTTAATGCGATATTGAAAAACTACATGAGTCGTTTGAAAAATAAAAAGTATTCAAGGCATTTCCTGATTAGCAAGTTTCTTCAGCTAAAGCCCAAAGATCAGCATATCCCTAGCAAGACGGGGTTCGCAAGCCATGCGCGTCAAGCTAAAAACGGCCAACCCACATCACGCTATTTCCCAAGCTCCAGCTTGGGAAAGACAACCCCGGAAGCTCCAGCTTCCTGAGACCGACACAACCTTCGCACATTCTCAATCAACCCCGACTCGCTCGTTCAATCTTTCTTGATTGTCGGGAAGCTAGAGCTTCCTGAACAGGTTACCCAAGCTGGAGCTTGGGTAACAGCATAATTTAGTTTTTGCGACTACGGCTGGCCCCTGCTCGGACACTTGGCTTCGGCAAGCTGAAGCATCTTGCTAATCAGGAGGCATTTTGTATGAATAACTCAATCAACATCAACCGAAATCATAACAACACGACGTCATATTGTTCCTGATTATATTCACCCTCGGCTCTAAACTTAATCTGAATATTCAAAAACGCCTCGAGTTCCGCAAGCATATCGGCTTCCTCATCGAGCAACATTTCGACGACTTCGATCGAGGCCAATACCATCAGTTTCCGAACTTTGTATTGCCTGACCTCGCGAATGATCTCGCGAAATATCTCCAGACATACCGTTTCGGCGGTTTTCAGAACACCGCGCCCGCCACAAGCCGAACAGGGTTCGCACAAAATATGCTCGAGACTTTCCCGAGTCCTTTTACGGGTCATTTCGACCAAGCCGAGCGTAGAAACCTCGGTAATTTTGGTCTTCGCATTATCCTTTTCCAAATGCCGTTCCAAGGCTTGCAAGACTTGTTTTCGATGCTCATGGCTCTGCATATCGATGAAGTCGATAATGATAATGCCGCCTAAGTTTCGCAATCGTAGTTGGCGAGATATCGTCTGAGCCGCCTCCAAATTGGTCTTAAAAATCGTCTCCTCAAGATTACGCCCGCCGACATAACTGCCGGTATTGACATCGACCGTCGTCATCGCCTCGGTTTGATCGAACACCAAGTGTCCTCCTGATTTCAATATGACCTTACGATCCAGCGCACGCTGAATTTCCTCTTCGACGCTGTAAATATCGAAGACCGGACACTCGCCGGTGTAATGCTCGATCACATCGACGATATCGGGCACGAATATTTTCGCGAATTCAACTAGCTTGAGATAAGTTTCCTTAGAATCGACGCGCACCCGCTCGATACCCTCTTTGTATAGATCCCTCAACGTTCTGACACTCAGCGGCAAGTCCTTATGAATGAACTGCTTGGGCTGAGCGCTATTAATGCTTTCCGAAATTGTCGTCCAAAGCTTGAGTAGGAAAGTCATATCGGAATACAAAACCGCTTCCTCGACGCATTCGGCTGCCGTACGCGCAATAAAGCCTCCGCATTGGTTTTTTTCGCGAAACGACTCAAGACAGGCACGAAGCCTAGCACGCTCGGCATCGCATTCGATCCGTTGAGACACGCCGCAATTATTGGCATAGGGCATATAAACCTGAAAACGCGACGGAATCGAGATTTCGGTGGTTAACCGCGCGCCTTTAGTGCCGATTGGGTCCTTGGTCACTTGCACGACGATATGCTGCCCCTCGTGCAGATAGCTTTCGATATTCGCCGACCCTTTTTTTTCCAAATCTTTACTACATAAATCGGACAAGTGTAAAAAAGCGGCTCTGGACAAACCGATATCGACAAAGGCCGCTTGCATGCCGGGCAACACCCGGCATACTTCGCCTTTATAGATATTACCGACCAAGCCGCGCTGACGACTGCGCTCGATGATCAGTTCCTGCAAAACGCCGTTTTCGACGACGGCGACACGAGTTTCCGGCGGCGTGACATTGATTAAAATTTCTTCACTCATTTGAAAATCGTTATCCCTTGTTTCGCTAAAAGTTCAGCCGTCTCGAACAGCGGCAAGCCAACCACGCCGCTAAAACTGCCGGTAATCGATTTGACGAACACGCCGCCTAAACCCTGAATCGCATAAGCACCCGCCTTGTCGGCCGGCTCGCCGCTTTCCCAATAGCGGATGATTTCATCTTCGCTGATATCGCGGAAACTAACCTCGGTAACATTGACGGCTTGCCAGTGCTCGAAGCCTCTAAGCGATATGGAACTAAAAACCTGATGCGTTCGTCCCGACAAAAAGCCGAGCATTGCCAGGCAATCGGCCTTATCCTTCGGCTTGCCCATAATCCGTCCATCCAAGATCACCGCCGTATCGGCGGCTAGAATCGGCAGCCTTGCACCGCTCCGCTTCAGCGCCGCGGCCGATTTTTCGGCGGCAATGCGTCGAACATAAGACAATGGTGCTTCTCCTGAATAAGGCGTTTCGTCGATATCGACCGGAAACACCTTAAAACTGACTCCGATTTGCGTTAACAGTTCCTGACGGCGCGGAGACGCCGAAGCTAAAAGGATTTGCGCACTCATTCGCGGTGATAGGGATGGTTATTTAAAATACTCCAGGCACGATAAATCTGTTCGGCAACGATCACACGCACCAATGGATGCGGGAAAGTCAACTTGGACAGACTCCAGGATTCGCGCGCCAATTGTTTCGCATCATCGGACAAGCCTTCCGGGCCGCCGACCAATAAGGCGACATTCCGCCCGCTTTCGAGCCATCGTTTCAAGGCAACCGACAATTCCGGCGTCGACAAAAGCTTCCCGGGGACGTCTAAGGTAACGACATGCGCGTCTTTTGCGATCGCCGCGATCATTTTATCGCCTTCGTCCTTAACTATCCGGGCCGAATCGCTATTTTTCCCTCGCTTGCCCGGCGGGATCTCCTTGAGCACCAATTCGCACTCTCTCGGCAGCCGTTTAGCGTATTCATCATAACCCGCTTGCACCCAAGTCGGCATTTTATTGCCGATAGTAATCAATTGTATTTGCATGCGCGGAGCATACACAGAAGCCCCATAGCGCGCAATAAACAAACGCTATCGTTTAATGAGACGCATCAAATAAAGCCTTGAACAATGGGAAGTCTTACCGTAATACTCATGAAGAAGCCGTCATCGCCCCGGCAAATGAAAGTTCGAGGCGGAACGGAAGGTGCGGTCACTCGCCCGACAGGACGCCGTAAATACGTCCATGTAGGCTCGACGGCGGCTCGATCGCCAAGGAAGGCGCGAATGCAGATTTTGCAGGAGCAAAAATCTGCCCTGCCGCCGACGCCTGTCGGTCGAACAACCGCACCCTCTCCAGAAGCGGCATTGGTTCTGTCGAGCGCCGTATATCGAAAAATTAGATAAAGAATCTCAATCTACGAACTTTCACAGTAAAATTAGCCTTTCTGCACATCTGATATTTTAACAGTTGAACTATAATTTCAATTTTTACGACCGATCTGCACCATGGCTACCAGTTCCTTTTTCGAGCAGCTATTTAAATGGCTCTTCATTGTCGGCGCATTACTGACGGTCGCGCTTTATTTCAAAAAAGACCGTTTACCGGAGCCGACTTTTTACGATCTCGGTTATCTAGACGAACCGGTTCAAGCCAAAATAAACGCCGAGCCGTTCAAAACTCACGTCAACGATCAGGAATATACGATCACGCCTTTGTATGACTATGAGTTACACGGCGTCGTCGTCAGTTACAGTGACGCCGATGCCTTCACCAACATCTGGCATCACAAACGCTGGCAAGACTTTTTGAATCTTCGCGACTTATGCGTGATCTGGGGTAAAAATGTCGGTTCCGGCGTTTACCGGCAAATGAAGTTTCATAACGATAGCTGGACATGCTGGGCATCCTGGCAAGACTACGAGACAGGCTCTTTATTCAAGATGAACGCTCTGTCGAACAATCATTTACTAACAGACGACGACCGCATCAAAAAAGCGCTGATGTCTGCCGAACCGGGCGACCATATCCGTTTCAAGGGCGTATTAGCCGAATATGCCAACAAAAGCAATAATTTCTTTCGCGGTACCAGCATTACCCGAGACGACACCGGCAACGGTGCTTGCGAAACGGTTTACCTTAAAGAATTCGAAATCGTCAAAAAAGCCAACCGAGGCATTCGCAAACTTTACGGCCTAACCAAATGGTTGACCATCGTTTCTTTTTTCGGTTTTCTTATCTTCTTTGCGATTGCACCGGTTAGAATCCGGCATTGACCGGAGCAATTCATTGACAAACAGGCTTTGATGGCTTTATATCTTTCGCACTTCACATTTTGGCAATGCTCGAAGAGCCGCCGAATTTTGATCTCCAATGGGTATATTCACGGCGTCTTGCCGGGCGAGTGACCGCGCCCTCCGCCACCCAAGAACTATTTTGCCGGGGCGATGGCCGGGCCTTCATGAACGAGAGGTTAAAGCTCTACCCAAATAATCCCAACCGGCAGCCCTTTGCCGAATTAATGCTACCGATAACACTTAAACTAAACACCATAATGACCGACCGAAACCTAGCCGATTGGCATAACCGCGCCGCACTGTTCGAACAGGAAATCAACACAGCCGTGATCGGACTCGAACGTCCGGTACGACTCGTCACGACCGCGATATTCGCGCGCGGCCATGCGATGCTCGAAGGCGATGTCGGAGTTGGTAAAACCACCTTGCTTAGAGCCGTTGCACGCGGCATCGGCGGCGCCTATGAGCGCATCGAAGGCACCATCGATCTGATGCCGAACGACCTGGTCTACCACACCTACATCAACGAAGCCGGCAAACCGCAGGTCGACCCCGGGCCGATCCTGAAACACGGCGAGGAGCTATCGACCTTCTTTTTCAACGAAGTCAACCGCGCCCGACCCCAGGTCCATTCATTACTGTTGCGCGTGATGGCCGAAAAATCGGTCACGGCTTTCAACCGCGAGCATTATTTCCCGCATTTGCAAGTCTTCGCCGACCGCAACAGAGTCGAAAAGGACGAAACCTTCGAAATACCCTCTGCGGCCCGCGACCGTTTCATGATGGAGCTAAAAATAGAAACGCCCGAAGACCCGGCCCTGCAGCGCGAATTGATGTTCAATCCGAGATTTTACGATGTCGACGCATTGATCGAGACGATTCAGCCGGGCATCCTACCCTACCGAGAATTGAACGAAATCAGCCGGCAGATTCAGCATCACATTCAAGCCAGCGAAACGTTGCAAAATTATGCCTTACAACTTTGGCAGGCGACCCGTTTCCCGAAAAACTTTTCGATTGCATTAGACAATGTCGACATGGACCGGCTAATCCTGGCGGGGGCCAGCGCCCGTGGTGCCGGCATGCTGATGCGCGCGGCGCGAGTGACGGCATGGCTAAACGGTCGTACGCACGTCTTGCCGGAAGATATCCGCGAAATTTTCCATGAAACGATCGCGCACCGTGTGTTTTTCAACCCGACTTACGAATTGAGACGTACACTGCTCGCCGAACAGCTCAGCCAAAAAATACTGCAGCAGGTAGCGGCGCCCTAAGAAAATTTGCTCCAATCCATTTGTACGCGAAACTTAATCGGATGATGTCCTAAGAATTTCATCATTTATCTTTCCGCTCACTGCTCACAACTAACCGCTTACTACCACAAGCCAACGATGCTCGAAGAATTTCATTATCAACTGCCTTGGCGCACCGCGAGCGCGCACCCTGGTCGTCATGCCGGCAAACACAGCGGCGGCGAACACGAGTTTCACGGGCATGCGCCGTTGATTGCCCGTCCAGAAGCGCACAATATCGATATTCATGCCAGTCTGCTCGACCCGTTCGGCCAATTCATGGTCAGGACTTTTCGCCAGCGCGGCCTGATTTCGGTCAACATCATTGCAGATTTATCGGCATCGATGAGCTTTCACGGCAAAATGAAAACCTTGGCACGGTTTACCGAATTGACGGCTTATTCGGCCTATCGCAGCGGCGATCATTTCGGCTTTTTCGGCTGCGGACAGGATTTACTGCCGGACTTTCATCTACCGCCTCGCTGGTATAAAGGCGGCGCCGCCGAACTCGTAGACCGGCTCGGGCAATTCGACCCCGGCGACAGCCATTGCCGAAGCCTGCTCTCGATCGCCGAGCATTGCCCCCGGCATCGCTCGTTGATTTTTCTAGTCTCCGACTTTCATTTTCCGTTGCATGAAACCGCCGAGATTTTCGATTCGCTGTTGAAACACGACGTGATCCCGGTCGTATTATGGCATCCCCAAGAGTATCGCAATCTGCCGGAATGGGGCCTGGTGCGCCTGGAAGATCCGGAAACCGGTAAAGACCGGCAATTACTGATGCGTCCGGCGCTGAAACGCAAAATCATCGCGGCATTCGAGACCCGGCAAGAACGGCTCAAGCATTTGTTTACGCGCTACGGCCGCCAAGCGTTTTTTCTCGACGACACCTTTCAGGCCGACCAGCTCACCCATTATTTCTATGAACAATAAACACTTAGAAATATGCACAAAATAACTTCTACAATTAGCAGGCTTTGCGGAGGTTCGGTGACTCGCTTGACAGGACGCCGTGAATACGTCCGTGCAGGCTTGACGGCGGCTATCCCTGCCGCCGACACCAGCCAATCGAGCCACCGCCCCCCTTTCCAACAGTTGTCTAAATTGTTTCATGCTCGTTCCTTAGCTCATTTTTACTTATGGCTATTGCTGTATTTATCGGGCGCCATGACCGCAAACGCGGCCAGCATTGAAATCGAACTCGATACGCCGCGTAACTACGGCTACAGCCTTGGCGACAAAATCACCCTGACGGCCCATATCGGGGTACCGTTATTCTATACACTGGAATCCGGCTTTCTGCCGGCCCCTGGCCCGGTCAACGAATGGCTTAGACTTGATAGTATCGAATCAATACCAAACAAATCAGGAAAAGACTACTCGCTTGCGATCACCTATCAGGTCCTCAAGAGCGTACGCGCCACCGAGGAATTGACGATCCCGCCATTGCCGATTCGCTTCATGCACCGAGGCAATCCTGAAATTGAAACGCTTCCGCCTTGGACTTTCAGTTATCATCCGCTGATTCCAATAAACAAAGCCGACCGCGACATCGAGCCTGAACCGGAAATGCCGCCGCGCCTGATCGATGCGACTTCGCACAGCCGCGCCTTGACTTATTTGCTCGGGGTATTTTCAATTATATTGCTCTATATCGTGTGGTTTTACGGCAAAATCCCGTTTCTCGAACGTTACAGCGGCTCATTCGGCAAAGCCTGCCGGGAACTCAAAAAACTCAAAAAGTTGCCGCCATCGAAGGCCGTGACCTTACAGGCCCTGCAATGCTTTCATCATGCCTTGAACGAACTGGCCGGCGAAACACTCTTTGCCGGACAATTGCCGGACTTTTTTCAAAGTCATCCGAAGTTTTTACCGCTTCGAGAAAAGACCGAAGCTTTATTCGCCATTTCGCAGCAACTCTTCTTTGCCGAAGCCGCTAGCGAATTACCGGCAATAAGTCCGGCTCAAATCGAGAAACTGTGCTTGCTATACCGGAAGCTCGAAAGGAGCGGTCGATGGATTTAGCGCTAAGTCATCCCTGGGTACTGCTGTTTTCACCACTGGCCTTACTGCCGTTTTTCGGCAAGCATCTAACCGCGCTGCGTTACTCAAGCCTGTCGGTATTGCCGTTCGACCCTTTGTCGTTTTTGTTGTTTACACTATTGAAGTTGATCGGCGCCGGCGTCATTCTGTTGTTGCTGATTGCACTTTCGGAGCCCTATCTCAAGGAACAAACCGTGCAACGACTCGGCCAGGGCGCCGAAATCGTCATCCTACTCGACCGAAGCGCGAGCATGAACGAAAACTTCGCCGGCCGTTATTTCGGCGGCGCGGCAAAAGAAAGCAAGATCGCGATTGCCCGAGATTTACTCAGCGATTTCATCAAACGCAGAAAAGACGATTTTTTCGGCATGATTTCGTTCAGCACAGCGCCCATTCATGTCATGCCGTTGACCCAAGACAAAACCGCGATTCTGGCCGCGATCGACGCGACCCGGTCGCGCGGCCGAGGCGTCACCAACATCGCACCGGGTCTCGCGATGGCGTTGGACTATTTTCAGGAACGTCCGTTGACCGGATCGCGCGTCATTTTACTGGTATCTGACGGCGCCGCACGCATCGATCTCGAAACGCAAAGCACGCTGACCCAGTTGTTCCATCAATACAAGGTCATGCTGTATTGGGTTTATCTGCGCGACGACAGAAGCCTCGCTCTCGATAGCAAGCCAACCAATGCAAACGAAACCACCTCGCCGGAATATTTTCTGCATCAGTTTTTCCAAAGCATCGGCATACCATACAAAGCTTTCGAAGCTCAAAACCCGGAAGCACTTCAAAACGTCATCGACGAAATCGGTCGCCTCGAAAACAAGCCGATTCAATACACCGAAAAAATAGCGCGGCAGGGCCTTGCAGAGTATTGTTATCTACTGGCAATCAGCGGTATTTTGATCTTGCTGTTTGCCCGCTATTTCGAGCTAAAGTCCGAACGCCACCTATCCGAATCGAATTCTTTCTCCAACCGATAGCCTTGTCGTTAGCGGCTAAAGTAGGTCTTCTCATTAATTAAAACCCCGTAAACGCCGCCATGACCACTCAACCGCCTCCGAAACACCCTCGCATCCATGAAGAGAGCCCTACCTCGGCTTGGCGGCAAACCTTGAACCGGATCATTTTCGGCGCTGAAACCAAGGCAGGGAAGGCTTTCGACGTTGTCTTGATCATCATGATCTTACTCAGCATCGTCACAGTTATGCTTGATAGCGTCGAAGCGATCCGTAATCAGTATCGGCAACTGTTCTATTTATCGGAATGGTTTTTTACACTGCTATTCACATTCGAATATATTTTACGCCTACTTTCGGTACGCCGCCCCTTGCTATATGCCCAAAGTTTTTTCGGCTTCGTCGATCTGCTTTCGATCCTGCCGACTTATTTGGGACTGCTGATTCCCGGCGTCGAATATATGCTGACATTGCGAATCCTACGATTGCTGCGCATATTCAGGGTCTTGAAGTTATCCGAATACATGCGCGAAGCCAACGTTCTTCTGATTGCACTGAATAATAGCTTTCGGAAAATTGCAGTATTTTTGTATACGGTCTTGACTCTGGTCGTGGTATTCGGCGCACTAATGTATATCGTCGAAGGCAGCGAAGCCGGTTTCACGAGTATTCCCAAATCTGTCTACTGGACCATCGTCACAATCACCACGGTCGGTTATGGCGACATTTCGCCACAAACCGCATTAGGACAATTACTCGCATCGACAATCATGATCATGGGCTACGGAATCATCGCCGTGCCGACCGGCATTTACAGCGCGGAACTGATGAAAAGCCACAAACAAAGCCGAATAGATAACCGACCTTGCCCCGATTGCGGCGCGACCGGCCACGACTTCGACGCCGTCTATTGCAAATATTGCGGGCATCGGTTGAATCCAAGAGATGAGTAAAGCCCCTGTGTCTCCAAGACGACATACTGCTCTTTACAGATCAAAATTTGGTGCGGGGGAACTGTCAGTAGACGCCAGGCGGGGCTAAATTCTGCACCCTCGACAACCGCTAGATTATAGCTTTCGCACTTTAAATTTCGGAAGTGCTAAAGAAGACGCCTAAACGATGAGCGATAAAATCTAGACACAACGAAGATATAAGGCTAACAGCGAGAAAACAGGCTTTGAAAGGCATTGTACATGGCGCAACGTCGACACAGTTTTGTGTCACAGGAGACAATGTGAAAGCGGAGGGAGAGAGCTAAGGGGTTAGATTTGGGTGGGGTGAACGACGGGGCTCGAACCCGCGACAACCGGAATCACAATCCGGGGCTCTACCAACTGAGCTACGATCACCACAGAAAAGTGTTTCAACAGGAGATGGCACGCTTGGCAGGACTCGAACCTGCGACCCTCGGCTTAGAAGGCCGATGCTCTATCCAGCTGAGCTACAAGCGCAGTGTGGTCGGGGTAGAGGGATTCGAACCCCCGACATCCTGCTCCCAAAGCAGGCGCGCTACCAAACTGCGCTATACCCCGATTGACCTTCGTGAATGAGCTCGAATCTTGTCTAACTATCCACCCGTGAAGAGCTGCGTATGATAAAGACTCTCATGACCTTCGTCAATAGATTTTTTTAATCTTTAACAATAATCTCAAAAAGTAATTCAACCTAAATTCGGCAGTTTAACCATGAAGCGCATAAAGTTCATGAAGGGTTTCAAGGAATTACTTAAACATTCTCGCTAACCTTTTTGGTGAGCGAAAGCTCTATACAAACGTATAACAAGTTATTGGTAACTATTCAGTCCCCCGGCAATTATCGTTCCCGCGCTCTGCGCTCATCGTTATATACCTTTTGTACTTCAAATTTCGGCAGCGCCTGACTGAAGGAGGCACCGGGCTGTGCGGCAAAGGCTTTGCCAGCATGGAGCTGGCATAGAGCCTACAGGGAGGTATTCACGGCGTCCTTTGACGAATACCCCGGTGCCGAATTTTGATCTACGATGAGTATACCTAAATTGTAGGGTACGCTTCGCGTACCTTCGTGCCGTTAAGCAGCGAATTTCTAGCCACATCAAACCATGAGAGCTTGGTTAATATTGGAGGGACTGCCATGGCACGCACAGCGTACCTCAAAGAGATGTGTATAACGGCAAACGCTCGGCGTTCGGTTGCTTCTATAGCCTTTCTTTTACAATGCGATAAACATCATCGACTGCTTGTTCGGTGCCTTCCAAAATCGATTCGAGTTCCTGAGCCTTACGATCGGCAAATTCCTTGTCTTTCAAGCTACCGACATTGATATAGACATTCAATGCCGCGCTTTTCAATCCGGCGTAAGCGGACATGACCGCGACGCCCGCATCGCTAATGACGCCGGCATTGCCTTTTTCGGCGGCAATTCGGCATAGATCGATCGCTTCGAAGCAAGCTCGGGCACATTCAAGCGGCACTTCGGTCGCTTCTTTCAATACGGACTGTATCGCTTCGGAACGAGCCGCCTTTTGTTGTTCAGTCTCTTTCGGCATGCCGTAACAAGCCATCAACCGGTCGAAGACGTCGACGTCGGCCTTGATCATGCCGGTTAGGCGTTCGCGTAACGCTTCGGACCTGTCCAATAGTACGCCCATTTCCGCTTCGACTTCGGCGTATTTCGGCTTGCCTATCGTCAAGTTGCACACCATGCCGACCAGTGCTGCCGCTTGCGCGCCCATCAACGCAGCGGCGCTGCCGCCGCCCGGTGTCGGCGTCTTGCTGGCCAATTCATCGAGATAGGTTTGTAACGATTTGTCTTTGATATTGGTCATGGATCGATTTGCTTATTTTGTCATTAAAGTCGTGCCGCTTCAGCGACGTTTACTCCCGACGCCAGTTAGTGCCTCCGCCAGGAACGTCTTCGAGTATCACGCCTTGCTGCTTCAGTTGATCGCGAATTTTATCGGCTTCCGCCCAATTCTTGTTCTTTTTGGCGTCGATTCGCGCCTGTATCAGCGTTTCGATTTGCTCGGCCGTCAAGCCTTCGGCTTGGTTATCGCCTTCTTTCAAGAAGCGCTCGGCATCGTCTTGCAATATACCCAAAACGCCGCCCAGCCCCCTTATGGTAGCGGCCAATTGACTTGCTCTTTGCTTATCGGAGTCTTTGACTTTATTGAGTTCTCTAGCCATATCGAACAGTACCGACAACGCGACCGGCGTATTGAAGTCATCGTCCATCGCTTCTCTAAAGCGCGCCTCGTAATCGGCTTCGACTTCGAACTCGCCGGCATCGATACCACGTAACGAGGTATACAGACGGGTCAACGCGACCGCCGCCTCGTCCAGATGTTCGTTGGAATAATTCAGCGGACTGCGGTAGTGGCTAGTCAGGATGAAAAAACGCACGACTTCCGACCGGTAGCGCTTTAATACTTCGCGAACGGTAAAGAAGTTACCCAGCGATTTCGACATTTTTTCTTCATTGATGCGCACGAAACCGTTGTGCATCCAATAGTTGACGAACTTTTCGCCGGTCGCACCTTCCGATTGCGCGATTTCGTTCTCGTGATGCGGAAACTGCAAATCCATGCCGCCGCCGTGTATGTCGAAATGATTACCCAGGCAACCGGTCGACATCGCCGAGCACTCGATATGCCAGCCGGGGCGCCCCTGACCCCACGGCGACTCCCACGCCGGCTCGCCAGGCTTGGCCGCTTTCCATAGTACGAAATCCAGCGGATCTTGTTTGGCTTGTTCGATCTCAACTCGCTCGCCGGCTTGTAACTCGGCTAGGTTTTTGCCGGACAAGCGTCCGTAGTTGCTAAATTTCGAAACCGAATAAAATACATCGCCGTTAGAGCCGACATAGGCTATGCCGTTCGCAATCAATTTTTCGATCATTGCCAGGATTTCAGGAATCGATTGGGTCGCTTTAGGCTCGATGTCTGGAGGCAATACAGAAAGTGCGCGTTCGTCCTCGTGCATCGCCTCAATGAAGCGTTCAGTAAGACTTTGGAAATCTTCACCGTTGTCGCGTGCGCGTTGGATGATTTTATCGTCAATATCGGTTACATTGCGCACATAGGTCAGGCTGTATCCTAAATAACGCAAATAACGCGCGACGACATCGAATACGACCATCACACGCGCATGCCCGACATGACAATAATCGTAGACCGTCATACCGCAGACATAAAGACCGGCCTTACCTTCGAGACGGGGTTTAAAAAGTTCTTTTTGGCGCGTCAGAGTGTTATATATTTTCAACATGACAGATAAGGCGGGTTAACAACAAAACAGGGCAATGTACCAAGCCGGTGCTTCTCTTTCAAGACAAAAACACATAGAATTCTTGCTTAATTTCGTTACTCACGGGAACAACCATGCGTACTCTTTTAACTGCTTCCCTGCTGTTAATGACAGCAACCCATTCTTTTGCAAAGGAAAACATAATGACAGAACAAGTAAACAAGGTTAAACTCACCACGACACTGGGTGAAATCACAATTCAATTGAATCACGAAAAAGCACCGATCTCATCCGAAAACTTTCTGACCTACGTTAAAGATGGCTTTTATGACGGCACGATCTTCCACCGCATTATTCCGGGATTCATGGCGCAAGGCGGCGGCTTCGACGGCGATTTCAATCAAAAAGCCACGCACGAGCCGATCAAAAACGAAGCCGATAATGGTTTAAAAAACAACCGCGGCACTTTGGCAATGGCCCGCACACCCGATCCGAACTCGGCGACCGCACAATTCTTCATTAATTATAAAGATAATGCCTTTCTGAATTACACGAGCCCGACTCCGAACGGTTGGGGCTACGCAGTATTCGGCGAAGTGATCGAGGGAATGGATGTTGTCGATGCGATGGCCAAGCAACCTACCGGCAACCGCGGCATGCATCAGGATGTTCCGAAAACCGACATCGTGATCGAAAAAGCCGAAATCGTCGAATAAGACTTTTTTGCCAATGGAACACGGATGCTGCCGGCCAACATCCCACGCAAGCTTATCGTTCCCATGCTCTGCGCTCATCGTTATACATAAATTGTAGGGTACGCTGCGCGTACCAAAACATGAGCATTGCGGGGTTACCATGGTACGCACAGCGTACCCTACGCGGATCGCCTAGCGCTAGGTGATCCGCGAGTGTTAAGTGACAATAAATGGCATTGAGGTCTCGTTGGTTAAGATTGCGAAAAGGTAATTTTTGACTTATGTATAACGATGAGTGCTCTGTGTGGGAACGCTGCTTTAGACGCCCGGCGCGTCGACTGCGACAGTTAGGTTACTTGATAGACTTTAGGAAGCGCATGGGTTGGCTTTTGCTTGTTTTATCGGTCATCGGGGACGCAGAGCGTCCCGGGATACATTCCCACGCAGAGCATGGGAACGATAATTTAATGGGCAGTTTTTTGTTACAAAGTCCTTAGCCGCATTCGTGCTCCATTCCCTAAGGAACGAGCATGAAATAACGTCGACAACTTTGGAAGGGGATTCGGCGGCTCGATTGACAGGTGTCGGCGGCAGGGAAAGCCGCCGTCAAGCCTACACGGACGTATTCACGGCGTCCTGTCAAGCGAGTCACCGAACCGCCGCAAAGCCTACTACTTATAGAGGTTATTTTGTGCATATTCCTACCCCGCCTTCCCCCAGTTCAACGAGCCAATCTTTTGCCTATGCCCCGCGAAATCCATTTTATTTCGGACCTGCATATCTCGCTTGAAAAAACCGAAATCACCAAGCGCTTCCTATCTTATTTGGACCGACATGCGCCGCGCGCCGAAGCCGTGTACATTCTAGGCGACCTATTCGATGCCTGGATAGGCGATGACGACCCGACGCCGCCGAACGCCAAAATCAAAAGGCAGCTCAAACACCTGACCTCATCCGGCACGCAAGTCTATTTGCAGCAAGGCAATCGAGATTTCCTGCTCGGGCAACGATTTTGCGACGAAACAGGCGTGAATCTGCTAGGCGATTATGCCGCAATCGATTTGTTCGGAACACCGACCTTGCTGACTCACGGCGACCTGCTCTGCACCGACGACCTCCCTTATCAAGCGTTCCGCAAAAAAGCGCATACCCCGGAGTGGCAACAAAACGTACTTTCCAAGCCTTTATGGCTAAGACTAATCGCCGCACGCTGGTACCGCTTGCGCAGCCATTTCCACAAACGCGGAAAAACGCAAGACATCATGGACGTCAACCAACAGACCGTTATCGAGATAATGCGCGAACACGGCGTGTTGCAACTGATCCACGGCCACACACACCGGCCGGCGATCCATGAATTCGAAATCGACGGACAAAAGGCGAAGCGCTTCGTATTACCCGACTGGAAAAAAGGCAGCGCGCAAGCCCTATGCTGGACCAAGCAAGGCCATCGCCTCGAAGCCATTTAACCCCAACAAATAGCGAATCAATACCGCCACTCACCTTTCATCTTTCCCTTGATATAAAATAGTGAGCTGTGAGCAGTGAGCAGTGAGCAGTGAGCAGTGAGCAGTGAGCAGTGAGCAGTGAGCAGTGAGCAGTGAGCAGTGAGCAGTGAGCAGTGAGCAGTGAGCAGTGAGCAGTGAGCAGTGAGCAGTGAGCAGTGAGCAGTGAGCAGTGAGCAGTGAGCAGTGAGCAGTGAGCAGTGAGCAGTGAGCAGTGAGCAGTGAGCAGTGAGCAGTGAGCAGTGAAATGATGAGGCATTTCAATTACGTGTCAAGTCCTAATTTCCTCTTTCCTCTTTCCTCTTTCCTCTTTCCTCTTTCCTCTTTCCTCTTTCCTCTTTCCTCTTTCCCTACTCACTGCTGACCGCTGACTGCTAACTATCCATCAAGCATAACGCCCAAATTCCGCATCCCTTAGTCGGCCGGCCAAATCGGGAGCTTGCTGCGACAATTCAACAACCTGCTCGACCGATAAGCGTAGCACGGTAATATACGTTTTAGCCCTAACCGTCGCGGTTCTGATCGCCTTGGCCGATAACGCATGCTCGCCGATAAAGCTGCCTTTACGTAATTCGGCGACATGAAAGCTTTGCCCCTGCTCATCCTGTTTGAATACATTGACGCTGCCGCTGACTAATATATAAATACAATCGCCTTTGTCACCTTCATTGAACAAGGTATCTCCAGGCAAGAAACTAATATATCGCGCCTGCTCCGCTAAGCGTTTGATTACCGCCCTCGGCAACCCGGAAAACAAAGGGACGCTATCAAACCAATCATCTCGCTTAGCCAAACTCAAACTTGCTGTCATGGCCGGTAATTGTTTTTGCGCATCGAATAAACACTGCTCTAATCGCCGAAACACCTTAATCGACAATTTGCCTTGTTCGTATTCCTCGACAACCAACTTATGCGAATAAAGCAGCGCCACTTCTTGAAACAGCCTGTTTTCATATTGACGATAAAAATCCGGAAATAATTCGCCGAAGCGCTTTAAACGTCCTTGCCTTCGATGAAGACGGTTCCGATATATTTTTTTAATGATATTTAATTTGTCGCCGGATAAATTCGGATCGGCAGTTTTAAGTTTTTGCAAAGCGACATGAGCCATCAATACACCGGCAATATCATGACGAATGAGATTCGAAAACCGGCCGCTTTGGTATTTAATGAGCAAACCGAGCGTCCACTCGTATTTGCTTAAAAAGTGGATCATCGACATTTCAAACCGCAAAAACGGATTATTTTCATCTTTAGCAGATTCGATGAGCAACAACTCCTCTATCGTTTTCGCCCGGTCTTTTCTCAATAAATCCTGAAAATTAAAATAGGTGTAATAATTCACCAGACCGATATCGTGCAACCGCGCCAACTCATCCGTTTCGGCTTGCAATGCCAACAAATGCAATTGTTTTAACTGCTGATCCTCGGACATCGGCTTGTCGCTCGACGGCAATTTTTTGCGCAAACCAAAGACAACCGAATTTTGGATATCACTGTCAAGTAAATGCAAATTGGCAAAGTTATGCAAAACATCGTCGACCGAATACTTAAGCTGAATCATGCCTTGCTGTAACTCGAGCCACTCTTCGTTGCTCAATCGATCTATTTTCAACCAATGCATTAGCGGCCTAAGCGTGGATGCATTAACCAGCATACTCACCATCACAACGCCTAACGTCAACTCTTTCAATAATTGTTTATCAGCCACTGTATCGGGTATCGAGAAAGCAATCGCCACTGCCAAACCGCCCTTCAGACCACCCCACCACATGATATGCCGGCTAGCAAGATAAATTTTAGGCAACCCGAATAAATAGTTCGTAAACGGCATGAACGCATAAATACTCACGGCTCGCGCGATAGCCACAGCCATTACCGCCCACAAAATAGGGTTCCAATTACCGAGCAACGAGAATAGATCCACCGATAAGCCGATCATAATGAACAGCAGCGAATTAAATATTAAAACAATAACTTCCCAAAATTCTTTGACAACATGCTCGATGTCACCCGACAACCTCGGCAAGCCGACTATTTTAAAACATAACGCAGAAGCCAACACCGACATGACGCCCGACACATGGAAAATATGCTCGGCAACGATGAACGCCGAATAAGCCATAATCAGCGTAAACACTAAAATAATACTGCGTCCGCTTTGAGCCAGCCTAACTATCAATTCGCTAAATAGCAGGCCGCCGAAAACACCGACTCCCGCGCCGCCGACAAACACCCGGATAAAAGCCGGAACTGCCGATAGCGAATCGGCCCAGTCGTACTGTCCGGTCAAAAGAAAACCGAGTACGATATTAAATAATACGATCGCCGTGGCATCGTTGAATAACGATTCGCCCTCTACCAATACAGCAAGCCTTCGACTGACACCAAGTTCCTTAAACAAAGCAATCACGGCGACCGGATCCGTTGCAGAAATCAGTGCACCGAACAATAGCGCGACAAGCCAATCGAGCTGTAGCGACACCACCAGACCAAGGCCAACCAGAAATGCCGAAATCAACATACCCGGAATCGCCATCACGACAACCGGGACCAGATCTTTCAACAAGGCCCTCGCATCGAGTCCCATCGCGGATTCGAAAATCAATGCCGGTAAAAAGACAAACAACACCAATTCATGAGTCAACCGAAACCCACCCACAAAGGCCATTTGGTCGGTCAATGTGCTAATCAAATTAATCACTAAGCCCATCAACACCAACAAAACGGTATAAGGCAACCGCAAATGCCTGGTCAATCCGGCAATCACCATTGCAACGGTCAAAAACACCAAAACAACAGAAAGCAAGTAGGAAATTTGCATAATAGAAGGTTGTTGATACAATGAGCCTGATAAGCTGAAACCTAAGCTTATATTCCCGAACGACAGTGTAATTTAAAGGCTTGTCGTCTACCTTAAAAGTTGACTTTTAGGAAAAAATCCTTAAATTTACACACCTGGCGCGGCACTTGTTAGTTCTCCGGTAGAGAGAATGATCGTCGCCCCATAAATTACTTAAAACTAATATTAGTCTTAGAAATCATAACCCGTATTCTGTCGCGTAACAGGATACCAGGAGGAAATATATGAAGAAGCCTGTCAAAAGCTGGCTGATTGCTTCAACTGTCGCAGCCCTGCTTGCAGTACCTGCAGTATCTCAAGCGAATAGCGAAGTTGAAAAATTGACCCAAAACCCTGCGAACTGGGCGACTTGGGGCGGTAACTATCAGGGTACCCGTTACAGCGAACTCAAACAAATCAATACTTCTAACGTCAAAAACCTGCAACCGTCATGGACTTTTTCAACCGGCGTTCTGCGCGGTCATGAAGGCGGCCCACTGGTTATCAATGACGTCATGTATATTCACACACCATTCCCTAACACCGTTTATGCGATCGACCAAAAGTCTCAAGCGGTCATTTGGGAATATACTCCGCAACAAGACGCCGACGTCACTATCCCTGTAATGTGCTGTGACACCGTCAACCGCGGATTAGCTTACGGTGACGGTAAAATCTTCCTGCAACAATCCGATACCGTATTGACTGCGTTGGACGCTAAAACCGGTAAACGCGTATGGAGCGTGCAAAACGGCGATCCTAAATTGGGCATGACCAACACTCAAGCACCTTTGGTCGTTAAAGACAAAGTCATCACCGGCATCTCCGGCGGTGAATTCGGCGTGCGCGGCTTCTTGGCGGCTTACAACATCCGTACCGGCGAGCTGGACTGGAAAGGCTACAGCATGGGGCCGGATGCCGACACACTGATTAATGCAACAAAAACCACAACATGGAAAGACGGTAAAGTTCAACCTGTCGGCAAGGATTCCAGCCTTAGCACTTGGGAAGGCGACCAATGGAAAATCGGCGGCGGCACCACTTGGGGCTGGTATAGCTATGATCCTGAATTGAACCTGGTCTATTACGGATCGGGCAACCCTTCGACTTGGAACCCGGCGCAACGTCCTGGCGACAACAAGTGGTCGATGTCATTGTGGGCTCGTGACGCCGACACCGGCGAAGTCAAATGGGTTTACCAAATGACTCCGCATGACGAATGGGATTACGACGGCATCAACGAAGTCGCACTCGTCGATCAAGAAATCAATGGCAAAATGCGTAAAACCGCCGTCCACTTCGACCGTAACGGTTTCGGCTACACGCTGGACCGCGTCACCGGCGAATTGTTGGTTGCCGAAAAATTCGACAAAGCGGTTAACTGGGCGTCTCATGTCGACATGAAATCCGGGCGTCCGCAAGTCGTTTCTCAGTACAGCACCGAATACAACGGCGAAGATGTCAATACTGAAGGCGTCTGCCCTGCGGCATTGGGAAGCAAAAACCAACAGCCTGTTTCTTACTCTCCGCAAACCGGTTATTTCTATATATCCGGCAACCACGTTTGCATGGACTACGAACCGTTCGAGGTTGAATACACTGCCGGCCAACCTTATGTTGGTGCGACCTTGTCTATGTTCCCGGCCGGTAAAGATGCCATCACAGGAAAAGAAGACGGCTCTAATAACCTGGGTCAATTCACTGCATGGGATGCTACAACCGGTAAAATCATCTGGTCTAACAAAGAGCAATTCTCGGTATGGTCAGGTTCGCTGGCTACTGCCGGCGGTGTCGTTTTCTACGGCACTCTGGAAGGCTACCTGAAAGCGGTCGACGCAAAAACAGGTAAAGAGCTTTACCGGTTTAAAACACCTTCCGGCATCATTGGTAACGTCAATACTTGGGAATACGAAGGCAAACAATATGTCGGCGTACTGTCAGGCGTCGGCGGCTGGGCTGGTATCGGTATTGCTGCGGGACTCGACTCCGGCGAAGAATCTTCTAACTCTGAAGGTTTAGGAGCGGTCGGCGCATACAGAAGCTTAAGCTCTTACACTAAATTGGGCGGCACATTAACTGTATTCGCATTGCCTAATTAAGAAATTATCTGATTTTTAGATAGAAAAAACCCCGGTCGATTTTCGGCCGGGGTTTTTTTTTGACCGACACACCCCACAGAACCGGAACCCAATAATGCCTGCGTTGTAACTTAGCCTTTACGGCTCAGATACATTAAACTATTGGACCTAGTTCCGAACTCACCAGGAGAAAGAATGACTCTCAGGACTTTATTATTTAGCGGTTTGTTATTTACCGCCATAACCTCAACAGCTAATGCCGAAGACAAATTCAAAGTTTGCGCAGACCCGCTGAACCCACCTTATTCCACTAAAAACGGCGATGGCTTCGAAAATAAAATTGCCGAATTATTCGCCAACAAGTTAGGGCAAGAACTTGAGTACACTTGGTTTCCCAATCGCATGGGCTTTATCCGCAACACTCTGACCGCAACAGTCGGCGATTCCGAAGACGAGTATAAATGCGATGTCGTCATAGGCGTCCCGGCCGGTTACGATCGAACTTTGACAACCAAACCCTATTATCATTCGACCTATGTCTTGCTGATCGCCAAAAATCGCGGCTGGAACGATATCGAGTCGGCGGAACAATTAAACGATTTACCCCTCCAGCGTCAAGAATCGTTACGCATTGCGATGTTCGACAGGGGGCCAGGTACGGCTTGGCTGCAAAAATTAGGCTTAATCGATCAAGGCGTGCCTTACCAAACCATGACCGGCGATGACGAAAACAATGTCGCTATGCAGATCGATAAGGATCTAAAAGCCGGAATAATTGATATGGCTATACTCTGGGGTCCGATGGCGGGCCATGTGCTCTCGCAAAGCCCCAAAGGTAGCTTCACTGCCATCCCCATGAGCTCGTCACCCGGCATGAAATTCGATTTTTCGATAGCTATGGGTGTTCGGTACGGCGATAAGGCGCGAAAAGAAATGCTCAACCGACTCATTGACGAAAATTTCGATGACATTCAAAAAATTATCGCCGGCTACCAGGTCCAACTTTTACCGATCCCAAAACAAAAAAGCCGCAAAGACGACGACTAATTCATCGGATACATTATTTCACTTGGAGCAGTCAAGCATTCGGTTTTATCCTAAGTTCGGTAGTTTAACCATGAAGCTCATGAAGGACTTCAAAAAATTACCTTAACATTCTCGCTAAGGAACGAGCATGAAATAACTTCGACAAATGCTGAAAGGGGGTTCGGTGGCTCGATTGACAGGCGTCGGCGGCAGGGCAGATTTTTGCTCCTGCAAAATCCGCATTCATGCCATCCATGGCAATCTGATAGCCGCCGTCGAGCCTACATGGATGTATTCACCCAGCACCTAAATTCCATAGCCCATTGGCTATGGTTAACTATCTTGGATAATTTAGGTGCTGGGTTCACGGCGTCCTGTCAAGCGAGTCGCCGCACCACCACAATGCCTAAAACTTGTAGAAGTAAATTTGTGCATATTCCTAACCTTGTACTCTACACAAACGCAGAACACCTTATTCGTCATAATCTTCATGGTGAAATGCTTTTTTCTAGGCTTATAGTTGAGGCGGTAATCAAAATACGGATATAACATCCACCAGGCTAAATCATTTGAATTTAGCCTGGTTTTTTCAGGATTAATTCTTTTTGGGAGGCGTCAACACCGCTTGCGGACCGGGTGCCGTTTGGCTGTGTTTTAAGACGACCCCTCCTAAAGGCGGCAAGGTGATATAGAGCGAATGAGGCCGATTCATCCAAGCCTGCTCTTGAGTCCAAATACCGTCCGGCGAATTAACCACCCCGCTGCCGCCGAATTCCTGCGCATCGGAGTTAAGGATTTCGTCATAACGCCCAGCAGCCGGTACACCAATGTGATAATACTCCCGCGGGACCGGAGTAAAGTTCAGCGCGACAACCAAAAACTCTCCTGTATCGGCAGCCTTGCGGATATAAATCAGCACCGAGTTATGGGCATCATGGCAATCGATCCACTCAAATCCCGCATCGGTAAAATCATTGGCATGTAAAGCCGTCTCCTTTTGATAGGTGTGATTCAGCGTCTTAACCAAATGCTGCAGTCCTTGGTGGAAAGGGTAGGCCAACACATACCAATCAAGCACTTGACTGCTGTCCCATTCGCGCCCTTGACCGAATTCACAACCCATGAAGAGCAACTTTTTGCCGGGGTGGGTAAACATATAAAAATACACCAAACGCAAATTAGCAAAGCGCTGCCACTCATCGCCGGGCATTTTATATAACATCGATTGCTTGCCGTGAACCACTTCATCGTGAGAAAACGGCAACAAAAAATTTTCCGTAAAGGCATAAATCAGGCTAAAGGTTAATTCTCCCTGATGGTATTGGCGAAATATCGACTCTTTTTCCATATAGCGCAACGTATCGTTCATCCAGCCCATATTCCACTTTAAATCGAAGCCCAAGCCACCGACATACGGAGGCTTGGTAACCTGCGGCCAAGCGGTCGACTCTTCGGCCATGATTAACACGCCAGGAACTTGCTGATGGGTAATTTCGTTCAATGATCTTAAAAAGTCGATGGCCTCCAAATTTTCGCGGCCGCCGTACTTATTGGGTATCCACTCGCCTTCCTCACGGGAATAATCAAGATACAACATTGACGCTACCGCATCGACTCGCAAACCGTCCACATGATATTCCTCGAGCCAGAATAGCGCACTCGAGATCAAAAAGTTCTTAACTTCATAGCGGCCGAAATTAAAGATCAACGTCGACCAATCACGATGTTCGCCGAGCCTTGGATCTTCATGCTCATAAAGCGATGTACCGTCGAACCATGCAAGCGCATGCGCATCTTTTGGAAAATGCGCCGGCACCCAATCGAGAATGACACCGATCTCGTGCTGATGACAATAATCGACAAACCAGCGAAAATCTTCGGGGCTACCGAAACGGCTGGTTGGCGCATAGTACCCCGTCGTTTGGTAGCCCCACGATTTATCATAGGGATGCTCAGTAACCGGTAACAACTCAAGATGAGTAAAGCCTAAGGTTTTGGCATATTCCACCAAGGCCACCGCCAATTGCCGGTAATTGAGCAACTCGCCTTCGGAGCCTCGCTGCCAAGACCCCAAATGCACCTCGTAGATGCTAATCGGCTTGTGCTGCCAATCGAACTTCTCACGCTGTTTCAACCATTTTTGGTCATGCCAATTAAAATTATCGTTTGCCGTTACAATACTGGCCGTATTCGGGCGAACCTCATAAAACCGACCGTAAGGATCTGTTTTTAATAAAATATCGCCATTCTTCGCGCGAATTTCATACTTATAAACCAAGCCGGGCTCTAAGCCTGGAATAAAAAGCTCCCAAACGCCATTACCGCGCACCCGCATTTGATGGCAACGGCCGTCCCAGCGGTTGAAATCGCCGACTACGCTGACTCGCGATGCATTAGGCGCCCACACGGAAAACAGCACGCCGGCAACATTTTCGATTTCGTGTACGCGTGCACCCAGCAAACGGTAAGCATGCCAATGTTTACCTTCACTGAATAAATGTAAATCGTAATCCGATAATTGCGGCCCGTAGCAATAAGGATCGTAACCGATGTGCTCGTAATGGTCTTGATCGCGCCAAATCAGCCGATAGCATGGAGGAACTTGTGATGCTAAGCCATGCCATTCGAAAAGAGCCGTACCCTCGATTCGAGTCAATGGCAAGTTTCCTTCAGCCAAGGCCACGGTTTCGGCATGGGGCAAAAAAGCTCGTACCACAACCTGTTTGTCATCCTTGGGATGGCGGCCTAAAACGGCAAAGGGATCGCTGCATTTTACATCGACAAGACTCTGTAATTCTGTGGACAGTTTTGTTTTACTCATCTGCTTTTGCGGGAAGCCCGCGAATTTATACCCCTTACTTGTCAAATTTCGGTGCCGGGGTGCCCGTCAAAGGACGCCGTAAATACGTCCATGTAGGCTCTATGATAGCATCCATGCTATCAAAGCCTTTGCCGAACACCCCGACACCTCCATAGACTAATGCCGAAATTTAAAGTGCGAAAGGTGGTATATCATTCGGGTGGGGATAGCTCAGCTCGCCTCGGCAAGCCCGGTTCCCGCTCTCCTGTTTTAATGTGCTATCCTGGTTTTAGCATTGATTCGGCGTCGTTATTCTGGCACCTGTAATTGTAAAATCTTAACTTTTACCGAGCCGTCTACTGTGTAGTGACCATGACCCGCACCATACCCGGCAATAAGTCGAAATGATAGGGACTCGGCACATAAGCTAGCGGATACTCCGGCGATAGATCGGTAAACGGCGCGCGCGACTGAACATATTGATATAGATCGGGCGTCGAAAACTCATGGCGTTGCCAAGGGTCTTTATTTAACAAGATCAAAGCTTCTTGTTGTCCGGATAGGCTGGCTTTCCAGAAAAAGAGTATCGGCGACTGCGGATAACCGATTAGGTTAAAAGGCCCCTCTTCCTGAAATACAGGGTAATCGGCTTTCACCGTGTTGACTTGAGTAATAAACTCGGTCAAATCCACCTCGGTATTTTCCCAGTCCTCGGGGCGAGTATGCACCACATGCAGCGGTTTACTAAAACCGTATTCGTAACCCATCGGCATCATCACGCCGCTGCTGAACACTGCGGAAAACAAGTAACGCTGCTTTAGGGCTTCGGCATTGCCGTTGCTTTCGGCAAATAAACGAGGCGTATCGTGACTTTCGGGAAAACTGATCGACGGGGCGGCTTGGCGCAATAATTGATACTGTTCCGGTAGCCAAGGGCTTTCGAAGTCCCACCATTTGGAACTATTGAAAATATAATCGAACCCGGCTTGCGCGGTTTGCTTGGTTCGCTCGGCGCTACAGCCAAGCGTTTCAGCGGTAAACACCACATCGGGATGTTTTTGTTTCGTATCCGTAATCAATTGCCGCCAAAGTTCGGGCGCTAATTGATAGGCGGCATCGCAACGAAAGCCTTTAAAACCCAGATCGATGTATGACTCGATGATTTTACGATAATAGGCATAAAGCCCATTATCGTGACTGCGGCCATGATCGAGTTGCGCTAAATCCTCCCATACCACTTTATGGCCGCCGTCTTCGAGACAAAAAGGACGCTGCACCTGCCCATGCTCACGAACAAACCATTCAGGGTGCTGTTTTAACAAGGGCGAATCGATCGCACAGTGATTCAATACCAAATCGGTCATAAAGCGGAGTCGGTGTTTTTTCTCAGCCTGTTGAATCAAGCCCCGCAATTGTTGCTCGGCGGTCTTTTTGGATTTCGGATCGACTAACAGCGGGTTTAACTGAAAATAATCGGCAATAGAATATAGACTGCCGGATGCCCCGGTTTTTTGTAACGGGTTGACGAAAACCCAATCGAACCGCATCGCCGCGGCCCTTTCCAAGTGCGCCTCCCACTGCCCGAAGTGGCCTGCCAACAGGGGGAACAAGTTGTACATCCTCATGAATCGGCCTCTTTATTTGTTACGAATATAGTCATAGATATTCAGGTAATGTTGGCCCGGATATTTCCAGGAGTAATCGTAACGCATTGCATTTTTCATCAACTCCCGAAAATGATCCGGAAATTGATAATAACAATCGATCGCGCGCGACAATGCCGACTCCAGCCCTTCATTGTTGTAATCCCTAAAAACATAGCCGTTGCGCTCGTGCAAGGCTTTATGATGCGCATGATCCTTATCGAATACCGTATCGGCCAATCCTCCGACCTCGCGAACGATCGGAACCGTGCCGTATTTCATCGATATCAACTGCGTCAAACCGCAAGGTTCGAATAAACTAGGCACGACGATCATATCCGCACCGGCATAAATCAGATGCGCCAAGCCTTCGTCGAAACCGACTTCGATATGGCAATCGGGACTGTCGTTCAAATGCCGCTTCAACTCCCAGAAATAGCTATTGATATCCCGCTCGGGACTTGAGCCTAGCAACACGAACTGCGCCCGATGGTTCAATGAATAAAACAATGCATGACGAACCAAGTCCAACCCTTTCTGAGGATCGAGCCGCCCGACGAAAGCAATAATCGGCTTTTCATTATCCGCTAGCAACAAGCGATCGCGTAAAGCCCGTTTATTGAGATATTTATTGTCTACTTTTTCCACGATAAAGGGAGCGGCGATATGCGGGTCGATTTCGGGATTCCAGACATCATAATCGATCCCGTTGACCACACCGCCGAACTTATAATGATGCGCATGAAGGGTCGGTTCCAAACCGAATCCTTGACCGCCGTCTTTGGTTTCTCCGGCATAACGCGGCGATACCGTCGTAACGAAGTTGGAATAGACTATACCTCCTTTCATCAAATTCAACGCATGCGGAATCCGATTATCCAACAAGCGATCATCATGAAAATAATACTCCGGTCGATGCAGGCCCGTCGCATTCAATAAGAAGTCGCCCGTCAACCCTTGATGCTTGAAGTTATGAATCGTAAAACATACTCTCGGATGCCAGAAGCCTAATTTCTGATAGATCTCATATAAAAACACAGGCACCAATGCCGTTTGCCAATCATGGCAATGAATCACATCGGGATGCTTGCCGGATTTCCAAAGAAATTCCAATGCGGCACGGCAAAAGAACGCATAACGCAGCACGTCGTCATTAAAGCCGTAAATCGTGCCGCGATTGAAGAAATTGTCCGGGGAATGCGGCTCGATGAAAAAGCATTTACGGCCATGAACGAAACCGAACCAGACCGTACAATGAATATGGCCGTTATACCAGGGCACCCAAAGGTCGTCATAGGTTTTACATAAGCCCCAAATATGATCGTAATGCATACAATCGTATTTGGGCAAAATAATCTCGACACTGTGTCCGCGCAATTCCAGTTCGCGGCTTAAACCGGTCACAACATCCGCCAAACCTCCGACCTTCGCCAAGGGCGCCAATTCAGGAGTAATCTGCACGACAAACATATGCGGGTAGTCGGGACCGGGTTGGTCATGGTACGGCGAATGCTCGACGTGCGACATCATGTCGGCAACGGGCTCCGGCGCCGAAGACTCGGGTGTCGGCGCTATTGGCTCTGCCTTACTATAATAGGGTTGCCGCTGAAACTTTTCCGACGGCACATCGGGACTGATGGATGCCGCCTGAGCAACCTCTGGCAAAGGCGTGATAAATGCCGTATTGGGCTCCCGGTATACGGATTCGCCGCCCTTGGAAGACGTATCGACTTGGGTTTCGCCGGCGGTACCGGACTGTTTAGGAACGGCTTTTTCGGAAGCTTGACTAGGTGCAGCCGCCACCTTCGAAGCAACATTCTCTGCCGCCGCTGTCTCGTTTTGCGGAACAACGGGTAAAACCGGAACAGGCGACAACGACTCCGCTTCGGATTTTTCCTGCGCCGTTTTTTCGGATGTTTTAATCTGCCGATCGGATTTAGTCTGCGTATCTGATATTTTGCTCGCTGAATTACGCATTAGCGCCGACTTAAGTTCCCCTGCAGACTTAGTTTTCGGAGAATCCTTAGCTTCTATTTCGGCTTTAGCCTTCTCTTCATCCTTCTTAGTTTGAGTCGGCGCCTTGACGCTAGATGCGGTCTTGGTTTTTTCGGCAAGCTTTTTTTTGGGAGCGGCTTTCGCCTTAGGCTTAACGGGGGATTTTGCCGTATTCGCAGTTTTTGACGAAGCCTTTTTCACAGGCTCTGCTTGAGCCGGTTTTGCAGCCTGCGCTTTGGGTGAAGATTTAACTTCCGGCGCCGTTTTAGCTTTCGGAACTGTTTTAGGTTTTGCTGCCGTTTCGGATTCCGAAGACAGGCTAGGCTTCGGCGCATCATCGGTCTGAGTCGACTTTTCCATTTTGGAAGATTCGGCTTTAGGGTCGTTGTTAACCGTCGACGCGGCAGCGCTCGGCTGCTCTTCCGCCTCAGGCGTTACCGCGGATTGATTCTCTGTCGTCGGCTTTTCGGACGCCTTATTCGTTGTTGCTGTTTTTGTTGAGCTTCTGGTTTTAGTTGTAGTTTGCTTTGCCATAAATCAGACCTATCATGCCAATTAAAAGATATACTTTCCCGTCGCCCTTAGTATTTCGTGACAAATAACGTCCAGGAACTATGAGCCTTGTTGAGGGCTCGGTAACTTGTTTAACAGGACTCTCTGCCGTCGACATCTATCAAGCGACCAACCAAACCCGCCTATCCTACATTAAAATTAGGGAAGTTTTATGACCGAAACCTTAGCTTAGTATGTTGTCCGCAGTTGTGTTTTTATAAGTCCGAAAATCAAGCATCGGAAAAATATCATCCATCACTTCTAACGCCGTCAAATAGTGTTCGTTTATTGTATCCGTACGAACGCTTTCTTGCAGATAATTAAATCGAGCCAAATGATCAAGAATACGCTTTTTAGCATACTCGACGGTCGTTCCTGATTTCATAATGAACGGCCAATCCGAGGCCTGCGCCAATAATAACGACCGTGCCGCCTGATTCAAAGCCCGCTCCTCCAAGGAAAAACGGGGAGCTTGCTGAAACTCTTCGGCTAACTCCTCCATCAACATCGCCGATTTGTGTAAAACGGGATAAATCCAAGCATTGGTTTCATTGAGCCAGTATCCGGAATAGCCCTGTTCGCCCCAACTCGATGCCGAAGGCGTTGCGGTTTGCAAGTTTTGAAAACGCGACAAATAATCGCTACCACTGACCGACTGCATTCCCAACTTATTGCCGCCAACCAGGCGTAATAAAAACTCCAGCCATTGCGGTCCCTCGAACCACCAATGACCAAACAATTCAGCGTCGTAGGGAGCTACAATGATTGGCGATTTCCTCATCCGATAGCTCAGGTCGTCAAGCTGCCGTTGCCGCTTCAAATAAAAGTCTTGGGCATGTTGCCTCGCCTTCATCAATGCTTGACGCGGCCGATAGGCCGCTTTCGGGCCACCCCCTCCCGTCACTCGCTGATATTTGATGCCGACGGGTACGCGAATCGTTTCTTCCAATAAATACGGAGCGAGATAACTCTCCGGAATGGTGGAATCATAACCGATATCGCAATGATATTCACGATAGTCGCCGTCTCCCGGATACCCTTCCTGCGCGCTCCAGACTTGACGCGACGATTCGGGATCGCGGGCAAAAGCCGCCACACCGTTAGTACAGGCTATAGGCGCATAGACGCCATTTTCTGATTGCGGGCTTGCTTGAGTCAAACCATGGCTATCGACAAAAAAATAACGAAGATCGGCTTCGTCAAGCAACGTCTCCAAGCCCGGATAATAACCGCATTCGGGCAACCAAAATCCTTTTGGCATAAAACCGAAGCACTGTTTGAAAGTTTCAACGCCCATGTTAATCTGATTGCGCACCGCACTTTCGGAAACGTTCAGTAACGGCAAAAAACCGTGTGTGGCCGCGCAGGTAATCAATTCCAGGCCGCCTAATTCCGCCTGTTTTTTGAAAGCCGCAACTAAATCGCAATCATAATCCTCCCGATAACGCTGCAATGCGGCCTTGAAATTACGTCGATATAAACGAGCCAAATACTGATATTCAGCTTGCTTGCGAGTCCTTGAAACTTCCTGCTCGGCTAATCTGATCAAACCTTGCAAATGGCGAACATAGCGCTGCTGCAATAACTCATCATTCAACATCGTCAACAAGGTCGGCGATAGCGACAGTGTCAGTCGATATCGCACGCGATCCCGATTCAAGCGCTCGCACATGCTGAGCAAGGGCAAATAACACTCGGTTATCGCTTCGAATAACCAGCGCTCTTCAAAAAAATGCTCATACTCGGGATGATGTACGTAAGGCAAATGGGCATGTAATACAATGCATAAACCGCCCCTATCCATCTCAAGTACCTAAGGAACGAGCATGAAATAATTTCGACAACAGTTGAAAGGAGGGCTGGTCGGCAATTCCCAGTTTGGGGATCAAAAAGAGTGAGGAGGATGCTTGGCGAGGACTTCGGCTGCAGGGAGCAGCCGTCAAGCCTCCATGAATGGGTTTACGACATCCTGTCAAGCGAGCCGCCGAACCGACGCAAAGCCTACTACTTGTAAGAGTTATTTTGTGCATATTCTTAAGTGAGTTTTATTGCTATTCTGCAGACAGGATATACCGGCACTCGAATAACTATCCATATCATGGAGCTCAAATCGTTCTGCTGAGGTCAAGTGAATCGGAGACGCCGGTGAAAACGGGATATCTTCGGCATCCGGCTTGCTCAATGTTTGCCGAATTTTAGCGTCAATATCGGCTTCATTAAAGGCTAAAGGCCTTGTTAGCGCGGTCACCGGCGTCATCGCAGAAGAAGGTATACTAACAGGCTGCGAGCGAACATATACAATAAAGTCCCCATTACTGTCGCATTGACCAATCGCCGCCGTATAAATTGCACCGGCAACCGGCAATTGAATTTTAGCATTGGCGTGCGTGGATACCACGCCGACATCAAACCATGGACGCTGATGCTCTTGAGTATCCGCCCAATCAACCTGCCAGAACAAGCGTAATATTAACGGATTATTCGTCGCCTGCAGCAGAGGAGTAACGCCGGCAATACGCCAATAGGCATGAAGATGATAGGGATCTATCGGTAAAATAATAAGCTGTGGAAAATTAAGCGGTTCAGTCTGACTGAATTGCAAAGGATGATAGGTATGACTAATGGTTTGACTGATGTGTTGAATTTCTTGAGACGATATAGTGAGCTTAGGGTTATGCCTGGAATGCCAATATCTCATTCATTTTTTCCTGATTTCATAAATCTTTTAACCACATTCACTGCATTTGAAGGGTAACCGTCATATCGGCATGATCCATAGGCGGATTATCCTGACTGAAACCTTAAAGTGTCAATTCAAATTAGGCTTTGCCAACCAGATTTTGGCGGAAGACAACCCAAGCAAACCTTCGGCAACCTTTGCCCAGCTTAATCTCGCCCGTATAATTTGATCGCACGCGCCAAACGCTGACTGTGCAATGGTAATAATTGATCCCAAGTAAAACGCCACAACCAATTGCCTTCAGTCGTACCGGGAATATTCATGCGATGCTCGGTATCTAACTCAAGAATGTCCTGCATCGGAATGATCGCGAGATTCGCAACCGAAGCTAAAGCGGTTTGTATTAGCGTATAGGGCATCGAGCTAGCAGGCTGACCTAAGTATTCATAAACATAAGCTTGCTCTTGCTCACTGATCTGACGGTACCATCCTAAGGTAGTGTCGTTATCGTGCGTGCCGGTATAAACGACGCTGTTTTTATCCAGATTGGCCGGTAAATAAGGATTACTGGGGCCGCCGCTGAACGCGAATTGCAGAATCTTCATGCCCGGCAAAGAGAAATCGTCCCTGAGTTTTTCGACTTTATCGGTAATCACGCCTAAATCTTCCGCGACCAATGCAATAGGTCCGAACGCATCGAAAACCGTCTTTAACAAGGCGTGCCCCGGCGCCTTGACCCAGCAACCATTCATTGCCGTGGGTTCGGATACCGGAATCTCCCAGGCGGCCTCCAACCCCCTGAAGTGATCGATACGAATAATATCGAACATTTCGACTTGCGTCTTGATTCGATCAAGCCACCAATGGAAGCCATTTTTTTTAAGATATGACCAGTTGTAATGCGGATTACCCCAACGCTGCCCCGTTTCCGAAAAATAATCGGGGGGTACCCCCGCCACTACCGACATTTCGAACTGCTCATCCAGTTTAAACACCTCCGGATGAACCCAAACATCGGCGCTATCGTATGAAACGAAAATAGGAATATCGCCAAACAACAATACACCATGGCGCGCCGCATAATCTTTAAGTTCTTGCCACTGTGTAAAGAATACGAATTGCTCGAATTTAATCGCTTCAATCTCAGTGCTTAGGCGTCTGGAGGCTTCTTTAAGCGCCGAAATATTGCGCGATTTATACCGTTCAGGCCATTGATTCCAGCTAAGATTATTGAATTCTTTTCTGAGTGCTATAAATAAGGCGTAATCATCCAGCCAAAACTTTTTGTCGATACAAAATTTGGTAAATTCGATTTTTTCGTGTTCGGTCGCGTGCAGCTTAAAGCCATAATATGCGTGATTGAGTAAACACTCCCTTGCAAATGACGGACTGCCGCCACAATCTTGACAACGCTCGCCACGGCTCAGCCAGCCTTTGTCAACCAACTTATCCAAGTCGATCAAAGCGGTATTACCGGCATGAGCGGAGATGCACTGATAGGGAGAACCATCATCATGAGGCATGTTTAATGGCAAAGTTTGCCAAACCGTTACACCGACACTATTTAGAAAGTCGACGAACCGATAAGCTTCCGGGCCGAAATTACCATTATCACGATTGCCTGGAAGTGAAGTAATGTGCAATAAAATTCCGGCACGGCGTCTATGTAAGATATCAATCACAAACGTCTTTCCTGACTAAACGTTTTCAATACCCGGCCTCATCGTACCGCCCATGGCGGGAGCTCCGGACCCCTGAGTGAACGATAATGCCAGATAAGCCGGCGGATCTTCTCCTAACAACAGATAGAGATTACTCAAGTTCAAACGAAACTGTTTTTCAAAGCTGCTGACAGCCTCCCCCGGGTTGTAATCGCCGAACCACCAAAACCAATCCGAACCTTCACAAATAGCAAGCTGATGCTCGGCAAGAGCCAACTGCTCCTCGGTCAAGCGCCCGGTCGACACGACTTTATCAAACGCCCATTTAGCATCGCCCAGCATATCCCAACCCCGGTTTTTATCGACATCGCCGATCCAGGTAGAAAACGTTCCATAGACCCAACTGCCAGCCATCAAATTCGGAAGCGTTTGAATTTCAATGACTTGATCGAGGCATTCGGAAAATGTTGTTAGCTGAATCTCGGGGTGATGACTCAAGCGTTTATAAAGCGCGCTGAGAAAGTGATAACCGTTTTGCGGAAAATACTCCCAAGCATTTTCGCCATCCATGATAATCGATACCACCTTATCCGTAGAAGTATCATGCTTATGGATTTGTTCCAAGTGATTGACCAAATCGGCAACCGCATCGTCGGCATGCCATTTGGAATATTCAAATCCGATCAAATCCGATAAGCCATCGTCCCTAAAAAAACAAGGTATACCGGTTCCGCTAGCGCGAAACGGATGATGGGGACTCACGCTATCGATGCCTGATAATCGCAAGCTGTTATGCAAGACATTACCGCCTGTTGCAGCCCAATCGAAACCGAACTCGGAGAGCATCTTTAATGTCTCGGTACTGACTGCTCCCTCGGATGGCCAACAGCCTCTCGGCGTGAATCCGAAAAATCGTTTAAAGGTTTCGACACCATGCTTCAGATGCCATTTCACCCTTTCCTCGCCCCCCGGATAATGATCCAGTTCGGGTAGCGGAGCATCCGGCATCGCCTGCAATGTACTTTTAATATCGATTAACAAAGGCATAATCGGATGCGCATAAGGCGTTACCGAAAGCTCGATGCGTCCTTTTCTTGCCAACGCCTTATATCGACATATTGCAGTGGATAATTGCTCACCGATGACCTCGACGATTTCGATCCGTTCATGCAATGTGTAGCCTGAACCTTTGGCAATCAAGCGCTTGACCCTGACATCGGTCAGCTTGACACTCTCGCCCATCCAAGCCAGATGATACCACGCTAAAAGATCGCTGATGAATTGAGAATTCATATAGCTCAACGCATCATGATTCTGCTCCATCCATTCGGCCATTTTGACCAGTTTCTGGAAAGTCGGATATCGTCCGATCTGCCGCTCTCGATTGGCACGCATGCAATCCTTGACCAGTTTTAGCCGTGCATCGGGATCCGAGGGAATCGATGGGGCAACCAGCGCCGCCAACAACGGATCTTTAAATGAGATGCGATCATGCAGATAGCGCCCCACTTGCCTGGCATAATCCTCGATCTGCTCTAGAAGGATCGGCGCAAAATTAACGACCGCTTTGGCTTCCGGCGCCGCTTCAAGATGGGCGATCATGTCGACATAATCCTTCATAACATGCAAATAGGTCCAAGGCAGTTGAAATTCGCCGGTTTGCAAATCGCGATACTCAGGCTGATGCATGTGCCAACATATCACCAGCTTCAGTTTTTTATCTGACATAGTGCCTACTCTGTCCTAACATATCCGGGGTGACCAATACGACTCCGCCCGGGCTGACATGAAATCTTTTTTTATCGTCCTCGAGGTTCTCGCCGATTACCGTGCCTTGGGGCACTTCGCAACCTTTCTCAATGATTGCCTTGGTAATTCGGCAATGCCTTGCAATATTGACCTCAGGAAGCACCACGACATCTTGTAACGTCGTATAAGAATTAACCCGGACATTGGAAAATAACAATGAGTGCCTGACCTTGGCGCCGGAAATAACGCAACCGCCGGACACCATCGAATCGACCGCCTGCCCCCTTCTTTTGTCGTCGTCGAAGACAAATTTTGCCGGCGGAGTTTGTTCCTGATAGGTCCAAATCGGCCAAGTTTTATCGTATAAATTCAAATCGGGCTTGACGCCGATTAATTCCATATTTGCCGCCCAGTAGGCATCTATCGTACCCACATCGCGCCAGTAACTTTGATCGCCTTGCAAATTCAGGAATGGGTATGCACTGACCCTATATTTGTCGATAACCGCAGGAATAATGTCCTTGCCGAAATCCCTGTTCGAGCCTTTGCTGTCGGCATCTTTGATCAACTGCTCGAATAAAAATGCCGCATTAAATACATAGATACCCATCGAAGCCAAGGCTTTGTCCGGCTTACCCGGCATCGAAGGCGGATTGGCGGGTTTTTCGACAAATGCTTTTACCCGTCGATTTTGATCGACGTCCATGACCCCGAACTCGGTCGCCTCTTCAAGGCTTACCTCGAGACAACCAATGGTCAAGTCCGCATTATTGGCCACATGATCGGCAAGCATTTCGCCGTAGTCCATTTTATAAATATGATCGCCGGCCAATATCAGAACATACTCCGGCCGACGGGTTCTTAGAATATCGATATTTTGATAAACCGCATCGGCAGTCCCCTCATACCAAGACGTTTCGATGCGTTGTTGAGCCGGCATCAAATCGACATATTCACCGAACTCGCCGCGTAAGAAGCCCCAGCCTTGTTGAATATGTCGAATCAAAGAATCGGCTTTGTATTGCGTTAAAATGCCGATTTTTCTGATTCCGGAATTAATGCAATTGGATAACGGAAAGTCGACAATCCTGAATTTTCCGCCAAAAGGAACTGCCGGCTTGGCACGCCAATCAGTCATATTTTTTAACCGTGAGCCGCGGCCGCCCGCAAGAATCAAGGCAATTGTATTTCTAGTTAAATGACTGACGAACCTGTCTTGAGGTTGGTTAATTGACTCTGACATTTTCATTCCCCTTCTGGAATTGACTATTACATCTGTTGCTTAGGTGGTAACATTCTGATAAAAATCATTCTACTACATTGAGGCGTTTCGAAGTGAAAAAGCAATCCAATATGCCGTTGTGTAATGATTTATGCAAAATCATTGAAGCCAAACATCATGACCCTTTTTCCGTTCTAGGCCGCCTCAGCGATAACAACCTGACCAAGGTAAGACTCTATTTGCCTTACGCCGATTCGGTTCGTTTTGCTGAAAAAGGCCCTGAAATACCTCGACTCGCAAAAACGGACTTTTTTGAATATACCGCTCAGGCCGGCGAATTACCAGAACATTATCAAATTTCTTGGATCGACAAGGAAGGCCGACAACACACCGATTACGACCCTTATGACTTTCCCGAGCAATTGCCGGAATTCGATCGTCATTTGTTCGGCGAAGGCAAACATTGGCATATCTACCAAAAACTTGGCGCACATCGATATAAGGTCGACGGCATCGATGGCGTATTATTTACCGTCTGGGCCCCAAGCGCGGAGCGCGTCAGCGTGGTCGGCGATTTTAACCGCTGGGACGGGCGCTGTCACTTAATGCGAGTGCTAGGTAACAGCGGGGTCTGGGAGCTTTTTATTCCGGGCCTCGACGCGGGCTGTTTATATAAATTCGAAATACTGAACCGTCAAAGCCAAGAAATTTTGATTAAAACAGACCCTTATGCCCAGCAATATGAGCATCGCCCTAAAACCGCTTCGATTGTCGTCAAAGAAGGAGCCTATCAATGGCAAGATGCGAAATGGATGACTTATCGCAAAACCCGCGATTGGCTTCACGAACCGATGTCTATTTACGAAGTGCATTTAGGCTCGTGGCAACGGGACGATGCCGGAAATTTCTTGAATTACCGTGAACTCGCTAAACAGTTAATCCAATACGTCAAAGACATGGGCTTTACCCATATCGAATTACTGCCTATCACCGAGCATCCTTTCGATGCTTCATGGGGTTACCAATCGACGGGCTACTTCGCCCCGACCAGTCGACACGGATCACCCGACGATTTCAGATATTTTATCGATCTCTTTCATCAAAACAACATCGGCATTATTTTGGACTGGGTTCCCGCGCATTTTCCGAAGGACTTTTTCGCACTGGCGCGATTCGACGGTAGCGCGCTCTATGAGCACGAAGACCCCCGCAAAGGCGAGCATAGAGATTGGGGCACCCTGATCTTTAACTTCGGGCGCAACGAAGTCAAAAATTTCTTACTGGCGAGCGCGATATTTTGGCTCGAAGAATTTCACCTTGACGGTCTTAGGGTCGACGCCGTCGCATCGATGCTTTATCTGGATTATTCCCGCGATGAAAACGACTGGATTCCCAACATGTATGGCGGCAACGAAAATCTCGAAGCCATCGCTTTTTTGCGCGAACTCAATACCGTAACGCATGAACAACACCCCGGCACGGTCGTGATGGCAGAGGAATCGACCGCATGGCCTCAGGTAACCCGCCCGACTTGGACCGGAGGCCTGGGTTTTTCGATAAAATGGAACATGGGCTGGATGCATGACATTCTCGATTATATAAGCCGCGACCCGATACACAGGCGTTATCACCACGATCAACTAACCTTCGGCCTACTTTATGCCTTTACCGAGAACTTCGTCCTTCCGTTCTCTCATGATGAAGTCATTCACGGCAAAGGTTCGTTACTCAACAGAATGCCGGGAGACGAATGGCGAAAATTTGCGAATTTACGCCTACTTTATACCTTGATGTTTACCTACCCGGGTAAAAAATTATTATTCATGGGTTGCGAGTTCGGGCAAGGTACAGAGTGGAATTTCAACCAACCCCTGGATTGGTATGTACTGCAGTATCCTCAACACCAAGGTTTGCAAACTTTGGTCAAAGATCTTAATCATTTGTATAAAAACTACCCGGCACTTCACCAATACGACTTCAATCACAGCGGCTTTGACTGGATCGATTGCCATGATGTCGAACAATCGATTATTAGCTACCGCCGCAAAGGCACCAACGATGATTTGATCATCATACTTAACTTCACACCGATTGTGAGAGAAAACTATCATATCGGCGTGCCTTCCGAAGGGGTTTATTTTGAAATCTTTAATTCAGACTCTGCCTATTATGAAGGTAGCAACATCGGCAACCGCGAGATACTATCGGAACCGGAGCCTTGGATGGGACACCAACAATCGATACACTTGACTTTACCTCCGCTAGGCGGAATCATCTTGACGAGGCAAACGAAAGCCATAAGCAGCTCTGCTCACTAAATAGCGTCCTGTTTGAGAAAGATGATCCAGCGTGGCATTGCTCACCGCAAATTAACTGGCGCCGGCCTAGCTTATAAAAAATTCACTTCGATATTTATACGTGATAGGCACAACTACGCGAGAAATGCCCGCAAAATAGAACTGCCGCCGCCCCGAACGCAAACTTAAACTGATTCTTCAATAACACCGGACGATCCTACAACAGCAGACAGTACGCCAATAAACACTCAATCGGCTATTGTGGCGAAATCCACCTCGGTAAACTCAATTCTTTAATATATACCTAGAACCGAATTTTGACTGCCTTTAAATTTAATAATTATGAAACGAATTCTTTTTGTTACCAGTGAAGCACATCCTTTAATAAAAACCGGCGGCTTGGCAGATGTTTCAAGCAGCTTACCTAAGGCTTTGGCGGATCTAGGCCAGGATATCCGTATCATCATACCCAACTATCAAGCTATAAAAAAAACCGAAAACGTCCAACATCGGTGTACGTTGAGAATTAATAATTGCGATGTCAATATTCTCGAAACCCGCTTGCCGGAATCAAAAGTGATCGTATGGCTGATCGATTGCCCCCAGTTTTTTGGCTACCCGGGCAATCCTTATCACGATGAATACGGTAATGCCTGGGCAAACAGCGCCGATCGCTTTTCGCTGTTCTGCCGCATAACAGTGGAAGTCGCGATGAATAGAGCCTACTTAGATTGGAAACCGGAGATCGTCCACTGCAACGACTGGCAAAGCGGCCTAGTTCCCGCCTTGTTAACGCTGGAATACAATCGCCCGGCAACCATTTTTACGATTCATAACATGGCCTATCAAGGGATTTTTCCCTATTCGACCTACAATGCGCTTAATCTTCCAAGACAACTTTGGAACCCAAATGCACTTGAGTATTACGGCAACATGTCGTTTTTAAAAGGCGGCATTGCTTGCTCCGATCGAGTAACAACGGTAAGTCCTACCTATGCCAAAGAAATTCAATCATCCGAGTTTGGTTACGGGCTAGAAGGCTTGTTAACCCATCGCAAGGAATTTCTAAGCGGCATACTCAACGGAACCGACAAAGACTGGAATCCCGAATTCGACAGCAACATCGTCCAGCGCTACAGCCATAAAACGCTCCATCACAAACAAACCAATAAGGCCGCATTACAAGAACGGCTCTCACTGCCTCTCGAGCCGTCGATTCCCATTTTCGGATTAATTAGCCGTTTGGTTGAACAAAAAGGTATCGACTTGCTATTAGAATGCTTGCCGGAATTATTAAGTATGCCAGTACAATTTGTATTACTCGGTAGCGGCAACAAAAGCTTCGAACAACGTTTATATAATTTTGCCGAAGCCTACCCTGAAAAAATGTCGATTACTATCGGCTACGATGAACAATTGGCTCATTGGATAGAAGCGGGAAGCGATATTTTCTTAATGCCATCGCGCTTCGAGCCCTGCGGATTAAACCAAATGTATAGTCAACGCTATGGAACTTTGCCGATCGTAAGGAAAACCGGCGGCCTAGCAGATACTGTCGTCGATGCTCTACCCCATACGATTGACAACAAAACGGCAACCGGAATTACTTTTAATGAATCGACCCCCAGTTCGCTACTGGAGGCCATCAAGCGCGCGTTGATTTTATACAGAGTCCCGGAAATTTGGACACAACTGCAAACCAATGCCATGAAGAAAGACTTTTCGTGGAATAGTAGCGCTAAACAATACTTATCGCTCTATGACCATTTGTAACTCGATTAAGGATTTGGTCGTAAATAACTTCCCTGTTTTATGGAGAGTTCGGTAACTCGATTGGCAGGTGTCGGCGGCAGGGCAGATTTTTTGCTCCTGCAAAATCTGCATTCATGCCATCCATGGCAATCAGTCGCCGCGGTCAAGCCTACACGGACGTATTCACGGCGTCCTGCAAAGCGAGTTACCGAACCCTCAACAAAGCTCATAGTTCCAAGACGTTATTTATCACGAAATCCTAAGGCGGGCTATAACTCCAAAAAGAGTTATTTATCTTTTACCATGAAGAGCATGAAGGACTTGAAGATACAGCATTTACAATTAAACGTAAGTGACTGTCCATTAACAGCCTATGTCATCATTATTGCCACTTCAGTCTCGCCATTGTTTTGATATTTTTTAGTCATTATACCTTTCGCACTTCAAATTTCGGCAGTGCCTAAAGAGACACTGGGTCCCTCTCCTAACGCTAGGTGAGAAGCTGGGCTCACGACGTCCTTTGACGACCCCCGACGCCGGATTTTGATCTACGATGGTTGGGTACATTAGAAAATCCTTAGGCGATTTCTTTACAATTAAGATTTTTCGGGTCCTTACTCTCTAAACGGGACATACGCTTTTTTCGCCGGCGCGCATTACTTGCTCTTTTTTTATTCGAATTAGCGCTTAATCTTTTGATATCCAGCTTTTGCCGTTGAACCTCAATCGTTTTCAAATGTTGAAAAATATCCTCCGGCATGCCTTCCGGTAATTCCACAATAGTAAATTCGTTACGTATATCGACAAGGCGAATCATTTTCCTTTCGACACCGGATTCATCGACCAACACATCTTTGATTACCTCTTTCGATACGCCATGTTTATTACCGACCGCCAATCGATAACGAACCATTTTAGGCATAACGGAAACTGTGCCCGAAATAGACGAGTCCAAAACATTCTTTTCCGGCATCATTCGCATGCCGCCTTCAAGCTGTTGCAGATGCAACAAAGCGGCTGCGCAATCCAGTAACCCCAGGTTTAACTCATCCATTATATGCTGAAGCATTTGCCGCTCTTCGTGCAATGCTTGCGTTTCGATAACACGCCTTAAACACTGTATTATCCTATCTTCCTTAAGTCTCATTGAGGTGTCTCGATGCCAAACGTGCGATTATCGTGTTAAACGTAAATTTAAAGCAAACCTCATCGATTCAAAGCCTATCATGAAATACCTCGACATAAGCCTCATCGCGCAAACGCCGAAGCCATAATTCGGTTTCTTCTTCGATCTTACGTTTACGAATCGCCTCTCTTACTTGCTCCTTTTTGTAGTCCTCACTATCGTCTTGCTGCTTTCTGCCGAGCACCTGTATCAGATGCCAACCGAATTGCGTTTGAACCGGTTTACTAATCTCATCGATCGCCAATGCATTCATCGCCTTTTCGAACTCGGGAACCAACGCACCCGGCGCTACCCAGTCTAAACTTCCGCCATTAAGTGCGGACCCTTTATCATCGGAATGCGCTCTGGCCAGCGCATCGAAACTATCGCCATCGGCAATTCTGCGCTTTAAGTTATTCAGTCTTTTTTTCGCTTCGTCGTCGTCAATCAGCTCATTAGTTTTGATCAATATGTGACGAACATGCGTCTTAGTCACGATATGTTGCTGATCGCCGCCTTTGAGCTCTAGCATTTTTATGACATGGAAACCGCTGGGACTTCGAATCGGGTCCGAAACATCCCCCTGCTTCAGGTCGCCGACTTCATCGACAAATAAAGTGGGCACCTGGTTAATCGAGCGCCAACCTAAATCGCCTCCGGTCAAGGCTTCGCTGCTATCGGATCGACTCATCGCCACCTGCACGAAATCCCGCCCGCCGCGTAAATCCTGAATAATTTCCTCAGCTTTTTGTTTGGCTTTCTGTATCACTGACGACGAAGCGCCTTCCGGAATCGCCACCAGAATATGCCCTAAATGGTATTGAGTGGCTTCGCCGCCAAGTTTACTTTCGGTTTCGAGAAAATGCTCGACTTCCCGGTCGCTAACATTAACGCGACTGCCGATTTCCCTGCCCCGCAACTGATTGATGATGACTTCGTTACGCAGATTTTCCAAAAAACTGCGATAAGAAATCGACTGCTTTCCCAGTTCGACACGAAATTCTGCCGGCGTCATATTATTTCTTCGCGCGATATCTGCTGCGGCACTGGCCAACATTTCATCATTCAAGGCGATGCCGGACCTTTCCGCCAACTGCCGTTGCAGCTTTTCGATAATCAATTTTTCAAGCACTTGCTTGCGTAAAATATACGACGGCGGCACTACCGCGTTACTGGCTTTAATGCGTTGCGCGATGACATCGACTTCCGCTTGCAACTCGCCATCGAGAATCACATCATCTTCGATAATTGCAACGATACGATCCAGTGTCTGCGAAAAAACCGGGACGGAAATACTTATTAATGCGATCAAAACGCCGCTGATAAAATGCTTTTTCATGGTTAACAATCAGTCAGTTTATTGCGGTCTGACATAGCCGTAGATATTTCGTTCGAAAAATTCATCCAACCGGTCGCCGAATGCCGTTAAGCCTTTCAATTCCAGCTGAACAAATACGCCGGTTTGCGCTTCGCCGGTCGGCTCTTGCCCGGCAAACACATTAATACTATTAATATAACGCCGCCCGATGATTCTAAAACGCCAACAACAACTTTCTTTTTCAAAGCCTGCGAAACTTTCCACCGTTCTATCAAACAACATTGAATACTGCCATCGCCCAACCGCATACCAATTATCATAGATCGGCCAGCGAAAAGAGACATCCGTCACTTCCGTTAAATCCTGGCGAAAACGATACCCTAAATTAACCAACTGCTCGGGCTTATTCGTATACCGCAACGCCACTTCGCCTCGGGTTAGGTCGTTTTGTGCATGATCCCACTGCCCGGCTGTCCTTAAGGACAAATGCTCGGTCAATTGCGCACTGAATTCGGCAATTAAATTAGCGAAACTATTGGTCGAAGATTGTTGATTTACTAAACGCGGATTACCGAAAATATCAGTACTTCCTCTTGGATCATCAAGTTGCACCAAACGGTCTCGGAAATAAAAAATTTCGCCGATGCTAAGCCTCATGTTTTCGCGACCTGTTCGCGGATCGATGATTCGATTGGTCAAAGCCATCGTCACTTGATTGGCATCCTGAACCCTATCGGAGCCGCTGAAACGATTTTCCCGGAATAAACTGTAGAAGTTATAATCGTACTCGCCTGTATCGAACAACGGAATATCGCTCTGATCTTTATACGGAATATAGAGATAAAATAGACGAGGCTCAATCGTGTGAACATAAGACGATGCACCTGCTCCGAACTCCCGCTCCAGCGTAAACCCGGTATCGGCCGAAAATATCGGCAAGGTACGAGTAATGCTATCAGGCCTGGGCCTGCCTACCTCCTGATTTTCCAGCATATATTGAGTGTGTTTAAGCGACAATTTTGGCGTTAAATAAACACCCGCCGCTTCTAGCGGAACAGCGACAGCAGGCTCGATGTCGAAGCGTTGACCGCTAACGCGCTGGTCTTGTTGAAAATAGACATATTCCGACCCCATGGATACATCAACTGGCATAAAGTCGAACGAATGATTTAAATCCAACCTCGCTTGGGGCAACCGACGATAGGGCTGAAACTCTTTAGGAATGGTTCTATCCGTCGTCTGATAATTTTCAAGCTGCGAAAAGAACGATACGCCCGGCATGCTATAACGAATGTCGGCATGGCTTCTTAAAAAACGAGTATCGTTAATCGTAATACTATTGCCCATATCGTCGAAATAATCGTCATCGGAGACATAACTTGCATCGATCGTTGAAATTAAATTCGGCAAAAATGTCGTGGTATTTTGAATACCGGCGAGATAGCGCGTTTTATTACGTATTTGATCATCCGGCAACACTTCAAATTGCAAGCGGCTGTTGGTCATTTCGGACAAATGTCTAAAGTCGCCGCCCCACTGCATTCCTCTACTTGTCATGTACCTAGGACGAAAGGTCAAGTCGTAATTAGGAGCGATATTCCAATAATAAGGCAAGGCGACATCGTAGCCGTTTCTATTATTGACGGATAAATTCGGCGCTAAAAACCCGGATTTGCGGCGATCATCGAGCGGAAAACTGATATAAGGCGTATAGATCACCGGCACGCCTTTAAACTCGAGCCAAGCATGCTTAGCCGAACCTTCGCCGCTTTCCTTGTTCAACTTTAAGTCCGATGCATGCAAAACCCAATCGGTATTGCCGGGCTTACAGCTTGTGAAGGCGACTTCATTGTAACGTGACAAAACCTTGCTATCTCGGTAGACGGTTCGCGCACTGCCTCTCAGCGGCGTCGTCGGCGAAATGAACAGAGTATTACGCAACCGGGCTTCATCGGTTGCCAGTTTCAACATCATCGTATCGCTGTATAAAGACAGTGCGTCTTCGCTGTAATAAACGTGCCCTTGCGCATCGAGAGTTTGCGATACGGTATCGTAATGCATGGTGTCCGCAGCCATACGTTGATCGGCCCGAACAATATCGACATTACCGAAAAAACCGGTAATTTCGTTATCGAAAATTTCCGAATAATCGGCCCGAACATCTATAGGCGTCTCGTCCCGTAGATCTTTGGTCGATAAAAATCCGGGCGGAGCGCCTAATGATGTCGTGCAGTTTTCCCAAGGATCGTAAGGCAATTGCGAATGCATAATATCGAAATTCAGCTCCTGCTCATGATCGAAAGCCGGCGACAATAAACTGAAACTACGCCGCTCATCCGGCATCACACGAGGCTTGCCTTTCGGATCGGTACCGGTCAGACTACAATTCCAAGTTTCATCTCCTTCTCCGGCAGCACAATCCCATCCTGCGGCTCTTGCGATTTTGCGCGGCGGCTCTAACTGAATTATCTCCTGCGGCGCTTGATTTTGCTCATTCGCTCCCTGGGGATTTTTCGCAACCTTGCCGGGACTAGGAGCGTTTTTTTGCGTAACAACAGAACTCCCCGCCGCATCAGCGCTCTCCGAAACCGTAATAGGCTTTGGGCTTTTGGCAATCGGCACATCGGCTCCGCAAACCCATTCTCCGCTGCCGTTTTGCTCACAATCCCACGCTGGCTCATTCGCCTGAGAACAAGTCGAGCTAACCAATAAAAAAAACAATAAAATGATGCGGCAGTGCATAGGTAAGTATGGGAGTTAGTATGGCTTGATTAGGCTTAAATAGAATAAAATGCCGAATAGACATTCTACCTCAATTTACTCCAGCAATATAACTTAAAGAATCCCATCTCATTATGACCAACGAAGACCCTCGAGCCGCTTTAATGCTCGATTGGCTATCGAACGACCTGTCGCTAGCCATTGACCGATTTGAACCAGCATCGAGTGATGCCAGTTTTCGTCGCTATTTCAGAATATACTCACAAGGGACGACTTACATTGTCATGGACGCGCCACCCGACAAAGAAAATATCGAGGCGTTTATCAAGGTCGCCAAGCTTTTGTCTGTTCCCGGGATCCATGTGCCGACAATTTTTCAATCGAACCTCACACACGGCTTTTTATTACTCGAAGACTTCGGTAAAACCAGCTACTTGGACTGCCTTAAATCATCGAACGCGGACCGTTTGTATCAAGCCGCTCTCGACAGCTTGTTTCAACAACAAACGCTCATTGCGCTCGACAACCTCGAAATACCTCATTACGATCGACCGCTGCTTATTCGGGAACTAGGTATTTTCGAGGAATGGTTTGCTTCGCATTTCCTGAACACCCCCACCCCCGAAACGCTCAGAATCGAAGTCAATGAATTACTAATTAATTCAGCCTTAGAACAACCTTTAACCTTCGTGCACCGAGACTATCATTCGCGCAATCTGATGAACCTAGGCAACGGCAAACCTGGAATAATCGATTTCCAGGATGCCGTAATAGGCCCTATCACCTACGATTTGGTATCGCTGCTGAAAGATTGCTATGTCAGTTGGCCGAAAGCGCAAATCGATCATTGGAGAAACGGTTATTTTCAGCGCCTTCTTCAACATGGAACGATCGACTGCAGTCAAGCGCAATTCAAACGTTGGTTCGACCTGATGGGTTTACAGCGCCACTTAAAAGCCATCGGTATTTTCACGAGATTACACTTACGAGACAGAAAGTCCGCTTATCTTAATGATATTCCTCGAACAATAAATTATGTTACCGAAACCAGCACCCACTATCCCGAACTATTCGAATTTGCAGACTTTCTAAACCGACAAATTCTGCCGGCTTTCCGGAGAATTGCATGAAAGCGATGATTATGGCTGCGGGCCGCGGCGAAAGAATGCGCCCTTTAACCGACCGCCAGCCCAAGCCTCTATTGATGGTAGGCGCTAAACCGATTATTGTGCATTTGCTGGAGAATTTGCGTGATGCGGGTTTTAGCGATATTGTAATCAATGTGGCGCATCTGGGAAGCCAAATCATCGACTACCTGGGCGATGGCCGCCGATTCGGCGTGAGCATCGTTTATTCGGACGAGGGCGAAACACCGCTGGAAACAGCCGGAGGCATTATCCGCGCCTTACCTTTGCTCGGCAACAAACCTTTTCTAGTCGTAAACGGCGATATCGCAACGAATTTTCCATTTAAAACGCTTAAACAAGGCGAAATCGATCTTGCGCATTTGGTTTTAGTCAACAACCCCGAACATCACCCCTCAGGCGATTTCGGATTCGACGGCGATCTGTTAAGCGATCATGCCGCCGAAAAATATACGTTCAGCGGTATTGGGCTTTATCATCCGGCTTTATTTGCCGAAAGCCAACAAGGCCCCCTCAAACTGGCGCCGATTTTACGCGAAGCCATGCGCCTAAACAGGGTGTCGGGTGAAAGATTTAACGGTTTCTGGATGGATATCGGAACGCCGCAAAGGCTAAAAGAATTAGACCACCTTTATCAACAGCGAGGAACACACCATGTCTGACCATATTTACAAAAAAATCGAATTGACCGGCTCATCATCGGTCAGCATCCAAGACGCGATCGAAAAGGCTGTCGCAAAAGCGGCGAAAACGTTGCACGATTTGCGTTGGCTAGAAGTCGTCGAAACCCGCGGGCATATCGACCAAGGCAAAGTGGCGCACTGGCAAGTCACGATTAAAGTCGGTTTTACGCTGAAAGATTAGTCCCATACCTTGACCAGTCAACCGGCAGCACAAACCTTCATATCCCGTTAAAAATAACTTCCGCATTTTACTCCCTTTCCCTCAGGGAGAGGGGGGTTAGCATAGGAAAACTATTATTGATCCTATCCTTACAATAAACCTAGAGAAAGCATTTCATCCTGAAGACCATGAAGAAAACGAATTCGCCGAGTTCATCATTTTGAAAAAGCAATAAACTTTCGGTAAGGCGAATCGTTCTTCCAAGTAAACGACTCGGTATAGTAATGCAGTAAAGCTAAATAGCCTATCACACCTAAACTGACCACCTTACGAATTTCCACGCCGAATAAGAACTCGGTCAAAAACTCGACAGCGGCGTCTCCGTATTGATGCAGAAAGAGAGCCGCTCCAAAAGACAACAGCGGTAAAACCAAAAGCACCGGTATATTGCATGCTTGCGCCCAACGATAGATAAAGTTTCGGGCTTGCCGACCATGACGATTGTAATCGTGGGTCACATAAAAAGAATAAGCCGTCGCATCATGAACCAATCGAGGCACCAAAATCGCCAGAAAATAGTATTGTTGAACGAATAAATAGTAAGTACTTACTACAAGCATGGTATTAGCCCAAAGAAACAGCTTGCCGAGCCCTGTCGCTACATAGCGCTGACACCAAATAGTAGCCAATAAAAGAGCTAAAGTTAAGGTACCGGCGATATGACTAAGCCAATCAGCTTGCTCAGGTTCTAAGCTATTCTTGAGAAAAACACCGAGATAAATCAATAGACCTGCGGCAACACTCAATCCCAACAACAAACGATAAGACCATGTCGGAAGCTTACAAACACCTCGCGCAATACCGTGCTGCTGCTTAAGTACATGGTAGACCGTCCAAGCCGCAACCATAATATAAAATACGAGATAAGGAATAAATAGACCGCCGATACCGAAAAATACCGCAAGCACCAACGTCATCATCATGATTCGGTGCCGGTAATACCCGAAGTATTCGCGATTAGTAGTGAGAATCAACGCGCTGGCAATAATATGCGGCGTTCCGAACAACAACTGGAATAACAGGAAATGCTCCGGACGGCTCGGCAACATCTCTCGCAAACTACCTTGCCAAAGTAGAATATCGAACCATTCCACTATTAAGCAAATAGGGATAATTGCATACAAGCCTAATATAAACCGAAAAGAAACCTTAAGCCGATCATCGCTTACCCGTTCTTGGCTTGAAAATAACTGCGCCGACATAATCTTATCCTTTTCTTATAGTTATAGTTAGAATAGGCGGCCAACATACATCGTTTTATACTTTTATTTCAAGTCTAAACTTATGGCCTTTCAGTTACATCCACAACTACAAAAAGATTGCATCCGGCTCGGACGCTTGGAATTATGCCAACTGCTGCTAATGAACGACAGTCAATACCCTTGGTTCATTTTAGTACCCGAAATTGGCGATATCCGTGAAATTTATCAATTGACGCCCACTGATCGCTCATTATTACAAGAGGAGTCGTGCCAACTAGCAGAAAGACTAGCCGGGCTTTTCAAAGCCGACAAAATGAATGTGGCAGCAATCGGCAATCTGGTGCCGCAACTGCATATCCATCACATTGTACGCTATCGCTTGGATAAAGCATGGCCGGCCCCGGTCTGGGGGAAATTCGACGCCGTTCCTTACACGGAACACCAACTTGAAGAGCTGTTACCAAAGATTAAAACGGCATTCGACGATATTTTAACAAGGTAGATCAAAACTAATTAACCAAAAACTCGGAAAAAAACACATCTCTAAAACCGTCGCTATTATCATATTTATCGAGCGCATTCCTAACGGCTTCGACACTTTCCCGGCGCAAGGCCTCCCTTTGCTCCTTGGTTCCCAGCTCATTGGCATTGCGACCGCTATACAACATAATCAATGCGTGTCTCAACGCGGGTAAATGTTTTTTTATTTTTTCCATATTATCCTTACCCTCTACCATCAATTGCACATTGACCAATAAATATTTTCGAGGTACGTCCAAATTCACGGTAAACTTAGGCGACATTTCCAAGTATTCTATGGCCGGCTGTGCATCGTCGGCGGCATCCTGGGCCAAAACCCAACCGGAAAAAATCAACCCGCATAATAACAATAAAAAACGCACGCTTAACTCCCGATTAAACAATAATCGCTTAAGTATAAGCCAGTTTCACTTTTTTAATTAACAATGTTAACTCGGAAACATGACCACTAATTCCGCAATCGGCCCCATCATGATCGATGTTGAAGGCTTGACTTTAACCACTCATGAACAAGAAAAGATCCATCACCCCAACACCGGCGCGGTGATTCTTTTTTCCCGCAATTACGAATCACCCGAACAACTTATCGCTTTGATCGACAGCATTCGCAACGCCCGAAAAGGCCCTATACTCATCGCCGTCGACCAGGAAGGCGGGCGTGTACAACGATTCAAGCAAGGCTTTACGCGCTTACCGCCGGCCAATTGTTATCGTGAACGGCCCGAGCTCGCCGAAGCTGCAGGTTGGCTAATGGCGTCAGAGATGCTGTCCGTCGGCATTGATTTTAGCTTCGCTCCCGTACTTGATGTCGATTGCGGCATCAGCGAAGTCATCGGCGACCGATCATTCTCGACCGACCCTCAACTGACAGCTCAATTGGCAGCCAGCTTTCGCAAAGGCATGCGATCGGCCGGCATGTCTGCAACCGGCAAGCATTTCCCTGGGCACGGCGCGGTAGCTGCCGATTCGCATATAGCATTACCGGTAGACGAACGGGAATTAAGCGAAATCCGAACTAAGGACTTAGTCCCATTTAAATTATTGATCGAACAAGGCTTGGAAGCAGTCATGCCCGCGCATGTCGTCTACCCTGCTGTCGACGACATGCCGGCTGGATTCTCCCAAAAATGGCTGCAAAACATTTTACGGCGTGAACTTTATTTTAACGGCGCCATATTTAGCGACGACCTAAATATGGAAGGCGCAGCAATTGCCGGCGATTTTTCCGAACGTGCGAAACTAGCCCAACAAGCCGGTTGCGATATGCTGTTAGTTTGCAATAATCCCAAAGCGGCCGAACAAGTACTCGACAGCGTACCGATCAAAACCGATCCGCTAAGAACACAACGGCTTGATGCGATGCGCGGAATACCCAAAATGACCCGAGCAATGCTCCAAGCATCTAACCAATGGCAACAAATATCACAACAAATCGCTCAAATTTCCAATGAATATGCTTGAAGAAATCGACCACGTCCAATCAACCGCCGACCTACTACACAACAAACAGGAAGTCGACGCGGCAATCGACAACATGGCTCATAAAATCAACCTGCTTCTGGCGGATAGAGATCCTATTTTTCTATGCGTCATGAACGGCGGCTTGGTCATCGGCGGCGAACTGTTGACTCGTTTAACTATTCCCTTGACCGTCGATGCGATCAATGCCAGTCGCTATCAAAACCAAACATCCGGCAGCACCATCGAATGGGTCTTAAAACCGAGAACGCCGCTGCAAGGCAGAACGGTTCTAATCGTCGACGACATTTTAGACGAAGGCATCACGCTGGAGGCGATCTACCGATATTGTTTATCGGAAGGCGCGACTTCTGTCTACAGTGCGGTATTGGTCGATAAGATTTTAGACCGCGAAAAACCGGTTCAAGCCGATTTTATCGGCCTATCGGTGGAAGATCGCTACTTGTTCGGCTATGGAATGGACTACAAAGGCTATCTTCGTAACATGCCGGGTATTTACGCTTGTCAGGATAACTTAATCGACTAGGACAATGACCATGACACAATTAGCGATCATCGGCGGAACAGGATTGACTCGTCTTGAAGGCTTGAAAATCATCGACCGAAAACCTATCGAAACGCCTTTTGGCATACCTTCGGCCGATTACATCATCGGCGAACTTGATGCAAAAACCGTCATCTTTCTAGCCAGACACGGCGACCCGCATATAATACCGCCTCATAAAATCAATTACCGCGCGAATATTTGGGGACTCAAAGAGCTTGGCGTCCGACAAATCATCGCCGTGGCGGCAGTCGGAGGTATTACGTCAAAAATGGCTCCCGCTCATATCGCGGTGCCCGATCAAATCATTGACTATAGCTATGGACGTAAGCACACTTTTTTCGAAGAAGATCTCGAGGAAGTCACGCATATCGACTTCACTAGCCCTTATTCGGCAGAACTACGGGAAAAACTGATCTCTGCTGCAGCAAATGCACAGATTACAGTTACGCCAACTGGCACATACGGCTGCACACAAGGCCCACGACTTGAAACAGCCGCTGAAATCCAACGCATGGAACGTGACGGTTGCGACTTAGTCGGCATGACCGGCATGCCCGAAGCAGCCCTAGCCAAGGAACAGGGTATCGACTATGCCGCGCTTGGGGTCGTCGCAAATTGGGCGGCAGGAAAAACAGAAGGCGAAATCACCATGGCTGAAATCGAACAAAATCTACACAAAGGAATGGCCGATACCGCCAAGCTATTAAAAGCGTTTATAGCCCGGTTATAACGCCAACGGTATCTTAAATAGTGTCTCGCTGCCGGTATCATAAACTTTCGCGCTTCAAATTTCGGCAGTGCTTAAGGAAGCGCGGGGATGTTAGGCGGATTTTTCTCAAATAGGAGCAAACTCTTGAAAAGTTACTCACAGAAGCTGTGGATAAGTCTGTGAGCAACTTGATGACTCGTTTCTTAAATCCGCATATTTGTTACAACTTTTTTAAATTGACTAATTTTTACACAAAAGTCTTTCGATTTAATATATCAATAACTTACATTAAATACTCAACACCGAACGAGTATTTTCCGCCTTACCATTCATTGACTACACGCCCCAAACGGGCGTGTGTATAAAAGGGCATACCGCGCCTTCCCTGGCATGTTAAATTTTCGTTCTTAAAATGCACACCCCGGTTTCACGCCGAATTTTTTCAATATCATCGCCAACGGGCAAAAACCGGTAAACGACGCTTGCAATAAATTCGCACCGACAAATGCGGTAAACCATAACCAATTCGGTGAATGAAAATGCGCCAAAAGCAGGCTCAACAAAATAAAACTGCCGGCAAACGCCATCACTAAACGATCGATACTCATGATTCGTCTCCTCTTTATTTAAGCCGTACAATACCCATAAACTTCAGCATCATTCTTTCATAAAACGGCTCGCTAATGCCCTTCCTGACTTTGCGCATGAAATATTTCTCGAATATGATTTTGGACAGGTGCACCCATTTCCCTTTTTTCGACCAAGTCGTATTTCTCGGCGGTATTTGCGGCACAGCCAAAAATGCAACTCCGGTATCGCCCAAATCGGCCAGACACAATGCACTCAGACTCGGTTTGTCGGAAGGCTCTTTTCCGGCCAATTCATCACGAATATTGTGCGCGGTCGCGGTTACCATAGACTCAATCATGTAACCGGTTTTCGGAGTACCTGTGGCGACCGGTGTTTTTTCGACCGGTGGAATCGCCACACAAACGCCGACCGAATAAATATTCTTAAACGTCGGATTGCGCTGATATTCATCGACGATGACAAACCCCCGCGGATTCATCAAGCCTTCGACACCGCAATTACGCACTGCATCAACTCCGGTAAACGCCGGTAACATCATTGAATGCTTGAATGGCAACTCATGCTTTTTCTTCTCGTTGCCGGCGTCATCGACTTCTGTCACATACATCATACCTTGTTCGATACGATCAACTTTCGCGTTAGTCACCCACTTGATCGTTCTCTCTCTCAGCACGCTTTCTAACATGCTTTTGGTGTCACCGACACCTCCTAGGCCTAAATGCCCGATGTAAGGCTCCGACGTAACGAAGGTCATTGGCACCTTGTCGCGTATTTTGCGTTTACGCAGCTCGGTCTCTAGGATCATCAAATATTCATAAGCGGGGCCGAAACAAGATGCGCCTTGCACAGCGCCGACAATGATCGGACCTGGATCTTCCATAAACTTATCCCAGTCCTGAGCAGCCACGGCAGCATGATCGACATGACAGACCGAAGTCGTATAACCTTCCGGACCTAGCCCCGGCACCTCGTCGAAGGCAAGGCGGGGGCCGGTTGCAATCACTAAATAATCGTAATCGACCGCAGTACCGTCGTTTAAATGAATTTGATTGTTAGGAGGATCGACCTTCACAGCCGATTTTTGAATGAATTCGATGCCTTTTTTCTGCATAATCGGAGCTAATTCGATTTTCAGATCTTCCGGTTTACGCCATTTCGGCGGCACCCAAGGGTTGGAAGGCACGAAATGAAACGTCGGAGAATCGGATATCACGGTGACTGTGTGATTATTCTTAACTAACTCTTTCATTTCATAGGCCATCGGAACACCACCGATACCGGCACCTAATACTACAATTCTAGCCATAAATTTCTCCTCGTGTTGGATCAAAATGCACTATTATTCTTGTTATTCATTTCGATCAATTTGGTTTAATTCAGAAAACATAGACGCTTCCGTTTTTGGTCTTGGGAAAACAAATTCCCAATCAATAGCATTTTCAATAACCGCATGTCACTGAAAATGTCGGCACCTCATTGTGTCGATTCAAAGACACACCGGCTTATACCTTTCGCACTTCAAATTTCGGCAGTGCCCGAGGCGCCGCCGGGGTGTCCGGTCGCTCACCTAACGCTAGGTGAGTGACCGGCATGGAGCCTACATGGACGTATTCACCCAGCACCTAAATTCCATAGTCAATGGGCTATGGTTAACTATCTTAGATAATTTAGGTGCTGGGTTCACGGCGTCCTTTGACGGACACCCCGGTACCGAATTTTGATCTACGAGGGGTATAGAACAAATTTAGCCCTGCTTTAACATTTGTCGTTCATAAAATATTACGACACTACATTGATTAAAACCGGGTTAGGATCGTCACCATTCAAACGCAAATATTCAACAATGAAAACATAAATGTTTGGAACCGGCGTTACCCAAAGAATATTAGCATTTACTAAAATACGCAAATTTATTTTTACTCTTGGCCTTCCCGCAGTGAAAAAATCTTTCTTACTAAAACACCTCCTCATCATAGCGCTTTTACCGACGCTGATGAGCAACCTCGCACAAACCGGTGCGCTGTTAGCAGAATATCAAGCGATACGGAACAGTCACGCGCAACAAGCATTCATTGAACCGGCCCAAGCAATCTCGATGACACCATTGCTTAAACGGATCAAGATCAGCGCCCTCATCGGTTTTGTCTCGGTCTTAGCAGCCGGATTAGCCGCCCTAGCGGCTTACCGGCGGCTTAAGCATAACAGCCTCAGCCCCAACAATAATGAAACCTCAGGCCCAACCACCGCTCGTAACCACACATTGGATACGAACTCCGGCGATCAAACGAAACTTTCCCTATCGCCCCGTAAATTTTCAATTTTAATCGCCGACGACAATTCCATTAACCGCTTACTGTTCGTCAATCAATTGCAAGATCATTGCGATCAAATTACCGCGACAGAAGAGGGAATCGAAGCATTGAATTATCTGAAGAGCAAACAGTTTGACCTGGTTTTTTTAGACTTACAAATGCCGGGCCATAACGGTTTTGAATTAATCGAAGCCATACGGCATACTGAAAATCCGAATAAGGATACTCCCATTATCGCCGTAACGGCGCATGCTTTACCAAACCAACGCAAAGACATCATTGCCCTTGGCTTCGACGAATGTCTTATTAAACCGATTTTATCCGAGCAACTAGAGGAAATCGTCTCCCTCTGGCGCCCCACCGAACCTCGTGATGCTTTAAGCGACTCTCCAAAGCAGGCCGGTTATGCGCAACAACTCCTGGCTAAAACCGCTTACGACCGAGACTTGGCATTAACCATCCTAAACAAACTATACGAGGAGCTTCCTCAACAACTTAACTCAATTCAAAAAGCACTCCACCATCGACAATGGCAACAAGCCTTATCGATTACCCATAAGCTGCACGGTTCGGTCAGTTTCTGCGGTTTAACGGATATCCGTCAACAGGCTTTAACATTAGAACAAAATTTGATTTCGAAAGACTTCCTCGAAACAGACCGGCATTTCGATAAATTACAAGCTTCGATTCAACAGTTCATTACCAAAAAAACCGAACTTATCGAGGAATTGTCGGATATACCCACCGTAGATCAAAATTCGGCACCGGGGGCCCGTTAAAGGACGCCGTGAACCCAGGCCTAAATTACCCAAAATAGTTAACCATAGCCAATGAACTATGGAATTTAGGTGCTGGGTAAACTCATCCGTGGGAGCTTGACGGCAGCTCCCTGCTGCCGACATCCTCGCCAAGCATGCCCCACACCCTATTTGATCCCCAAATTGGGAATTGCTGATAAAGAGAGTACGGGTATAGTGAAATCCTTACTTCCCTGTAAGCGGAGCTTTACTATAAACTCCAACAACACAGCCGAGCGAAGTATAATCGTTTCAACGACAACCAATATAAGAAAACTATGTCCAAATTTAACCTTGCCATCCACCATATTAGTCTTATCGTCTCCGATACCGAAAAATCGTTGCATTTTTACCGGGATATATTAGGACTTCAACAAACAGAACGGCCGAACCTTCCCTTCCCGGGCGCTTGGCTTCAACTTGGCGAACAGCAAATTCATTTACTAGAATTGGAAAATCCCGACCCAACTTCTGGTCGGCCAGTCCACGGAGGAAGAGATCGACATGTCGCATTAACATGTTCGGACCTCTCTCCAGTCAAGGAAGCCCTCGATAACTGCGGCTTTCGATATACATTGAGCATTTCCGGACGCCAAGCATTGTTTTGCCGGGATTTTGACGGTAATGCCATTGAAGTTATCGAACGCCCGAAAACCGAATAAAAAAAGGCCAGGCGAACACCTAAGCATTTGGTCATAAACCTAACGTTCATGAAAACCTAGCAATCCCCCAATAAATGAAAGTGCTAGGCGTCTTACCGAACCGCCGCAACGCCTACTACTTACAGCAGTTATTTTGCAGCAATTCCCAATTAAAAGGGTGCTGGGCGTGCTTGGCGAGGATGTCGGCGGCAGGGGCAGATTTTTGCTCCTCGGCAATTGCTCCTGCATTGCCCTACTACACGCCATCCTTGGCGTAATGCAAAATCTGCATTCACACCATCCTTGGCGCTTAGCTGCCGCCAAGCCCCCATGGATGGGTTTACGGCGTTCCTCGACAGGCATACCCCGCATCCTGAATACGGCAAAATTTCTCAAACTGGGAATTGCTGGTTATTTTTGTGTATATTCCTTAGCAGACAAGATAGTCATAAAAAAGGCCCGATAACGGGCCTTTTTTTATTTCAATTCATCGAGAATCGATTGAGCGATCTTTTTTTGCTCCGAACTTCCCTTATCCAATACTTCCTGCGCGATATCCTTAGCGGCATCACTATCTCCCATATCGATATAAGCTCTAGCAAGATCGATTTTGGTTTCGAATTCATCCATATCGGTCAGATCGGAAACCCCTAAATCAAGATCGTCCGGAAAACTATCATCACTGCCTTTCTTAGGTGTCGAATCCAAGTCGAAATCGAAATTAAAATCAAAACCAATATCATCCTTTTCCTCTTCGTCCAAACCGGATGCACCTTCGGCCTGAGTTTCTTTCTCGTCGAAAGAGACGTCGAATTCATCCATCAGAGAAGTGTCAGCAGGATCAGTCTTCTTCTCCGTATCGGAATCGAAGGTCTCAAAATCGAACGATTCAAATTCTTCAGAGCCCGAGGCATCCGTTTTTTCCTCTGCAGGTGCATCTGCTTCCGGACTCAAATCAAACTCGATCTGATTATCGTATTGCCGATTCTGCTCCGATGCTTGCTGTTTTGAAACCTCAGATGAACGATCCTCGGGCTCGGGCACCGAAAAATCGAAACTCTCCAAATCGAAATCAAGGCTGTTATCCGACTTTTCAGCTTCCATTTCTTCATCTTTTAAAGGCGATTGTTCCGTTTCAGACTCGAGATCATCGAACTCAGGCAAATCGAAATCGAAACGATTAGTCTCAGTTACATCAGTCGAATGAGCGGGATCGACTTCCCGATAATCTTTGTCAATCGTCGACTCGACATTGTCTTCCGTATCAATATCGTCAGTGAAAAAGGCCGATCCTGGACTAATTTCACTGGCCATCTCAGTAACTTTTGCCCAGAAATCGCCATTTTCGTTTTTTCCGGCTTGCTTCAATTCATTAGCATAATTTTCGAAACCCTCCTTGTTTTCGTTCGCATAAAAAATCTCTAATAGCTTTAATTTGTAATCGTCATTCTCAGGATGCTCGTCAATCGCTTGTCGAATCAGCCCTTCGGCTTGTTGATAACGACCGTATGCCAAATAAACATCAGCCTCGGAAATCGGATCGACTTCATGCTGGTCACTGTCGAAAGCGTCAAAATCGCTCGGCGTAAATTCGCTTAGGAACGAGCTTTCACCAACGGTACCTACATCATAGGCAGACTCATCTTCCGTGGCTAATAAATTCAATTCATCATCAGAGTTGGGAAGACTAATCTGCGATGATGCTGCGAACATACTATCCGTATCGGTTTCTTTTTCGGTTTGGCGCTTCCTCAACCACAACCAGCCTAAACCACCTAACAAACCGGCACCGACCAATGCTATTATCGCGTAATAAAAAGAATCCAGAAGTTCGCTTACAGACTCTTGCGCCACTGGTTGCGGCGGTTTTGCTGCCGGACGGGGAGGCGGAGCGGTTTCCTTTACCGGAGGCGTAACAACAGGAGGGGGTGGCACCTCAACAACTTTTTCGGATGGTTCTTTATGCTGCAAAGCGGCTAGCTGTTCGTCTTTTATGGCCAGCATTTGCTGCATCACCGCCAGTTGTTCCTCCAATTTCTCCAATCGCGCTCGCAATTCCGCATCATCTCTGCTTGGTTCATCCTGATCGGCTCTGTCAGGATCGACTGGTTGCAACAAGCTATCATCCCTTTCACCGCTGACAACGCGCTCGGTCTCTTCAACATCTTCTTGAGCAGGGGCAACGAGTCTCAATTGCGAGTCGATAACAGCCTCGTCAACCGGCGCCTCCGTTGCTACCGCAACCTGACCTCGCCACACTTGATTTTGCCGACCATACTCCGCCACTGCTTGCCGGTGAGAAAGCTTCAGTATGACCTCTCTTTCCGGAACCTTGAGCCGTGCTCCCGCCATTAATGCATTGATATTGTCTTTATAAAATGCGCTCGGATTATTCTCGAAGAGCGCTATCATGGTCTGTTCAACCGAAACATCGTTTGACGGCCTAACTTTTGAGGCAATTGACGAAAGGGTTTCATTTCTGCCAACCGGTCCATACACTCCCGAAGCAGGCGCACGCTCATCTTCACGACGCGGAGCAGGTGCTACCGGACGCTCAACAACTCGTGCATATTCTTGCTCGGCAGGCGTCATACCGTAATCGCTAGGAACCGGCAACACAGGCTGTTGATAAGTTGCGGGCGGGTCGACTAAAACGGTGAACTCACGATACAGCGTCCCTTTCGGCCAGCTCACCTCAATCAAAAAATCTAAAAAAGGTTCTTTGAGCACCTCAGTTGAACTGAGCTTAATAACCGCGCGCTTATCGGACACGGGAATCAGGTTGAATTTAATTTTGGAAAGAAAATAGCTCCAAGGTAACCCCGCCTCATCGAATTTATCGGGAGGCGCCAGCTTCACGGTAATGTCGGACGAATTTTCGTCGGGCGAAAGCATCAATGCAATCTCTGCATCAAGGCTTTGATTAAGGGCCGAGTGCAATGTGATATCGCCAACTCCCAACGGAAGAACACTAGTCGGGGTCATCAACGATAAAAGCGCTATGGATTTAGTCAGTTTGCGCACATTGCTCTCCTTCATACACATATACCACAATCTATTACCCGGAACAGTCAAATATGAGATTAAGCTTAGACTAGATGTGATTTTTTACCAATTCTTCTGCAATTTGCACACTGTTTAAAGCGGCGCCTTTTCTGACATTATCACCAACAACCCATAAGTCGATTCCCTGCGGGTGCGAGATATCTTCGCGAATACGCCCGACAAAAACACTATCATGTCCGGAGGATTCTGTTACCGCCGTCGGATAACCTCCGTCCCGATGTTCGTCGAGAACTGTCACCCCGGGCGCCTTTTCAAGAAGCGCGCGCACCGATTTACTATCTATTTTGTGACGCGTTTCAATATGCACAGCTTCGGAGTGACCGAAAAAAACAGGCACTCGCACAGCGGTAGCATTAACTTGAATCGATTCGTCACCGATGATTTTCCGCGTCTCCCAAACCATTTTCATTTCTTCCTTGGTATATCCGTTTTCCATAAATACATCGATTTGCGGCAACACATTGAAAGCGATTTGCTTTGGATAAACGCTCGGTTTAATCGGTTTACCGTTCAATAAATGCGCGGTTTGCAGACTGAGTTCCTCGATCGCTTCTTTACCCGTCCCGGAAACCGCCTGATAAGTACAAACATTGATTCGACTGATACCGACCGCATCGTAAATCGGTTTCAACGCAACTAACATCTGAATCGTCGAACAATTCGGATTGGCAATGATGCCTCGATTTTTATAGTCGGCGATCTTCTCGGGATTAACTTCGGGCACGACCAACGGGATATTTTCGTCGTAACGAAATTGAGAGGTATTATCGATCACGATGCACCCGGCTGCCGCGGCTTTCGGCGCGTATTCAGCAGAAACCGAAGCGCCGGGCGAAAATAAGCCGATTTGTACTTTGGAAAAATCGAACTCGGCTAGATCCTGTACCTTCAGCGAACCACCCTTGAACGGAATGCGTTTTCCAACCGAACGGCTACTGGCCAACGCATACACCTCACCAACCGGAAAATTTCGCTCTTCTAGGATCGACAGCATCGCTTCACCAACAGCGCCGGTGGCGCCGACCACGGCAACATTGTATAACTTAGTCATGTTTGATTACCTTTTCATTAAAACAGAAACCACAGCATCACCTACCTTTGGGATGCTAATATTCATCGCCTCGAAAAATTCGGCAACGCCCGCGCTCAACTTAACTTTTGACCGAATTTTCTTAGCGATTTTATTTTCCAGCTTTCTTTCTTGAAAGCCGAGCTAATGCTAAATATTGCTTTCGGAGTAACTTCAATTCTTCGTCGCCGATTTCTTCCAGATCCAATAGCTCATTGTTAGCTCCTTCAACGGCGCGGATCAATTCGTCCAATTTTACTTGCAACGCATCGGTATCGCGATTTTGGCTGTTCTGAATCAAGAACACCATTAAAAATGTTACGATAGTCGTCGCAGTATTAATGATAAGCTGCCATGTATCGCTAAAACCGAATAAAGGTCCGGTAATCACCCAGGTCAAAATAACCAATAATGCCACATTGAATGCGATCGGTTTACCGGCCATTTGGGACCAGGTGCGTGCAAACCGGTCGAACCGAGCATTCCAATAGGCGTTATTCTGAAGTTGATCGGCAAGACGACCGGTGAGTTTCAAAAAAGCATCTCGAAAACTTACTATTTCATTCATGACTTTAGCCTCTTTATTTGCGCCGAGGGAACAGAGCATTTACTCCGTTCTTACCGAGAAACCGCTCTCCTTTATTAAAGGATGCGGGTGAGTCAGGCGAGAAATCCAACCCCTAACTTAGGAACGAGCACGAAATAACTTGGACAACTGTTGGAAGGGGGTTTGGCGGCTCGATTGACAGGTGTCGGCGGCAGGGATAGCTGCCGTCAAGCCTACATGGACGTATTCACGGCGTCCTGTCAAGCGAGTCGCCAAACCGCCACAAAGCCTACTACTTGTATAAGTTATTTTGTGCATATTCCTTAGCGAAATCCAATCTTACAAGAAAGAATGATGGAATTCAGGGGGGCGAAAAACCCTTCTTTGGTACTTTACGGCAGATACAAACCGCAATGAATGGCGTGAAGCCAGCACCTAAATTCGGCGTCCCACTTAAGGCGGAACAAAAGCACTAAGGATTAACCTTAAACTGTCCCACGTTAAGTGAGTAGCCCTAAATTCCACAGCCGATTGGCTATGTTTCACAATCTTAAAATTTTAGGTGCTGGATTTTTGACGGCCCCTGGCGCCGAATTTTGATCTACGATAGATATGACTACGATGCAAACAACCAAGGCGCTCGCTTCGCACGTTCCGTCTCGTATGCGTGAATTTGATCGGCATGTTGCAAGGTCAATGCGATATCGTCAAGCCCGTTCAACAACCTGAATTTCCGATTGGCATCGACTTCAAAGGCAATTTCCCTGCCGGAAGGCGTGACGATCTTTTGCGAATCCAAGTCAACTGTCAGCCGATAACCTTCGGTCAATTCGTTGAACAGGTCGTCGACAATCGCCGCATCGAGCACGATAGGCAAGATACCGTTCTTGAAACAATTGTTATAAAAGATATCGGCGAAACTCGGCGCGATGATCGCTCTGAAGCCGAAATCCTCGAGCGCCCAAGGCGCATGTTCGCGCGACGAACCGCAACCGAAATTTTCGCGGGTCAACAATAGCTCGGCGCCCTTGTACTCCGGTTTATTCAGCACGAAATCAGGGTTAATCGGCCGATTTGTGCAATCCATGTCCGGTTCGCCATGATCCATATACCGCCATTCGTCGAACAGAAACGGACCGAACCCCGCCCTGCGTATCGATTTTAGAAATTGTTTCGGAATAATCGCATCGGTATCGACATTGGCTCGATCCAACGGTGCGACCAACGCGTCTATTTTGGTAAATGCTCTCATGCTTGCGCTCCTTGATTTGCTTCGGTGCTGACATCGACGAAATGCCCGGCAATCGCGGCAGCGGCCGCCATTGCCGGACTGACCAGATGCGTGCGTCCGCCGTATCCTTGCCGCCCTTCGAAATTACGGTTAGAAGTCGACGCACAGCGCTCTCCCGGCTCCAAACGGTCGGCGTTCATCGCTAAGCACATCGAGCACCCCGGATCCCGCCACTCGAATCCGGCTTCGATGAAAATTTTATCCAAGCCTTCGGACTCGGCTTGCTGCTTGATCAGACCCGATCCCGGGACGACCATGGCCAATTGGATGTTAGCAGCAAGCTTTTTACCTTTCGCGACCGCGGCAGCCGCTCTCAAGTCTTCGATTCTCGAGTTCGTGCAGGAACCGATGAATACTTTATCGAGTTTAATATCGGTAATCGCCACACCGGGCTTTAGATCCATGTATTGCAGTGCGCGCTTCATGCTTTCTCGCTTGGTTGCATCGCTCTCTTGATCCGGATCGGGCACACTGGCATCGACCGGCACCACCAATTCGGGCGAAGTCCCCCAGGTCACTTGCGGCTTGATGTCGGCGGCATTCAACTCGACAACTTTATCGAAGACTGCGTCCGGGTCGGAATGCAGTTGCTGCCACATACGCTCGGCCATGAACCAGTCGTTGCCTTTCGGTGCAAGCGGTCGGTCGCGGTAATACTCGATCGTGACATCATCGACCCCGATCAAACCAGCGCGCGCGCCCGCTTCGATTGCCATGTTGCATACCGTCATGCGGCCTTCCATCGACAATGCGCGGATCGCGGATCCGGCAAATTCGATCGTATAACCGTTCCCGCCGGCGGTACCGATTTTACCGATAATCGCCAACACGATATCTTTCGCGGTGATGCCGGGCCGCACTTCACCGTCTACCTTGATCAGCATGTTTTTGGCTTTTTTCTGTACCAAACATTGTGTCGCCAAGACATGCTCGACTTCCGACGTGCCGATGCCGAATGCCAACGCGCCGGACGCGCCGTGTGTCGAGGTATGCGAATCGCCGCAGACTACAGTCATGCCGGGCAATGTCGCGCCTTGCTCGGGCCCTACGACATGCACGATGCCTTGGCGAATATCGGACATATCGAACTCGGTGATACCGAATTCGGCACAATTTTTTTCAAGGGTTTCGACCTGCAGCCTTGAAACCGGATCGGCAATGCCTTTATCGCGATCGGTGGTCGGTACGTTATGGTCGGCAACGGCCAAATTTCTCGCTTGTCGCCACGGCTTGCGGCCGGCAAGACGGAGCCCTTCGAACGCTTGAGGAGAAGTGACCTCATGGACTAAATGGCGGTCGATATAGATCAATGAAGAACCGTCATCCTCGGTATGGACAACGTGATCTTCCCATAATTTGTCGTATAAAGTTTTACCTGACATAGCTACTCATTGTATTTACCGCGTCAGCGGAAAGTAAAAGTATGCGTTAAGCGTCGATCAAGACGCTTACGCGTTATCCTAAAACGGCAAAAATCTTTTGCGTAATCTCATCGACCGACCCAACACCGGCAATCGATGCAAAGTGGGTCTTGCCGCCTAATGCCGAATAGTAACCTACCAACGGCTTGGTTTGTTCATGATATACGCTCAGCCTTTTACGAACGGTGTCTTCCTGGTCGTCATCTCGCTGAATTAAGGGTTCGCCGGTTACATCGTCGAGACCGGCCGTTTTAGGCGGGTTGAATGCGACATGATAAGTCCTACCTGAGCCAGGATGCACACGTCTACCGCTCATTCGCTTAACGATTTCCTCGTCCTCGACCACAATCTCGATAACATGGTCAATCACGATATCCATCGCGGCTAAACCCTCGGCTTGCGCGATCGTGCGAGGAAAACCGTCCAGCAAGAAACCGTTTTGGCAATCCGGCTGCGCAATTCTCTCTTTAATTAATCCTAAAATAATATCGTCCGAAACCAAGCCTCCCGCATCCATGACTTTTTTAGCCTCGACGCCCAACGGCGTACCTTCGCGCACAGCGGCCCGCAACATATCTCCGGTCGAGATTTGCGGGATATCATATTTTTCGGTAATAAATTGGGCTTGCGTTCCTTTGCCGGAACCGGGGCTACCCAAAAGAATAATGCGCATAATGAAACTCCAAGTTTGTCTGGTTATTTGAAATATATGTCGGATTCGCGCCTAAGTACAAACAGCTTTAGCTGTTAATTCGCTCTCGCAAAACAAGACATTTTATATCAAAATAGACATTAACTCTTGTAAAAAACAGATATTTTCCCTATTCTTACTCGGTTTATCAATTATCTTTAGGAGTGCAACTGCATGCGTGTTGAAGATCTAATGACTTCGCAAGTATTCACAGTCGAACAACATGACATGATCGATCGTGTCTTTTTCTTGCTGCATTATGAAAAAGTTCGTCATTTACCCGTCGTTGAAAAAGGCAAAGTCATCGGCATCGTATCGGATCGAGACCTGTACAAAGCCTTAGGGCCGAAAAGCAACTCCAACTCGGTTGAAACCGTCGAAGGAAAAACCGTTTTGCAGGTCGTTCCGCAAAAAGTTCAACACATCATGCGTCGAGGCGTATTGACCGTTAATCCCGATACTTACGCGTCAGAAGCCGCCAGCATTATGGCCGAAAACAAAGTCGGAGCACTACCGGTAGTCGATCACAATAGCAAGCTGGTCGGCATCGTATCGGCCACCGATATTTTGCGCGTTTTTGCGAAAATCGAAAAAGCCAGCGAAGAACGGGAAAAAAGAATTGCGGCCGGCGTCAGCCATACCTAACCGAACGAATCACTTCGAAACTATCCTTCAATGTTGAAGTGACTGTCGACCCGGTAGAATACGCAATAAGGGCATGGCTCGAAACCGTTGTCATCGGTCTCGACTTATGCCCTTTCGCCGCTAAACCGTTTCGCCAAAAAGGAATTCGTTTCAGTATTTGCCGAAGCGCCGACACCGCAAGCGGCCTTGAGCGTTTGATCGAAGAATGCCGGCATTTAGATACCGACTTAAGCATAAACACAACACTGCTGATTTACCCCCATTCGCTGCACGAATTCGATGATTATCTCGATTTTCTCTCTCTGGCCGAAACACTATTGTCGGAGCAGGGCTACGACGGTATTTATCAACTGGCCAGCTTTCATCCCGACTACTGCTTCGCCGATAGCGACAGCGACGATCCGGCCAATTATACGAACCGATCGCCCTACCCCATCCTGCATCTGCTTCGCGAAGACAGCATCTCCGAAGCCATCGAGCGCCACCCGGACTCGGAAAATATTCCTAGACGCAATATCGCACTTGCCCGTACCCTCGGCAAACCACACCTGCACGCACTCATTGCCTCATGCCGTCAGGCAGGTACTCCGAGAGAATAAACATGCGCAGCAGTATCCGGCACCATGTCGACCAATTACTGACCGAACAAGGTCGATTTTCGCCGATCGCATGGCTGCTCGCGACCGGCTATCTTAGCTATTCGAACTACATCGATTGGCGAGACGGCCTTATCGAAAACCTGGACAGTTGTTTTACGGCGCCGCGCGAACGTATCATCGAGCAACTTGCCATTGCTACGAATTATGCTCGAACGCTGGGATTGAGTGAAACGCGCGGCACCTATCTTTCAACCGAGCAAAACGAACTGATCATCAGCCGCGACCCGCAAAACGACATCAATTTCAAAACGGACTTCGTACCGGCGCAGGACCGCATGCAGATGGATTTGTTTTTCGACAGTGCACCGGTTTATGCCGAAAACGAGTTAATCGACGCTATCACTAACCGCAACAAACGCAAAATTCCGGAACTGCTAGACACCTTATACGGCTTTGACCCCGCAAAGCACGAAGACTATGCGCTTCTGATCGAGCAGGAAAAAAAATTCCGGGCGCCCGGCTTTTCGTTATCCAATAAACTCGATACCTTAGATAATACACTGATGCCGTTAGCGGTTAAGTTATTACGAACAGAAGCTATACGTTTTCTGACGCCGCTGTGGCAAGACTTGACCACCGAACTAACCGGCCGCCCCTTCGATCCCGAGCAGCCTAAGCTACATGTCAGCTATACAGGCACGAAAGCATTTCTGTGGCATGACGTTACCAAAGCAATCGAACAAGAACCCGACTACTCTAAACAACCTATTTTGCTATTTCGCTATGCCGAGGCCAGCTTCAAAGTGATCCGGGAACTGGCCGGTCTCGAGCATTGGTTTTTGTTATTCCTGCTGCATACCGAAACAGCCGAACAACTGTTAAAACAGACCGGATATCATTTGCTTTCCGACGACTGGGAACGATTTCAGGAACTTGACCCCGAGTTGCCAACGCAGTTTTTCCCGGCCTGGATACTATTGATCAAGCCGGCACTCGCTAAACAAGACCTTATTTTAAACGGCGAAACGGAAGGTTTTCTCGCATTCAGCCTAGCCAAGCAATTAAGCGCCGAACCGCTTGAGTCGACCTCGATCGCTTTAAGAGCGGACCTAAAAAAACTTAATCCGGATTTGTTCCGGCATTTTCTTGATTCCCTATAGAGAGTGCACGCTAAAAATTTGCCTTAACCTAACGTTCATGAAAGCCCGGCAATCACCCCGGCAAATGAAAGTACGAGACGTGGGGAGGGCGCGGTCACTCGCCCGATAGGACGCCGTGAATACGTCCATGTAGGCTCGATGGCGGCTATCCTGCCGCCAACGTCTGTCGATCGAGCAACCGCACCCTCTCCGGAACCGGCATTGCCAGAACAGAGATTTGTATATCGAAAAATTAGATAATGAATCCAAATTTACGAACTTTCACAGTAACTAAAACGGGTAGATTTTAACACCCGCTTCCTCTTGACACTCTAATTAACAATGAATAACAAAGACATCGAAAACGTCAAAAGCTTTCTGCTGGATTTACAAAATCGGATCTGCGCCTCGCTGGAAAGCCAGGAACCGAACGCGAGATTCATCGAAGACAACTGGCAAAGACCTGAAGGGGGAGGCGGCAAGACCCGAGTGTTAAGCAACGGTCACGTCATCGAACAAGGCGGCGTCAATTTTTCTCATGTCTTCGGCAATCAACTACCGGCGTCTGCGACAGCCGCGAGACCAGAGTTGACCAACCGCCAGTTTCAAGCGATGGGCGTTTCATTAGTCATTCATCCGCGTAACCCCTATGTTCCGACTTCACATGCCAATGTGCGCTTTTTTGTCGCGGAAAAACCCGGCGAAGAGCCGATTTGGTGGTTCGGCGGAGGATTCGATTTAACGCCTTTTTATCCGTTTTATGAAGACGTGCAGCATTGGCATCGAACCGCGCGCCTCGCCTGCGAGCCTTTCGGCAAAGAGGTTTATCCTCGCTATAAAAAATGGTGTGACGAGTATTTTTATTTGAAGCACCGCGGCGAAACACGCGGTGCGGGCGGACTGTTTTTCGACGATCTGAATGAATGGGGCTTCGAGCGATGCTTTGCATTCATGCAAAGCATCGGTAATCACTATATCGACGCCTATGTGCCGATTATCGAAAAACGCAAAAACACGCCTTACGGCGAGCGAGAGCGCGAGTTCCAACTCTATCGGCGCGGCCGTTACGTCGAGTTCAATCTGGTTTACGATCGCGGTACGCTATTCGGTTTACAATCGGGCGGACGCACCGAATCTATTTTGATGTCTATGCCGCCGGTTGCGAACTGGCGCTATAATTGGCAACCGGAACCGGGCTCCCCCGAAGCAGAGTTGTACGAACGTTATTTAAAGCCGCAAGATTGGCTGGGCAAAAATCAATAAACTTACTCCCTTTTGATCGAAAAATCGTTTAACCTAAATTCGGCAATTTAACCATGAAGCACATGAATTTCATGAAGGATTTCTTGAAATTACCTAAACATTCTCGCTAACCTTTTGGGCGAGAGAAAGTTTTATACAAACGTATAACAAGTTACTGAATTAACTTCTTATTCTTCATGGCAAAATGCTTTTTCTAGGTTAATAGGAAAGGACCGGTAAGACTCAACAACATAACCCCGCTCGCATAACTGCTGCAAAACACCTTTTTCGCCGGCTAAATGCAACACGCCGACTAAAATCAACTCTCGCTCGGGTGTGCTTAGCATCGCCTCAATCTTAGGTACCCAAGCATTGTTGCGATTGACCAGCAGTTCCCGATATAGGCTAGGGTAATCGCTGCGCATCGGCGCGATTCCTAATTCATCCAATGTATCGAGATCGCCTGAACGCCATGCAGACTTGAGCTCCCCCAGTAACGCGGGGAGCTCTTCAATTTCTCTTAATGTGGACAAAATGAGTTCGTTCTCCTGCCCCAGGCCCATCTGCTCCAATGCGGATATTTGCGTTTCCAACGATTCTAACGCCCCGACGGGCTTATTATCAGCCTGGGCTTTCGCGCTAAAAAAATGATCCACTCCAGCTTCGGCTAAACCTAAACGATGTAATTCAAACATCATCAAGCTAATCGCGACCAAAGGCGGCTTCAAGTTCTGTAAAGACTCAATCGGTATGCCCACATGCTGACAAAAACGCTGCAATTCGGCATAGGTCTCGGCGTTAAGCTCATCACGCAATGTCGTACCGTCGACATACTGTAAACGCCGCATCATAGCTATTTGCGCTTCCTGCCCAGAAAAGTCGGCTAAATCGACTTCCAACACTAATTTGTCGGCTTTTCGATAAACCCGATCAAACGCTTCGGGTAACGGATAATCGGACGTACCCAGCAAATGAATAGTACCGCCGATAAACAATTCGGCATCATCTTTACTAACTCGCCATAGCGAGGTTTCAGAGTAAACCGGCCCCGCAATTAAAAGCGCGAGCGCAAAAAAAGAGCAAATGACTTTGTCATGCGCGGCGGATTTGAGCGTCTTCATAATGATGAAAGATGGAACGTTTGTGTTGCTCGGATTCAAGCGACCCATTCGGTTCTCGTAAAAATATTGAGTAATCGCGGCTTAGTGATCTTCGCCGCCAACTCCATGAATATGGCCGTGAGCCAATTCATCCTCGGTAGCAGCTCTGATATCGGTGACTTCAACATCGAAATTTAGCGACTCTCCAGCTAGAGGATGATTACCGTCAATCGTCACTTCATCGCCTTCGACTTTTATAACGGTAACAATACCGGGACCGGAACTGATATCGGCATGAAACTGCATACCGACCTCCACGTTATCAACGCCTTCAAACATCTTGCGAGGGATAACCTGTACCATCTCTTGAAAATATTCGCCATATCCGTCTTCGGGAGCGATGGCAACTTGGAATTTGTCTCCGACCGATTTACCCTGTAAAGCTTTTTCTAAACCGGGAATGATATTGCCGCTGCCGTGAAGATAAACCAACGCATCACTGCCTATTGAGCTATCGAGTTGCTCGCCTGCCGAGTTAGTTAATGTGTAATGGATCGAAACCGCCATATTGTCAGCAACTTGCATAAATAAACCTTTAATTGATTAATGAAGGGCTGTTTATGATATAAAATTGACGCACGTTTGTGTGAAAATCTTCAAAATTAATTTCATTACTATACTAATCATGAGCCGTTGGAGACCCCCTCAACCTAAATCATCTCCCTACATCACCCGTCATGGCTATCAAGCCTTGGAACAAGAGCTCAAACAGTTATGGGAAAAACGTAAATATGTAACTGAAGCGCTTGCCGCCGCAGCCGCAGAGGGCGACCGTTCGGAAAATGCCGAATATATCTATCGAAAAAAAGAACTCCGCGGTATCGATAGACGTATTCATTACTTGCAAAAACGCTTGCCGATTCTGAAGATGGTCGATCAAACACCGAACGATGAAGATCGCATCTATTTCGGTGCTTGGGTAACACTGGAAAACGCCGAAGGAAGGGAAGTCAAATACCGAATCGTAGGTGCAGACGAGCTCGATTCGGCTAAACAGTATATCAGCTTGGATTCGCCACTAGCCAAGGCTTTATTGAAAAAGACTTTTGACGACGTGGTCGTCATTCACATTGCCGATCAAATCTTGCAGTATACGGTGCTGGATATTTCCTATGAAGCTTGATTCGGAGAATTATTGAATCACGCCGCGCGTATCGATCAAAATTTTCTCTTTGAGGTCGGCTGCCTTCAACGATTTAAACGGCTTATGATCGACCAACAGCAGCACGATATCGGACCGCTTGATGACTTCTTGATAAGGTAACAGCGTAAAGTCCTTGTGTTCTGTTAAGTTAGGTTCGGCGACCAGCACCTCGCCAATGTCTTGCTTTCGTATTTCCTTAACGATATCCAAAGCCGGCGACTCCCGCAAATCGTCGACATCGGCTTTAAAAGCCAACCCCAAACAACCGATAACGGGATTTTTAAATTTATCGGCACTGACTTTGACTTTATCGATGACCCAATGCGGTTTGGCATCGTTTACTTCGCGAGCGGTTTTAATGAGTCTGGCTTGATCCGGTGACCTCGCCACAATAAACCAAGGGTCCACGGCTATACAATGCCCTCCGACGCCGGGGCCCGGTTGCAATATATTCACTCGCGGATGACGATTCGCCAATTTGATCAATTCCCAAACGTTGATATTTTCTTGATCGCAAATCAGCGACAGTTCGTTAGCGAAAGCGATATTGACATCCCTGAATGAATTTTCGCTCAGCTTGCTGAGCTCGGCGGTTTTGGCGTCAGTTGCCAAAATCTCTCCGCGCACGAAGGCTCGATAAAATTCGACAACTTTTTCGGTCGAAATTTCGTTAATACCGCCAACGATGCGATCATTTTCCACTAATTCCGTCAATATCCTTCCCGGCAACACGCGCTCCGGACAATGCGCGACATAAACGTCCCTTCCGACGTCATGACCTTCTTCGCTTAAGATTTTTGCGACGATATCGTCGGTAGTACCGACCGGGCTGGTCGATTCCAAAATAACAATGTTCCCCGGTTTTACGAAAGGAGCAATAACTCGCGTAGCGGCTTCAACATAGGACAGGTCGGGTATATGCTCGTCTTTAAAAGGTGTCGGTACCGCGAGAATAAAGATATCGGCCTCTTGCGGTTGCAAGCCGGCTTTCAAGTTCCCCGATTGCACGGCTGATTTGACCAAAATATCAAGATCAGGCTCGACGATATGAATCTTGCCTTGGTTAATGGTATTGACGACATGCTCGGAAGTATCGACACCAAAGACCTTAAAGCCTTTAGTTCCTAATAACGATGCGGTAGGCAATCCGATGTAACCCAGCCCAATGACGCAAACTTTTGTTACCGATGGTTGCATAATTTTTTCCTTATAGATCCTTTAACAATAGATGCTGATTTTTGCCTCACCCTTAAAAAGCGAGAAGTCATTTTTGGATATTTATACCTGTCATAGATCAAAATTTTACTATACCCATCACAGATCAAAATTCGGCACCAGGGCGTCCGTCAAAGGACGCCGTGAACCCAGCACCTAAATTCCATAGCCAATGGGCTATGGAATTTAGGTGCTGGGTGAATACATCCCTGTAGGCTCCATGCTGGCCCCTCACCTAGCGTTAGGTGAGGGGTCGCACAACCCCCTGGCGCCTCCTCAAGCACTGCCGAAATTTGAAGTGCAAAAGGTATAATTAACAAATCTTCGTCAGACACTACATTTTAAAGTTTAGCGTCTATTGTAAATGTTTTTCTAATGCTTACAATTGTTTATGTTTTCTCAAGAAAACAGCGGATCTTGTTTGATATTTATCTTGATTGTCATTACCTGTAATGCCACAAAATTTATAATTCTATTTTATTCAATAGATTGCGATTTTTCTTGTCAAAGTTCCGTTAAAATTCAATCAGCCAATCATGCCCATGAACACCGTGGCCAGCGATTTTTCTCGAGGTTGTCATTTTTTACGAATTCGGTCGTCATCCTCACGAGAATCCACGTCCAATCCACAGCGTTAACTAGTATTTAATACCCAATGATTGCGTTTTATTGGCGATGCCATTCTATGACAAACCTTAAAGCAAAAAAAAAGCCCGTGTTGAGTGATCAACACGGGCTTTTGGGATAAGAGCCTGGCAATTCCCTACTTTCACATGGCAAACTGCCACACTATCATCGGCGCTAAGCGGTTTCACTTCCGAGTTCGGGATGGGATCGGGTGGGACACGCTCGCTATGGTCACCAGGCAAACCGGTTACAGTAGGTTCAAAGTTAAGCCGTAAGGTTAACGATGGTATTCGTCAATGCTCATTCGGCTGTGTGCTTTGCGCCTACTCAAAACTCTTTACTAACAGGTGCTTTCGCTTGTTATTTCGGTCTTCAATCACAGTCGCTTAGCCTTTAGCCTTGCGCCTTTAACCTTAACCTTTTGCCTTTCACCTGTTTTTTTGGAAATCTGTACACGTTTTTCGTTCTCTCGCTTTAGCGATTGTCGGCTGTTGGATAACACCTTGGTTTTCAAACCGATTGGGTGTTATATGGTCAAGCCTCACGGGCAATTAGTATCAGTTAGCTTCATACATTACTGCACTTCCACACCTGACCTATCAACCTGATCGTCTCTCAGGGCCCTTCAGGGGACTCACGGTCCCAGTGAGATCTCATCTTGGGAGAGGCTTCCCGCTTAGATGCTTTCAGCGGTTATCCCGTCCGAACATAGCTACCCGGCAATGCCATTGGCATGACAACCGGAACACCAGAGGTTCGTCCACTCCGGTCCTCTCGTACTAGGAGCAGCTTCCCTCAAATCTCAAACGCCCACGGCAGATAGGGACCGAACTGTCTCACGACGTTCTGAACCCAGCTCGCGTACCACTTTAAATGGCGAACAGCCATACCCTTAGGACCTGCTTCAGCCCTAGGATGTGATGAGCCGACATCGAGGTGCCAAACACCGCCGTCGATATGAACTCTTGGGCGGTATCAGCCTGTTATCCCCGGAGTACCTTTTATCCGTTGAGCGATGGCCCTTCCATTCAGAACCACCGGATCACTAAGACCTACTTTCGTACCTGCTCGACTTGTCCGTCTCGCAGTCAAGCGTGCTTTTGCCTTTACACTCATCGCATGATTTCCGACCATGCTGAGCACACCTTCGTGCTCCTCCGTTACTCTTTGGGAGGAGACCGCCCCAGTCAAACTACCCACCAGACACTGTCCCCAATCCCGATAAGGGACCTAGGTTAGAACTTCAAACATACCAGGGTGGTATTTCAAGGTCGGCTCCACACCAACTGGCGTTGATGCTTCACAGCCTCCCACCTATCCTACACAAATAGGTTCAAAGTCCAGTGTCAAGCTATAGTAAAGGTTCACGGGGTCTTTCCGTCTAGCCGCGGGTACACTGCATCTTCACAGCGATTTCAATTTCACTGAGTCTCGGGTGGAGACAGTGTGGCCATCGTTACGCCATTCGTGCAGGTCGGAACTTACCCGACAAGGAATTTCGCTACCTTAGGACCGTTATAGTTACGGCCGCCGTTTACCGGGGCTTCGATCAAGAGCTTCTCCGAAGATAACCCCATCAATTAACCTTCCGGCACCGGGCAGGCGTCACACCCTATACGTCCTCTTTCGAGTTTGCAGAGTGCTATGTTTTTGCTAAACAGTCGCAGCCACCAGTTTAATGCTACCCTCTTCAGCTCCATCCGCAAGGGACTTCACCTACCAAGGGCGTACCTTCTCCCGAAGTTACGGTACCATTTTGCCTAGTTCCTTCACCCGAGTTCTCTCAAGCGCCTTAGAATTCTCATCCCACCCACCTGTGTCGGTTTAGGGTACGGCCGCAGATAACCTGATGCTTAGAGGTTTTTCTTGGAAGCAGGGCATCAATCACTTCGTCTCCCCTAGGGGATACTCGTCATCACGTCTCAGAATTATGGAACCGGATTTGCCTAATTCCACTCCCTACTCGCTTAAACTGCCTATTCCAACAGACAGCTGACCTAGCCTTCTCCGTCACCCCATCGCAGTTACCTCCGGTACAGGAATATTAACCTGTTTTCCATCGACTACGCCTTTCGGCCTCGCCTTAGGTGCCGACTAACCCTGCGTCGATTAGCGTTGCGCAGGAAACCTTGGGTTTTCGGCGTGGGGGTTTTTCACCCCCATTATCGTTACTCATGTCAGCATTCGCACTTCTGATACCTCCAGCCGACTTCTCAATCGACCTTCGCAGGCGTACAGAACGCTCCTCTACCACCATACTCTAAAGTATGATCCGTAGCTTCGGTACTATGCTTAGCCCCGGTGAATCTTCCGCGCAAGCCGACTCGACCAGTGAGCTATTACGCTTTCTTTAAAGGATGGCTGCTTCTAAGCCAACCTCCTGGCTGTCTGGGCCTTCTCACATCGTTTCCCACTGAGCATAGATTTGGGGACCTTAGCTGACGGTCTGGGCTGTTTCCCTTTTCACGACGGACCTTATCACCCGCCGTGTGTCTCCCGTGCTCGCACTTGTTGGTATTCGGAGTTTGCATCGGGTTGGTAAGTCGAGATGACCCCCTAGCCGAAACAGTGCTCTACCCCCAACAGTGATACACGAGGCGCTACCTAAATAGCTTTCGAGGAGAACCAGCTATCTCCGGGCTTGATTAGCCTTTCACTCCGATCCACAACTCATCCGAATCCTTTTCAACGGATCCCGGTTCGGTCCTCCAGTTGGTATTACCCAACCTTCAACCTGGTCATGGATAGATCGCCCGGTTTCGGGTCTAATCCCAGCGACTATGACGCCCTATTCAGACTCGCTTTCGCTACGCCTCCCCTATTCGGTTAAGCTTGCCACTGAGATTAAGTCGCTGACCCATTATACAAAAGGTACGCAGTCATCCCGCCCCTAAATTACTCTAAGGTGGGTTTGATTCGGTCCATTAATTTACGCTTTGCACTGCCGTGATGCTTGATACGATATTCTCGCTGTCTCGCTCCACTTAATGTTAAAAACGCTTCGTAATAAACCACTCGCCACTGATTGCTTTTAGTTGCTATATTTTTACCTGCATTATGCGAGCTGATTCGCTCTTTCAGGTTACTCGTACAGCCAAAGTAAAACTTTTCTTTATCTTCAATTGCTTGTAAGACATAAAAGTAATGCATTTTTTTCCTAAAGTAATTTAGGGGCGGGACTCCTACTGCTTGTACGCATACGGTTTCAGGTTCTATTTCACTCCGATCTCCTCGGTTCTTTTCGCCTTTCCCTCACGGTACTGGTTCACTATCGGTCGATAAGGAGTATTTAGCCTTGGAGGATGGTCCCCCCATGTTCAGACAAGGTTTCACGTGCCCCGTCCTACTCGTTTTCATCCAGCTCCAGTTTTCATGTACTGGGCTATCACCATCTATGGCTGCTCTTTCCAGGGCATTCCACTAACTGGGGCTGGACTTAAGGGCTGGTCCCCGTTCGCTCGCCGCTACTAAGGGAATCTCGGTTGATTTCTTTTCCTCCGGGTACTTAGATGTTTCAGTTCCCCGGGTTCGCCTCCTTAAGCTATGTATTCACTTAAGGATAATCAGGTTGTCCTGACTGGGTTGCCCCATTCGGAAATCCGCGGATCAAAGTTAGTTTGCAAACTCCCCGCGGCTTATCGCATGCTACTACGTCCTTCGTCGCCTCTTATCGCCTAGGCATCCACCGTATGCGCTTATTCACTTGACCATATAACCCCAATCAGTCTGACCGCTCTCGCACTCCCTTTCGGTAGCGTGGTTTCGGTTCAGGTCTGTGGCGTTATCTGTCAGCTGACATTTTCGCTTTCTGCTTGAGAACTCATTCACGTCGCTTTCGGTTGGTCTTGGCTTTGCCGCTGTCTTCGCCTTGCGGCGCGGACAGTAACAAGCTTTGCTTTACCGTCTGCTTCGGTGAACTTGTTTTATGTATCTTCTTGGTTTAAATCGCTTTAAACGTTGAAGTTACAGTGTACAGATTTCCAAATTGTTAAAGAGCTATTCGTGACGTTGTTTCCGTCACCAATGCTATACCGTCTGTGAGGGCTTTCGCCATTCAAACGGTATAGCATTGGTGGAGCCAGGGAGGATCGAACTCCCGACCTCCTGCGTGCAAGGCAGGCGCTCTCCCAGCTGAGCTATGGCCCCTTTGGGGTTCGTGCAAACTAAACACTGCTAGTTTGACGGGTGGTCCTTCCGCTTCCAGGCTTGCGCCGCGTTGGTGGGCCTGGGAGGATTTGAACCTCCGACCTCACCCTTATCAGGGGTGCGCTCTAACCAACTGAGCTACAGGCCCAGGCTCGTGACGTCTTCGATCAAAATAATTTGTTGTGGGTACTTATGACGAACGCTTGCTGTCTTTGTAAGGAGGTGATCCAGCCCCAGGTTCCCCTAGGGCTACCTTGTTACGACTTCACCCCAGTCATGAATCACAAAGTGGTAAGCGCCCTCCCGAAGGTTAAACTACCTACTTCTTTTGCAACCCACTCCCATGGTGTGACGGGCGGTGTGTACAAGGCCCGGGAACGTATTCACCGCGACATTCTGATTCGCGATTACTAGCGATTCCGACTTCATGCAGTCGAGTTGCAGACTGCAATCCGGACTAGGACCGGCTTTCTGGGATTTGCTGACTTTCGCAAGTTCGCTGCCCTCTGTACCGGCCATTGTAGCACGTGTGTAGCCCTACCCATAAGGGCCATGATGACTTGACGTCGTCCCCACCTTCCTCCGGTTTATCACCGGCAGTCTCCCTAGAGTTCCCAGCTTGACCTGTTGGCAACTAAGGATAAGGGTTGCGCTCGTTACGGGACTTAACCCAACATCTCACGACACGAGCTGACGACAGCCATGCAGCACCTGTCTCAGAGTTCCCGAAGGCACTCTACGATCTCTCACAGATTCTCTGGATGTCAAGGGTAGGTAAGGTTCTTCGCGTTGCATCGAATTAAACCACATGCTCCACCGCTTGTGCGGGCCCCCGTCAATTCATTTGAGTTTTAACCTTGCGGCCGTACTCCCCAGGCGGTCAACTTAATGCGTTAGCTGCACCACTAAGTCTTAATAAAGACCCAACGGCTAGTTGACATCGTTTACGGCGTGGACTACCAGGGTATCTAATCCTGTTTGCTACCCACGCTTTCGTACCTCAGCGTCAGTTTTAGGCCAGAGAGCCGCCTTCGCCACTGGTGTTCCTTCCGATCTCTACGCATTTCACCGCTACACCGGAAATTCCACTCTCCTCTCCTAAACTCAAGTTACCCAGTATCAAATGCCGTTCCCAGGTTAAGCCCGGGGCTTTCACATCTGACTTAAATAACCGCCTACGCACGCTTTACGCCCAGTAATTCCGATTAACGCTCGCACCCTCCGTATTACCGCGGCTGCTGGCACGGAGTTAGCCGGTGCTTCTTCTATAGGTAATGTCAAGGCATCGGCTATTAACCAACGCTTTTTCCTCCCTATTGAAAGTGCTTTACAACCCTCAGGCCTTCTTCACACACGCGGTATTGCTGGATCAGGCTTGCGCCCATTGTCCAATATTCCCCACTGCTGCCTCCCGTAGGAGTCTGGGCCGTGTCTCAGTCCCAGTGTGGCTGATCGTCCTCTCAGACCAGCTATGGATCGTCGCCTTGGTAGGCCTTTACCCCACCAACTAGCTAATCCAACGCAGGCTCATCTGATAGCGCGAGGTCCGAAGATCCCCCGCTTTCCCCCTCAGGGCGTATGCGGTATTAGCTCGGATTTCTCCGAGTTGTCCCCCACTACCAGGCAGATTCCTACGCGTTACTCACCCGTCCGCCACTCGTCGGCTCCCGAAGGACCGTTACCGTTCGACTTGCATGTGTTAAGCATACCGCCAGCGTTCAATCTGAGCCATGATCAAACTCTTCAGTTTAATATGGTTTGTGACTCAATAAGATGAGTCACCAATCTTGGCTCGACTAAGAATTAAACGTAATCGCTTTGAATTAACGTGTTGTTCTTGCGCCGAATAGTTTTAACCGCTAAGCTATTCGCCACAAGCACCCACACAAATTATTTTGATCTGCTTGTTAAAGAGCTGGAAGACTTTCTCTCCCGTTGAGCCCGCCTATTATACAGAAGCGAAACTCAATGTCAAACTTTATTTTCAATGCTTATTTAATTAATAAGCTAATAAATCTTAAACTCTTTCATTGGTGCCCAGGGGCAGAATCGAACTGCCGACACGAGGATTTTCAGTCCTCTGCTCTACCGACTGAGCTACCTAGGCGCACCGTGAAAGAGCGCGTATTAAACAGGATTCTTAATTTTGAGTCAAGCTTGTTTTGATCTTTTTTCTGCAGTGGTTAATTTATCCTTTTAAATCAACCCGATGACCTTTAAAAAAACCCGAGGAATAACCCATCGCATACACTCGTCTGCACACACGGGAATTCATTAACGAATATTGACAACAGAGACAAACCACAATTACTTCGCCTAACCTATTTTTGCTTCTAAAACACATCGTGCTAATTCTAAGAAGGGGGAGGACAAACAACATCATCTTAGGATTTCGCGATATACCCATCTTAGATCAAGATTCGGCGCCGGGATACCCATCAAAGGACGCCGTGAACCCAGCACCTAAATTATCTAAGATAGTTAACCATAGCCCATTGACTATGGAATTTAGGTGCTGGGTGAATACATCCATGCTGGCCCCTCCTCAGGCACTGCCGAAATTTGAAGTACGAAAGGTATATTTACGACCACATCCTTAAGCGTCGAGCAATATTAAACAGGCACCATCCATTTATACTTTATTATATGAACATCCAATTTTTAACGCTTAAATCAAACCCGCAGGAACTCAATTAATTTATACTTTCGTATTGCACCTATTGAAATTTCAATCGTGCAACCCATATTCTGTATTATATCCATGCTAACAATTCAGATTCTTTTCCTTATACGGGATAAGACAGGTAGAATTGCCATACTAACTCATTATTGAACCGGGAATTAGAAGTGAACTTCAGAGGAACAACCATTCTTTCCGTCCGACGCGGAGATAAAGTGGTCATTGGCGGTGACGGCCAGGTCACGCTTGGCAACACTGTTATGAAAGGCAACGCACGTAAAGTTCGGCGTTTATATCACGATAAAGTAATCGCTGGCTTCGCCGGAGCTACGGCCGATGCATTTACCTTGTTTGAGCATTTTGAAGGCAAACTGGAAAAACATCGCGGCAATTTAACTCGCGCAGCCGTTGAAATGGCTAAAGATTGGCGCACCGATCGTGCTTTACGCAGACTTGAGGCTTTGCTTACTATTGCGGACGCGAAATCCTCTTTGATCATATCAGGAACCGGAGACGTTATTGAGCCGGAACACGAACTCATAGCTATCGGCTCCGGAGGGCCTTATGCACAATCAGCAGCCCGGGCTCTGTTAGAAAATACTCAACTTAGCGCGCGTGAAATCGTTGAACGCTCGCTAAATATCGCTGCAGACATATGCATTTATACAAACCATAACCTGCGCATTGAAGAACTCGACGCTGAACCCAAAGAGCCGACCGAATGAGCCAAATGACACCAAGAGAAATCGTCCACGAACTGGATAAACACATCATAGGACAAGCTAACGCCAAACGAGCTGTCGCAATCGCGTTACGTAATCGCTGGAGGCGTAGCCTCGTTAGCGGGATTCTACGCGATGAAATCACCCCGAAAAATATCTTGATGATTGGCCCCACCGGCGTCGGTAAAACCGAAATCGCCAGACGCTTAGCCAAACTAGCGAACGCGCCATTCATTAAAATCGAAGCTACTAAATTTACCGAAGTGGGCTATGTGGGCCGCGACGTTGAATCGATTATTCGCGATCTCGTCGATACCGCGGTAAAAATGACCCGCCAAGAAGAGATGGATAAGGTTCAAAACAGAGCGGCCGATGCCGCTGAAGAATCCGTACTCGACATCTTACTACCTAGCGCCAGCGGCGGCATGCTTTCCGAAACCGAGTCGTCCACGCGTCAAAAGATGCGCAAAAAACTACGCGAAGGCGAATTAGACGACAAAGAAATTGAAATCGATGTCCACGTTGCCCCGCTCGGCGTTGAAATCATGGCTCCTCCCGGCATGGAAGAAATGACCAGTCAATTACAAGGGATGTTTCAAAATCTCAGTAGCAGCCGAAAAAGCACTCGTAAAATGAAAACCAAGGATGCTTTGAAAGTACTGCAAGAAGAAGAAGCCGCCAAACTGGTCAATGAAGAAGATATCAAGCTACGCGCTGTTGAATCCGTGGAACAAAACGGCATCGTTTTCTTAGACGAAATCGATAAAATTTGTAAACGATCCGAAATAGGCAGCGGTGGCGGCGAGGTTTCCCGAGAAGGCGTTCAACGAGATTTGCTACCACTGGTTGAAGGCAGCACGGTCAGCACCAAATATGGCACAATCAAAACCGATCATATTTTGTTTATTGCCTCAGGCGCCTTTCATTTGACCAAACCATCGGATCTTATTCCGGAATTGCAGGGCCGTTTTCCTATCCGAGTTGAACTCGATGCCCTAACCGCCGATGACTTTGTGCGTATCTTGACAGAACCGGACGCCTCATTGACTGAGCAATACCAAGCTTTATTAGCTACCGAAGGAGTATTGCTGAACTTCTCTCAGGACGGCATTCAACGCATTGCCGAACTTGGCTGGCAAGTCAATGAAACAACGGAAAACATTGGCGCACGAAGATTACATACCCTATTAGAGCGGTTACTGGAGGAAATATCCTTTAACGCACCTGACTTAAACGAACAATCGATCACGATTGACGCCGGCTATGTCGATGCCCATCTTGCCGAGTTAGCTCAGGATGAAGACTTAAGCCGATACATACTCTAAACTTATGCGCCTGACCGTACAAGAAATCGACACAACACCGACCGAAATCAAGTTACACCAGAATTCACGAATTTTGGAAATTAGTTTCGACGACGGACACACCTTTTCGTTGCCTTATGAATACCTGCGCGTCTACACGCCTTCGGCGGAAGCGATAGGCCATGGCCCCGGTCAGGAGATATTACAAATAGGCAAAGAAAACGTTACCATCAACGAACTTAAACCGGTCGGTAACTATGCGATAACCCCGGTTTTTAGCGACGGTCATAAAACTGGTATTTACACTTGGCCATTACTTTATAAATTGGGCTCGGAATACAAGGAGCTATGGGCTGCGTACTTGGATAAACTGGAAGCGACTGGACAACCACATCATCAGTAGCCATACCCCTTCCAATATATTGTAAGTCATCCTTGAGCCTAACAAAGAGCATTTGAGGCTTCACCAAGCCGGTGAAAATGTTATATGCCCATCGTAGATCAAAATTCGGCACCGGAATGTCCATCAAAGGACGCTGTGAATACGTCCATGTAGAGTCTATACCAGCTCCATGCTGGTCGCTCACCTAGCGTTAGGTGAGCGACCAGACACCCCGGTGCGCCTCCTCGGGCACTACCGAAATTTGAAATGCGAAAGATATAGCCCTCCACGCTTCGACTTGGCTCAGCACGAACGGTCTATAATAATGCCTACTGCTCTTTTAGGTTGATGACAAGACAGTTATTTCAACTATAGGTTTTGCCGCCCAAAGCCTCGACTTAGGACCAACAACCTTGATTTCGACTAAATTCAATCAATGATTAGCGCTTAACCGGAAAAAACATGACAAACGAAAACACGACACATTTCGGCTTCAAACAAGTCGCTAAGGAAGAAAAAGTTCAAATGGTCCGGAGTGTATTCGACTCCGTGGCCGGCAAATACGATATCATGAACGATTTAATGTCGTTCGGCATTCATCGCATTTGGAAACGCATCGCCGTACAACTCAGCAATGTTCGTAGCGGTGAAAGTGTACTTGACCTGGCCGGCGGCACCGGCGACCTGACAATGCTCTTCGAAAAACGCGTCGGCAAAAAAGGGCAAGTAGTCCTCGCAGACATCAACGCAGAAATGCTGCGTAATGGTCGCGATCGCCTGATCGACCACGGCATCATCGGCAACATTCGCTTCGCGCAAGTCAATGCGGAATGCCTACCTTTCGAGGACAACTCCTTCGACTGTGTTTGTATCGGCTTTGGGCTCCGCAACGTTACCGACAAAGACGCTGCATTAAGATCGATGTATCGCGTGTTAAAACCGGGCGGAAGGGTCATCGTGCTGGAATTTTCCCACCCGACCGACAAATTGACCGAAAAGGTTTACGACTTTTATTCATTCAACTTGATGCCTAAAATCGGAAAGTTCGTTGCAAAGGACGAAGAGAGCTACCGGTATTTAGCCGAATCGATCCGCATGCATCCGAAACAAGACGAACTCAAAAAAATGATGGAGAACGCAGGACTCGAACGCTGCGAATATTTCAACTTATCGCAAGGCATCGTGGCGGTGCATAGAGGCTATAAAATCTAATAATGCCTCCCCAATTTACCGACGACTCGCTCATGACCGTAAAACCCCTACTGCTTAGCGTATTCGAAGCCGCCTTGAATCGCTTCGTCGCACTTGACCGCGATGCTAGTTATTTACTGGCTCCGCTAACCGGCAAAGTGATCGGCATTACCCTCCGGCCATTCAATGAAACACTCTATCTTTGCCCTTCGGAAACCGCTATTCAGGTCTTAGACGACTACCCGGCCCCGGCCGACACGTTATTGACCGGCACAGCACTAGCATTCGGCGCAAAAGGCTTGGGAAGCACATTATTCAACGACTCGATCGAAATCAGCGGTGATAATGAAGTCGGGAATGCATTCATTAACCTTTTCGAAAAGATAGATATCGACCTCGAAGAAATACTATCGCGTTATACCGGCGATATCATTGCTCATCGCATAGGCCGATTCTTTCGTACCGGCCAAAGTTGGACCGGCGACATACTCGAAAGCTTCCGGCTCAACCTAACGGAATTTCTTCAGGAGGAAGCTCGAGACTTACCCGCAAAACCAGAGACCGATATTTTCTACCGTAAAATCAGCGACCTGCAAACCGATCTTGACCGATTACAAAGCCGTCTAGAAAATCTTGAGATTACCCATACCGAACAGCCTTAACCCTATATACAAACCAACCCCTTTGATCCATCCACGACAATATTACTACAAGGTAACTCAGTGATCCGCCCAAAAATATTGCTGCGCCTGATTCATATCAACTGGGTCCTGGTCTTCCACGGCCTTGATGAAATTGTCCTAAAAACGCATTTATTCCGGCCAATTCGGTATTTAGTCTTTTTATCGCCTACCTTTTGGCTACGGCGCGGAACAGAATCACGCGGCGTCAGAATTCGTCGTGCACTCGAAGATTTAGGCCCCATCTATGTAAAATTCGGACAAGCCTTATCCACCCGTAAGGACCTACTCCCTGAAGATATCGCGGATGAACTGGTCAAGTTGCAAGACAAGGTTCCTCCGTTTTCCAGTAGTATTGCCCGTGCAATTATCGAAAAAGAATTGGGAATACCGATCAGCGAGGCTTTCGCCGAATTCGACGACGAACCGCTAGCGTCGGCCTCGGTCGCACAAGTGCATACTGCCGTGTTAAATAACGGTGAACAGGTCATCGTCAAGGTATTACGACCCGACATCGAACAGCGCATCCGGTCCGATGTCGGCTTGCTATACGAATTAGCTCGCTTTGCCGAACGCTTTTGGAGCGATGCCCGACGATTAAGGCCTCGGGAAGTTGTTATGGAATTCGAGAAATCGACACTAGATGAACTCGACTTAGTCAGAGAAGCCGCCAACGCCGCTAAGCTGCGCCGTAATTTCGAACACTCGGAAATGATTTATGTGCCGGAAGTACATTGGCCGTTGACTCGCCAAAAAGTCATGGTCATGGAACGCATCAAAGGCATACCGGTCGGCAACATCGAACAATTGCGAGCCGGCAATGCCGACTTCAAACTGCTTGCCGAACGCGGCGTCGAAATTTTTTTCACGCAAGTCTTTCGCGATAATTTTTTTCATGCCGACATGCATCCCGGCAATATTTTCGTCGAACTCCCTGCCAAATATCTCGCTGTCGATTTCGGCATCGTCGGCACGCTGTCAGAATCCGATCAGCGCTACTTGGCTGAAAACTTTCTAGCCTTTTTCAATCGGGATTACCGCCGCGTTGCGCAAATGCATGTCGAATCAGGCTGGGTTCCCGGAACGACGCGTGTCGAAGACTTTGAATCGGCAATCCGAAGTGTTTGCGAACCGATTTTCGAAAAACCGCTCAAGGATATCTCTTTCGGACACTTATTGCTGCGTTTGTTTCAAACCGCCCGGCGCTTCGACATGCATGTTCAACCACAACTGGTGCTACTGCAAAAAACCCTGCTTAATATTGAAGGACTCGGCCGCCAACTTTATCCTGAACTAGATTTATGGCAAACCGCGAAACCATTTCTGGAAAAATGGTTTCACGAACGTCTAGGCCCAAAAGCCAAAATACAAAAAGCCTTGCAACAGTTTCCCGAACTCGCAGAGCAATTCCCGGAAATCCCGGCACTGGTTATCAAGGCATTGAACGACGCAGGTCACGCCCGCGCGCAAATGGATCAACAAAACCGCGAATTGCATTTATTACGCAAACAAATCGAACGTAACCAAAATACCACATTGACTACGATTTTGATCGGCGCGGCAATGATAGGCGCTGCTATTTTGCTACAATAATACAACTTTAGATCACGCGACTAATTTGCCATATTCATCTCGGAGCAGTGTGGATTTTTGCTCCGTGCAATATCCGCATTCACCTTGCAACTAAACTCCATAGGTCATTAGCTATGAATCGAAATCATCCATAATTTAGGCGCGAAGGCCTCGGCGTCCTTTGACGAGCTTACAGCGCATAAATTTGATTAGGAATATGCACAAAGTAACTTATACAAGTAGTAGGCTTTGTGGCGGTTTGGTGACTCGCTTGACAGGACGCCGTGAATACGTCCATGTAGGCTTGACGGCGGAATCTGATTGCCATGGATGGCATGAATGCAGATTTTGCAGGAGCAAAAATCTGCCCTGCCGCCGACACCTGTCAACCGAGCCACCAAACCCCCTCCAACAGTTGTCTAAGTTATTTCATGCTCGTTCCTTAGCTACATTTTAAACCCTATCTCAACTCAGCATCAGGAGCCAAACATATGTCGATAAAAAAAATGGTCGATCTGGACTTATCAAATAAACGCGTATTGATTCGCGAAGACTTAAATGTCCCGATCAAAAACGGGAAAGTGGCTAGCGACATCCGCATACAAGCCAGCTTGCCCACTATTAAACACGCCTTATCAGCCGGCGCCGCAGTCATTCTGATGTCGCACTTAGGTCGTCCCGAAGAAGGCGTTTACAGCGAAGAAGCCTCGATGAAACCGGTTGCCGAACATTTACAAGGCTTACTAGGCAAACCCGTGCGCTTAGAGAAAGACTGGATCGACGGTATCGAAATACAGCCAGGTGAAGTCGTTTTATGCGAAAACGTGCGCTTCAATAAAGGCGAAGGGAAAAACAGCGAAGAGCTCGGCAAAAAAATGGCTGCCCTATGCGATATTTTTGTAATGGACGCATTCGGCACCGCACATCGAGCCCAAGCGTCCACGCACAGCGTTGCGCAATTTGCACCGATCGCTTGCGCCGGCCCCTTATTAGCTAAAGAATTGGACGCCTTAGGCAAAGCATTGGAGAGCCCTGACCGGCCTCTGGTCGCAATCGTGGGCGGCTCGAAGGTTTCGACCAAGCTCACCGTACTCGAATCCCTATCGCAAAAAGTCGACCGGCTCATCGTCGGCGGCGGTATTGCCAATACCTTTATCGCTGCAGCCGGATTTCCGGTAGGCAAATCCCTCTATGAAGCCGATTTAATCGATGAAGCCAACCGATTGATGGATCAAGCAAAACGTAACGGAGCTGAAATCCCGGTTCCGGTCGATGTGGTTTGCGCAAAAGAGTTTTCGGAAAGCGCCGCCGCAACAGTCAAAAAAGTCGCCGATGTTCAAGACGACGATTTGATTATGGATATCGGTCCTGAAACTGCGGCGCTTTATGCCGACATTCTAAAATCTGCGGGCACGATCGTGTGGAACGGGCCGGTCGGAGTTTTCGAATTCGATCAATTCGGTGGCGGTACCGAAGCCCTATCTAAAGCCATTGCCGACAGCAGTGGCTTTTCAATTGCCGGCGGTGGTGATACGCTAGCGGCCATCGACAAATATGGAATCGAAGAAAAAGTATCTTATACTTCGACCGGCGGCGGCGCGTTTCTTGAATTTTTGGAGGGCAAAGAATTACCGGCCGTAGCCGTTTTACAACAACGCGCTTGAGAAGCTCTGTATCGACTGATTACACGCCGAGGCAACGACTCCGGTGAAAAGTTATCGCATCTTCGAAATCATACCCATCGCAGATCAAAATTCGGCACCAGGGGCCCGTCAAAGGACGCCGTGAGAATACGTCCATGTAGGCTCTATGCCAGCATCCATGCTGGCAAAGCCTTTGCCAGGCCCCCCGGTACCTCCTTAGGCACTGCCGAAATTTGAAGTGCGAAAGGTATAACGCCTGTTTAAACTTAACACCACTGTCTCAGCCTCTCGCGACTGTTACAAACCGTTCGTAATTTGAACTGCAAAAGAGTTATCAGAGTCTTTTATTGAAACGCTGATTTAATCAGCGTTTCCTTTTATAATAAATGCCCTTTTCATCCGGCCTATAGGCCGGTATTTATTGTTTTACAGGATCACCATGGCCAGAGTTACTATTGAAGACTGCCTTGAGCACGTCGAAAACCGTTTTAAACTGGTGTTGTTAGCCAGCAAACGCGCCCGCCAATTGAGCAAGGGCGCGGAAGAATTTATCCCGCGCGGCAAAGACAAAGACACCGTACTCGCCTTGCGCGAAATTGCTGCAGGACATGTCAATGCCGACAACATCAATCTGCTGCATCGAACCGGCGACGATACCGAAGCCGATTTAACACTCTAATAAAGCCATGTTACAACTAGCTGACAGTCTCGAACTCGAACGTCCTCAGGATAAACTGATCCGGCGTTTATGCTCGACTCTGGAAAGCTATATGGACCAAAACCAAATCAACGATATCTGCAGGGCCTATCAGTATGGTGCGGAGGCGCATGCCGGCCAGTTCAGAAAGAGCGGAGAAGCTTACATTTGCCACCCTATCGCCGTGGCCATCAGCCTGGCGGAAATGCGCATGGATGCGAAAGGGATCATGGCAGCGCTACTGCATGATGTCATCGAAGACACGCACGCCAGCAAGGATGACCTCGGCCGCTTGTTTAGCATGGAAGTGGCCGAACTGGTTGACGGCGTTACAAAGCTGAGCAAAATCGACAGCAAATCGAGAGCCGAAGCTCAGGCGGAAAATGTCCGAAAAATGTTTTTGGCCATGACCAAAGATTTGCGCGTCATCATGGTCAAACTAGCCGATCGTCTGCACAACATGCAAACCTTAGGCTCGATGCCACCTGAAAAAAAACGCCGCATCGCTCGAGAAACACTGGATATTTATGCGCCCATCGCCAACCGACTGGGCATGAACCATATCCGCCATCAATTGGAATCCCTCGGTTTTAAAGCCTTATACCCCGGCCGCCATGCAGTCCTAAAAAACGCCGTCAAAAAAGCGCGAGGGAATCGAAGAGAAATCGTCGAAATCATCCAGAATTCGATTAAAAACCGCCTACGCGAAGCCGGCTTGGAATGCGAAGTCGAAGGACGTGAAAAAAATCTTTATAGCATTTATCAAAAAATGCTCAACAAAAAGATATCCTTTGCCGACGTGTTCGACGTTTATGCCTTTAGAATTCTTTGCGATCAACCCGACACCTGCTATCGCGTACTGGGCGTCGTTCATAATCTCTATAACCCGGTCCCCGGGCGATTCAAGGATTATATCGCATTGTCCAAGGCTAACGGTTATCAGTCCCTGCATACGATATTGATCGGCCCTTACGGTGTCCCGATTGAAATTCAAATCAGAACCCATGAAATGCACCGAATGTCGGAATCGGGCATTGCCGCACATTGGCTTTATAAATCCGATAGCGATAAAGCGGAAAGCGACAAAACCGAGCATGCCCAAGCACGAGCTAATGAATGGCTGCGTGAATTACTGGAGATTCACAAATCGGCCGGCAACTCCATGGAGTTTATCGATAATCTTAAAATCGACCTCTACCCCCAAGAAGTCTTCGTATTCACGCCTCAAGGCGGTATTATCAAATTGCCACGCGGCGCGACGATCGTCGACTTCGCTTATGCGGTGCATACCGATATCGGCAATTCCTGCGTCTCGGCTCGGGTCGATAAACAACTGGTGCCGTTGCAAACGCAACTCGAAAACGGCTTAACCGTCGAAGTCATCACCACATCTTGGGCCCGACCCAATCCGCTCTGGCTAAACTATGTCGTCACCGCTAAGGCCCGCAGCAGCATCCGCGCCTATCTAAAGAACTTTAAACAACAGGAAGCGATCAACCTCGGACGCCGCCTCCTGGAAAAAGAATTGCAAGGCATGAACTTACAATTGGACACCATTCCATCGGAGCGCGTGAACAAACTTTTGGAGGTGCTGTCGGTCAACTCGATGGATGTCTTACTCGAGGACATAGGACTCGGTAATAAAATGCCGTTTTTGGTCGCCAAACGCTTGAGCCAAGACGACATCTCGTCGACGGTTAGACTCGACGATAACGAACAAGGCATCAACAGCCCGCTAATTATCAAAGGTACGGAAGGCATGGTCGTCACACTGGCCAAATGTTGCCGCCCGATACCGGGCGATTCGATCGTCGGTTTTTTCAACCCCGGACGCGGCATCGTCGTTCATCATCATGAATGCAGAAACAGCAGCGATTCAAGAAAAAAACAAACCGGCTGGCTGGATGTCGAATGGAGCAAGGATACCAGTGGAGAATTTCCGGCGGAAATTCGCATTGAGCTACTCAATCAACGGGGAACACTCGCAACTATCGCCGCAACCATCTCAGAAATGGACTCGAATATCGAAAACGTCACTGTAGTCGACCAGGACGACCGAGTCTCGGTCGATTTGATCACACTCACCGTTAAAGACCGAGTCCATTTAGCCAATATTATGCGCCGCCTGAAAAAATTGACGATTGTTTTAAAGATTACGCGAGTCAAGGCCTAGATAAATACTCTTAGATCAAACTTATCACTCTGCTCATGAATAAAGAAATCATCCATACTCCGGACGCGCCACAAGCCATCGGCACTTATTCACAGGCCGTTAAGGTCGACAATACCGTTTACTTATCCGGTCAAATCCCCTTGAACCCTAAAACCATGGACGTTGTCTCGGAAGACATTCGTAACCAAATCACCCAAGTGTTCCTTAACTTAAAAGCGGTCGCATTAGCGGCCGGCGGCGATTTAACGGATATCGTCAAATTGAATGTTTATTTAACCGACCTATCCAACTTCCCTATCGTCAACGAGGTCATGGGTGAATTCATCAGCGAACCCTACCCGGCCCGAGCCGCGATCGGAGTCGCAGCATTACCGAAAGGTGTTGGCGTCGAAATTGACGCTGTCATGCATTTACGTAACGAACTCTATCCGGCATAGAGCCAACACTCTACGATGGACCGTAACGATCCACTTGATCAATCGGTCGCTTCATTGGGCGGCATCGGCAAACAAACGGCAAGCAAGCTAGAAAAGCTAGGCATCCGAAACTGTCAGGATCTTATCTTCCATCTCCCACACCGCTATGAGGATAGAACTCGAACCCAAGCCATTGGGGCTCTAAAACCGGGGATGACTGCCTTGATCAAAGGCAAAGTCGAATTAACCGACACGCTGCTGCGAGGCCGTAAAAGCCTGATCTGCCGAATCGGCGACGGCACCGGGTTTATTAGTCTACGTTTTTTTCATTTTAGCGCCGCGCAACTGACGCAGCTGAGCCCGGGAACCTACCTCAGTTGTTTCGCGGAAGTGCGTCACGGCTATGCGGGCTTAGAAATGATCCATCCCGACTATAAAATCCTCAACAATCCCGAACAAACGGTCACCGAAGACACCTTAACGCCGGTTTATCCGCTGACCGAAGGCTTAAGCCAATCCTTACTTAGAAAAGCGATCAAACAAACGTTAAACCTGCATCTTAAACACTTGACCGATTGGTTACCGGAATCGCTTTTACAGCGTTTCCATTATCCTACGCTAATAGAGGCCATCAACTTCCTGCATGCCCCAAGCGAACAGATGACCGCCGAGACATTACTCCAAAACGATAATCCGGCGCGAAAACGCTTAGCCTTTGAAGAACTGTTAAGTCATCATCTCAGTTTGAGAGTCGTCCGTGAACAAGCCCGCGCACAGCCAGCCCCTCCTTTTACTATTGACGAGATTACCCGTCGGCATTTTCTAAAATCGCTACCTTTCCAACTAACCGGTGCGCAACAACGCGTTATTACTGAAATCGAAGCCGATTGCAGTCAACAACAACCCATGTTACGCCTGGTACAGGGCGATGTCGGCTCCGGCAAAACCGTCGTTTCGGCATACGCCGCCTTACTAGCCTTGGCAACGGGATATCAAGTCGCAGTCATGGCGCCGACTGAATTGCTGGCCGAACAACATTTTCGAAATTTTAGCGCATGGTTCGACAGTTTTCAGACTCAAATCATCTTCTTGACCGGGCAAATCAAAGGCAATACCCGAAAGGCCGCGCTCGAATCGCTTGAAGATGGCTCTGCCGGCATCGTGATCGGGACACACGCCCTATTTCAAGAATCCGTCACCTTTAAAAAACTAGGTTTGATCGTCATCGACGAACAGCACCGCTTCGGCGTGCATCAACGTATGGCGCTCAGAGACAAAGGGCGTAATGCCGGAATTCGACCGCATCAACTGGTCATGACCGCCACACCGATCCCGCGAACCCTGGCTATGCTACAATACTCGGACCTGGATATCTCGATCATCGACGAATTACCGCCCGGCAGAAAGCCCATCGTCACCAGCGTCATTCCCTCCGAACGCCGCGAAGAGGTCATTGCCCGTATCGGTCACTGGGTCGCTCAGAAACGTCAGGCCTACTGGGTCTGCACCTTGATCGAGGAGTCCGAGGCCTTACAATGCGAAGCCGCCGAAAAAACCGCTGAACTACTCACCCAAGTATTACCGGACATTCGCATTGCACTGGTACACGGACGCATGAAAGCCGCCGACAAGGATGCCGTAATGCAAGACTTTAAGAACCACCGAATCGATCTTTTAGTCGCGACCACCGTCATCGAAGTTGGCGTGGATGTTCCTAACGCCGGACTCATGATCATCGAAAATCCGGAACGCTTGGGCCTATCTCAACTTCACCAGCTACGAGGACGGGTCGGCCGGGGCAAAGACGATAGTTATTGTTTGCTACTCTATCAATCCCCTCTCTCCGACACGGCGAGACATCGGCTCGGTATTCTAAGAGACACAAACGACGGCTTTATGATTGCCGAAAAAGACTTGGAGCTACGCGGACCGGGCGAAGTCATGGGTACCCGACAAACCGGGCAAATGCAATTTAAAATCGCCGATTTGGATCGAGACACGGATCTACTGGATAATATCCCAACGATTGCCGAATCGCTGCTTCACCATTCCCCCGATGCCGTTCAACCGTTAATCAAACGCTGGCTCGGAGAAACCGTCAATTATGCCGAGGTATGATACGCTTGCCGATTAAAAGCCTTTTATTAACACAAGAACCGAACTGGATCGTCAGTCGCCCCGGAGAGCACCATACGATTCCGCGGTCAGCGCAATCCTGGATCTACGAGCCCGGATCGATCACGCAACGATTGCGCAGCTACTACGGCGATGCCGTCAAAGTAAAAATACTACTCAATTGCCGGCGCCTGCCTTTTTTGAGCGAGCGCGAACGGCTCAAACTCAATCCGGGACGTTACACCTTAACCCGCGAGGTGTTATTGCATGCCGACGGCAAGCCGCTAGTCTTAGCTCGTACGCTGATTCCGGAAAAAACAATCAAAGCCGCTCGGCGCAACCTAGCCCACCTTGGCACTAAACCGCTGGGAGAAGTGATTTTTTCTTATCCTAAGTTAGCCAGACTGGAAATGGATTTCGCGCTTATCGCCCCGCCGCTTTGGACGCCCTTTGCCGTCAACGAAGCCTGTATCGAACAACCGCTCTGGGCAAGAAGAACCGTATACGCCATCCGCCAAAAACCGCTACTGGTTAACGAGTTCTTTTTACCGGAAGTTTTAAACTTGCTTTAAATCGAATTCGGCGCTGGCGGATGTTGCATGAACCTTCACCGCCAAGCGCCGAATTTTAAACGTAAGCGCTAGAACTAATTAGCGCTTACCGAATAGATTAGGACTTTTCGGTTGGGCTTTTTTTTGCAGACAGTGGTATGCGGCGCTTTCGAATTTAATCCTAAGAGACTGCGTATTTTTATTTTCTTTGACGAATAGCTCGGCTTCCTTAGCCGTCAAATCCTTGAGCAGATAAGTCGCGATACACATGCAAGGTTCGGCAAAACGTTTTCTGTCGAGTTCTTTATTGACTGAATTCTTAACTTCCCTTTCCACACATTGATCGGCAAATTGGTGTTCGAATTGATGCTTGACCAAATCGCTGACTTCGCTCCCATGCGCGTGATCAAACTTGACATGAGCTTTGGTTTTAACCGGCTCCGAAGGCCTCGAAGAAGACTTATCGTCCGAGCATCCGGCGATCAAAAAAAAGCCCGTCAACAAGACGCCCCACACTAGACTAATATTTTTTATATAATGCATTGTTTTGGTAATAGTTTTAAAGTTTAGATACTTAAGGCCAAACGAAACAATAATATGATGATTTCATGTCTTTGTATACCCTAGTACAATAGGAGTCGAAACCATCAGTCCTTTACAAGTATATATTTCGCACTTCAAATTTCGGCATTGTCGGAGGAGGCCTTGGGGTGCTCGGTAAAGGCTTTGCCAGCATGGAGCTGGCATAGAGCCTACATGGAAGTATTTACGGCGTCCTTTGACGGGTACCCCAAGGCCGAATTTTCATCTACGATGGTTATACTTTGACCCGCTCTAATTCAAAAAAAATCATGACCCATTCAAACGATCTATTCTCCGCAGCAAAACAAGTCATTCCCGGCGGCGTCAATTCGCCGGTTAGATCATTCGGCGGCGTCGGCGGCACACCGGTTTTCATCGACCATGCTTCCGGCCCTTATATTTTCGATAGCGAAAACAAGCGTTACATCGATTATGTCGGTTCCTGGGGACCAATGATTCTAGGACACGCCCATCCTGAAGTGATCGCTGCCGTCACTGAAACCGCCCAAAAAGGTCTTAGCTTCGGTGCGCCGACCAAAATTGAAACCCGCATTGCTCAAGCCGTTTGCGAACTGATGCCGTCGATCGAGTTGGTTAGAATGGTCAGTTCCGGCACCGAAGCGACAATGAGCGCGATTCGCTTAGCCCGCGGCTTCACCGAACGCGACAAAATCGTTAAATTCGAAGGTTGTTATCACGGCCATTCCGACTCGCTCTTGGTCAAGGCCGGCTCGGGAGCACTAACATTCGGAGTACCGAGTTCGCCGGGCGTTCCTGCGGCTCTGGCGGAAAATACGATCACGTTAACCTACAACGATAACGAATCTGTCGTCGAGTTATTCAAAAAAATCGGCGACAGCATCGCTTGCATCATAGTCGAACCGGTCGCCGGCAATATGAACTGCATCCCGCCGGTTTCCGGTTTTCTCGAAACGCTACGCCAAGTCTGCGACGAATCCGGCGCGCTATTGATTTTCGATGAAGTAATGACCGGATTCCGTGTAGGATTGCATGGCGCACAAGGGGTTTACAACATCACGCCCGACCTGACCACGCTCGGTAAAGTCATCGGCGGTGGCATGCCGGTCGGCGCTTTTGGCGGCAAACGACAAGTCATGGAATATCTCGCACCGATCGGTCCGGTTTACCAAGCCGGTACACTCTCGGGCAACCCGGTCGCCATGGCCGCGGGACTGAAAACACTCGAGCTGATTGCGAAACCGAACTTCTACGAAGTTTTAACCGAGAAAACGGCCCGCTTCGTCAATGGCATGAAAGACCGTGCCAGCCAAGCAGGAATACCCCTTTCAAGCAATGTCGTCGGAGGCATGTTCGGCTTGTTTTTCAGCGAAGACAAGCAAATCACTTCGTTCGCACAAGTCGCTCAATGCGATCAAGACCGTTTCAAACGCTTTTTCCACTCAATGCTCGACAATGGTGTTTATCTGGCTCCGTCGGCCTTCGAAGCCGGTTTCGTTTCAGCCGCGCATAGTGACGAGATCATCGATGAAACGCTGGATATCGCGGCAAAAGTCTTCAAGACTTTATAAACACGCGGATTAACCCTATCGTCGATTAAATTTCGGCACTTCAATACCTTCTCTCTTTGAGAGAAGGTTAGAATGAGAGCGATTAAAAGCTGAAACTTGATGCGCGTGTACTATAAACCTAACGTTCATGAAGGCCCGGCAAATGAAAGCGCGTGGCGTTGGTGGAGGGTGCGATCACTCGCCCGACAGGACGCCGGTGCCGAATTTTGATCTACGATGGGTATATATCGAAAAATTAAATAAAGAGTCTAAATCTACGAACTTTCACAGTAAAGTCGGTAGTTTAACCATAAAGCACATGCAGTATATTAGTTAATTCAATAGGTTGCTTTAGCAACCCACTAATTTTCGGGTGAACGAAAGTTTTACACAAACGGGTAAGAAGCTATTCTTCATGATTTTCATGGTGAAAGGCTCTTTCTAGGATAAACCAATTCGAGTTCTTTAATGCGCTATGACACGGAGATGATATGAAACCGGACAGCCTCTCGATCAAAAAACGCTATGACCGACTAGCGCCTTATTTCGACAACCTTGAAGCCGTCATGGAAGGCTTATTTTTCAAAAAATGGCGAAACCGCTTATGGGCCAAAGCCGAAGGCGAGCATATTCTTGAAATTGGCGTAGGCACAGGTAAAAACTTCGATTATTACCCGCATGGCGCCCGGATAACCGCAATCGACTTCAGCGGCAAAATGCTGGATATTGCAAGACACAAAAAAAACCGAAAACAGATCGATGTCGATCTTCATGAAATGGATATCGAATCGCTTGAATTTGCCGACAATTGTTTCGATACCGTGATTGCCTCTTTCGTATTTTGCTCGGTCCCCTCGCCCAGAAAAGGGCTCAAAGAATTGCATCGAGTCTTAAAACCGGGCGGACAAATCGTGCTGCTCGAACACGTTTTAAGCTCAAGACCTTTGCTTGCTCGCTTGATGAATCTATTGAACCCGTTGACGGTTTCATTGCTCGGCGCAAACATCAATCGGCAAACGATCAAAAACGTGCAAGCCTCCGGCTTCAGTTCGATTCATGTCGACTCGAGCAGCGGCGACATTATCAAACTGATACAAGCGCGAAAATAAACTCGATTGACGAACGGCTGCTTCGTTCGCGAGATCAGTTCTTCATGACATGCAACGAATAAACCCCGTTTTCAAAATCGTCAAAATAGTAATCTACCATCGGATTATGAATGCGCTGCTTGTTCTGACTGACCATCAAATTGCATTCCGCGACATAGGTTTGGTGACTGGCATTATCGACCAAGACATGATACCAAGGTTGATTCTTTGCGGGTCGACTGCGCGCTACTTTTTCGTACCATTCTTCGCCGCCGCGAAACTCGAAATCGACATCGTAGATAACCCCACGGTAATTAAACAATTTATGATGAACGATCTGCCCTAAAAAATATTTTGCTTCTTTCATAACCCGTCTCTTCAAGCCAAGCAGCTCTTATAAACCTTTCGCACTTCAAATTTTGGCAGTCCCTAAAGCGCCGCCGGGGTGCTCGGCAAAGACTTTGCCAGCACGGATGTATTCACGGCGTCCTTTGACGGGCCCCCGGTGCCGAATTTTGATCTACGATGAGTATATCTAAACTTGCCGCCACATCGGCCGCGCAAAGTCCGACTTCAATAAAAGAATATCATAATCATCACAAACACCCTAAACCGCCGAAAATGCATAAACCGAGAATTGCTGAAAAATCCTAAAGTTTTTCGCTACGAACCGGACGAATTAGTTAAAATACAGCCCATTACATTATTTCGATTAAACGACGTGAAGCCTCAGATAAAAAATCTTGTTCAAACCCGCATTCCAACCCGTTACGGCGAATTTGTTCTACATTACTACAGCAACAACATCGACACTAAGGAGCATGTAGCCTTCGTAAAGGGCTCAATCGCAAACCAAAGCCGAATTCCGGTTCGCATCCATTCCGAATGCTTTACCGGCGACGTTCTCGGTTCGCGACGTTGCGACTGCGGCGAACAGCTCGACAAGGCACTGCAGATTATCAGCAACGCGGGGCAAGGCGTGTTGATTTATTTACGCCAAGAGGGTCGCGGTATCGGGTTATTGAAAAAACTGCAGGCTTATAACTTACAAGACCAAGGCATGGATACGGTCGATGCCAACATTCATTTAGGTCATTTGGACGACGAGCGCGACTATACTTTCGCCGCGTTAATGCTACAAGACTTAGGCGTCGATTCGATCCAATTGATTACCAATAACCCGAGAAAAATCGATGCATTGACTCAACTCGGCATCAAAGTCGAGGATCGCATCCCGATCGAATCGGTTTTCCATAACGACAATCGCGCTTACCTAACTACCAAAGTCGAAAAAATGAGCCACTTGTTAACCCTGCCGAATGAAGACAAAAACTAATCGCACCGTCAAACTTCCGCCGGCAAAACCGTTTCCACCAAGCTAACCCAATAGGCGGCTCCCATCGGTAAAATTGCATCGTTAAAATCGTAATGCGGATTATGCAATAAACAACTGCCTTCCGAGGGGCCGTTACCGATCCATACATAACACCCAGGCACCTGCTGCAGCATAAAAGCAAAGTCCTCCGAGCCCATGCTCGGTACCGGGCACAAATCGACTCCTTCGCTTCCCGCTACCTTTGCTGCCGCCAGTAATGCCAATTCGGTCGCATCCGGCGCGTTGACCAACACCGGATACCCCGGATTCTCGGGATTGAACGCAACCGACCCGCTAACGCCCAATCCCGCACAAATTCCTTCGACCGTCTTTCTAATCTTATCAACAATCAATTCCTGCACCGCTGGTGTAAAGCATCGAAACGTACCGCGCAACACAACCGACTCGGGCAAGGCATTCCAAGTATCGCCCCCATGAATCTGCGTAATGCTGACTACCGCCGAATTGAGCGGGTCGACCGTACGGCTAACAATGGTTTGTAAAGCACCGATCACTTGCGCCGCGGCGACAATAGCATCGTTGCCTAAATGCGGCATTGCGGCATGTGAGGCACGCCCTGTGACAACAATCTCGAAACAATCGAACGAAGCCATCATCGGGCCGGATTTGACGGCAAAATGTCCTTCCGGAATATCGTGATAATTATGCATACCGAACACGAAATCGACTGGAAACAACTTAAACAAGCCGTCATCGATCATCCGTTTCGCACCGGCCCGGCCTTCCTCGGCCGGTTGAAAAATGAAATATACGGTTCCATCGAATTGAGGATGTCGACTTAAATATCCTGCCGCACCGAGTAGCATCGCACTATGACCATCGTGCCCGCATGCATGCATTTTTCCATCATGCTTCGAACGATGCGCAAACGTATTTTGCTCTTGAATAAACAACGCATCCATGTCCGCTCTTAGCGCAATTTTTCGAGAGCTCGTGCCAGCTTCCAAACTCGCCACAACACCGGTTTGCCCCAATCCTTCATGCACATCAAGCCCGAATTCCCTTAATCTTGCGGCAATAAAACGCGCCGTTTCGTTTTCCTCGAATGCGGTTTCAGGAAATTGATGCAAATGCCGCCGCCACTGCCGCATCGGCTCATGCCATTCCGATAATTTTTTTACTGTCGTCATAGCCATTCGAAAAACATAATAAAAATAAATATTGTTTTCTGTTTGTTCTTTGTATACTATTTTTCAAAACAGATAGAGAACAAACTATGCATCCTTTCAACTTAACCCGTAAACAACAAGAAGTATTTGATTTTTTACTCGATCAACAAGACTTTACACATCCACCGACACTCGACGAATTATGCGCCGCTATCGGACTAAAATCGAGAGGCTCGCTGCACAAACATATTCAAGGACTCATTAGTGCCGGCCTAGTTGAAGCTCCTAACCGTAAACAACGAGGCATCCGTTTAACAGCCCACGCCTTGGCACTGAAAGAACCTTCGGCTAACGATCAACGCAATACGCTACCGTTAGTCGGCGCAATCGCCGCCGGCAAACCGATCGAAGCCATTGAAAATATCAACTACATGCACGTCCCAGATCAACTAAAATCCGACAAGCCTTGCTATATCTTACAGGTTAAAGGCGAATCGATGATCGACGAGGGCATTTTCGACGGCGACTGGGTCGTCATCGAACAACGCAGCCACGCCCTTAACGGCGAAATCGTCGTAGCATTGATCGACAAGATGGAAGCCACGCTCAAAATCATCGAACAGTACCCGCATGAAACGGTACTGATTTCGGCGAATCCGGGTTTAAAACCAATGCGCTATAAACCTCATCAAGTTGAAATTCAAGGCGTATTGATCGGGCAAATGCGCAGTTATCGGCACAAAAACCCATCCCGCCACTTAACCGGAGAAAAATCATGACCCCACGTTATCACATGCAGGATCAAGTCCATGACCGTATCAAAGATCTGATGGGCGAAAACCAAACCTTCCCATGGAACGAAGGCCGGCTACCGAATATCGTCGCACCGGCCATTATCGTATTATTTTTACTCCTGGGCTTGAATTGGTAAACATGACTGTACACTTACCTCACTTCAAATTTCGGCATTAGCGTATGGAGGTACCGGGGTGTTCGGTCGATTTTTGCTCCTCGGCAATTGCTCCTGCATTGCCCTACTACACGCCATCCTTGGCGTAATGCAAAATCTGCATTCACACCATCCTTGGCGCTTAGCTGCCGCCAAGCCCCCATGGATGGGTTTACGGCGTTCCTCGACAGGCATACCCCATACCCTAAAATCGGCGAAACTGCTCAAACTAGGAATTGCTGCTGTTTTCTTGAGAGTAGCGCGTTAATGCATAGCATGTTATAAATTAACGCGCGGTTATAAACAGGTAAACCGGCGCCAAAAAACAACGGCTAACCCTAGAATAAGCATTGGGTCCACTAAAATATACCCATCGTAGATCAAAATTCGGCACCGGGGTGCCATCAAAGGACGCCGTGAATACGTCCATGTAGGCTCTATGCCAGCTCCATGCTGGCAAAGCCTTCGTCGGACACCCCGGCGCCTCCTTAGGCAATGCCGAAATTTCAAGTGCGAAAGGTATAGCTAATAAACACAATTATTCGACGAAATAACACATTGGTTGTTGATCAATGAATGAGGACAAGTCAAACCGCACCTCTAGAGAGTCATTAGTTTTGTGTCTACCATGCTTTCCGTGCACAATGCCCTGATTTCAAGTAATACGCAGAACATTCATCCTATTTGGCCATCACCTTTTCTAGAAAATTAAAATCACTATGATCAAACATATCCACATGCTTTTTGTCGCGCTCTCCATCATCAGCTTTACCGGGCGCATATTCTTGTCGGAAACCCACTCTGCATTACTATCGCAAAAATGGTTAAAAATAGCCCCGCATGTCATTGATACGGTGCTGCTAGTCAGCGGAATTTCATTGGTTTTTATCGGTGGCTGGCTCTCGGCCGATTTCGGCTGGATCATTGCCAAAATCGTGGCACTACTAGGTTATATCGGTCTAGGTATCGTCGCGATGCGCAGTCATGGCAATCAACGCTGGCTGGCATTTGCGGGCGCCTTACTTTGCTTTATTTATATTGCGCTCGTGGCAGTCAACAAACAAGCATTTTTCTTTCTGTAATTCTAAACCCTAACCGGGGCAATATCCTTGCCCCTAACCAAGCACTTTCGCTTTAAAAGATAGCCGCGGCGATCACGGTAAAAACCTGACTACTCCTTCGCCAATACCGAAATTGACTCGTTCAAAAAAGCTTCAAATTCATCGATCGCCACTGGCTTTGAAAACAAATAGCCTTGAAAAACCCGGCACCCCAGGTTTTGTAAAAATGTTAGCTGTTCATGGTTTTCAACACCTTCCGCGATGGTACTTAACCCAAGACCATCGGCCATCGAAATAATGGCTTTAACAATCGCTCGGCTTTTACTATCGGCAATACAGTCCCGGACAAAAGACTGGTCAACCTTCAGCGTATCCAATGGGAAGTTTCTGAGATAGCTCAAATTGGAATAACCGGTACCGAAATCATCGATTGATATTCGAACCCCGATATTCCGCAACTGGGCCAGCGTTTTGATCGATTCGTAAGAATGGTGCATCAAGCATCCCTCGGTTAATTCCAATTCCAACATCGACAAATCCTGAAGCCCACTAGACAAAATAATATGCCGTAAACGTTGCGCGAAGTCTTTTTTAGCAAATTGACGCGGCGAAACATTCACAGCCAAATAGCTGCAGGTTTTATTGAAAGGCGCCTGAGTTTCCTCCCAGTGCCTGAGTCGCTCGCAGGCTGTCGCCAGCACCCAATCGCCAATATCATGAATCAACCCGGTTTCCTCTGCCAATGGGATAAAATCCATCGGTGAAACCCATCCTAATTGGTCGTTGTTCCAACGAATCAAACACTCGGCGCCGATGACCGATTTCAGACTGATGTCGACTTGCGGTTGATAATGAAGCTCGAACTCGGCGTTTTCGATCGCTTTCTTCAACAGCGTTTCCAATGTAAAGCGTTGCCGCTCTCTTTCCGCCATACTGGGGTAAAATAATTTAAAGCGATTACGGCCTTTTTCCTTCGCGACATACATCGCGGTATCGGCATGCTTGATTAGGTCGTTACCGGTTGCGGCATCGTGCGGATAAAACGCGATACCGATACTTCCCGTCACCGTCAATTCATGATGCGCCAAATGGATTGGGAACGCCAATACCTTACGCACCTGCTCTGCTACCTGGGCCGTATGCAGTTCGGCAACGGACTTATCACCTCCCAAGTTGGTCAACAAAACAATAAATTCATCGCCGCCTTGTCTGGCCACGGTATCGGCTTCTCTGAACATGTCTTTTAGCCTTTCGGCAATCGTCATCAATAACTGATCGCCGACCGAATGCCCCAATGTATCGTTGATATTTTTAAAGCGATCCAAATCGATGAACAATAATGCCACGCTGTCATCCGTTCGTTCGGACTGAGCCAAGGCTATTCGCAGTCGATCGCTCAATAAGGTTCTATTTGCGAGCCCCGTCAAATCGTCAAAATAGGCTAACTTGCGGATTTCTTGTTCCTGTGCCTTTTGGTTGGAAATATCGGCAAATACAGCAATGTATTGGGCGACGTTCCCTTGAGCATCGGCAATAGCGGTGATACTCAACCACTCCGGATAAATCTCACCATTTTTACGCCGATTCCATATCTCGCCTTGCCACTTCCCGGTTTTTTGCAAGCCGTTCCATAACGAGCGATAAAACAGCTTATCTTGCTTTCCGGATTTAAGAATGCCGATATTTTTGCCAAGCACATCCTTCGCCGCATATCCGGTAATCGCTTCAAAAGCGCTATTGACTCGCAACAGCACGCCACGAGCATCGGTAATTGCAATACCGTCCAACGTATTCGCGAATACGGAGGCGGTTAGCCGAACTTCCAACTCCGACCGTATGCGTACCAACAAGTGAGTCAATTTTTCAGCAATACTTTTAAAAATACGGGCTCCGGCGCCATTATCAGTCGCCGGCGTATATAGTAAAACGCCCAATAACCGGTCCGCTTCGATCAATGACAATGCTTGCCACGGCGGAAAGCCGTTACCGGCAACTAATGATTGCGTCGGCAACCCCTCGATTCGCTCAGGATAATGCGTTAATCCGGAATCGGTTTGACCAACGAACTTCAATCCTTCATCATTCATTAGATAAAGCGCACAGGAACGGCTGAACGACTGAACTAAAGGCTCCGGTGCAATCAAATTTAGGGTTTGCCTTGCCATTTCTTCGAGCGAATCGAACGTTCCGCACTTCAATGCCATCAACGATGACAACAAGGCCTGCAAGCGAATGTCGTTATATTGATCGCTAAGCGCTTGTGCGGCGCGCAACATATAACGAACATGGTGGATCAGCACCGGCCAATTGATCGGTTTCGTAATAAAATCGCTGGCTCCAGCCTGATATGCCTCTTCAATCGACCGAGTGTCGTCGGAGCCCGTCAAGATCAGAATCGGGACATGCTGCCCTTGGGGTAATGCTCTGATTATCCGGCAAACTTCGATGCCGTCGATTCCGGGCATATTGATATCGAGCAAAATAATATCGGGATGAACTTGCTCATAAACAACCAGGCCGCGCTCTCCGCTTTCCGCCGATTCAACGGTAAACCCATGGGGTGCCAATGCCTCGCTAACCAAGATCCGAATCGCGGGATCGTCATCGATGATTAACAAAAGCGGTTGTTCGGCTGTTCGGTCTGTTGGCGACATAGTAGCGTTCACGATAAAGAATCGAGTTGCGCGCGCAAGGCATCGGCGACGCAATCGAATTCATTTTCAATAGTGGTTATTAAATCCGATAGATCTTGCCACTGTGCATCGATCGCCTGGATCTCTAAACGTTTACAAACTGCGGATAAGGTATCGGCACCGAGATTGGCGCTAGACGATTTTAAGCTGTGCGCGGCTTTTCTCACGACATCCCTATTCTCTTGCGCGTAAGCCTGCTTGATTGTTCGAATTTGTTCCGGCGATGTCTCTAAATAAATCGTTATGATTTTCGCTAAAATAGCGGTCGAACCACCGGGATCTAAGTCTCGAATTCTGGCGAGTGCATCCATATCCAACACCGAATGATCGGAACTTTCAATTGATCTTATTGAAACGCTTTGAACTTTATGCGGCAACCAATGCTTCAGCTTATCGATTAAGTCTTCGACGATAAAAGGCTTACTCAAAAAATCGTCCATACCAACTGTCGCGCAACGCTCCCGATCGCCGGAAATTGTTGCCGCCGTCAACGCAATGATGGGCGTTTTAATCCGCTGCTGTTCGCATTCGAGCGCACGAATTTTTTCGGTGGCCGTATAACCATCCATGACCGGCATCTGGCAATCCATCAAGATCAAATCGAAATCATGCTCGGTAAATTGCTCGACGGCTTCGGCACCATCGGCGCAAAGAGTCGTGCGGCATTCGAGGCCTGCAAGAATGGCCTTCGCGAGCTCTTGATTAACAAGGTTATCTTCAACCACTAAAATAGCCGCTTCCGGAAGTTTAACTAAATCGCATCGAGAAGAATTCTCACCAGCCCCGGGACAATTATCCGTGGCAAGAACGGAAGGCTTGATGCATTTTTGCAAATCGAGTAGATGATAGGGTTGATTCAAATAGGCATCCGCCTGTTCGGACAACTCCGCATTACCCCACAGCACTGTCCGTAACCCGGTTAATCCTGACGTCTTGCCGATTTCCGTCAACAAGGCGCCGAGTCCCGACAAGCGATCATCAATCACAATCGTATCGAACGCCTCCGCGTTATCGGCAGCCTCGCGCACCTTCGCTAACGCCTCATACGTTGTTGCCGAAGTTAGCGCGACCCCCGACCATGCCTGTATCTGTCTCGCCATAATATCAACCTGTGCACCCGGCTGAGCCGCAATTAAAACCTTACAACCTTGCAAGGACACCGCGGGCTCACTGTGCGCAGGCACCGGCTTCTCCAGCGTTAACTCCACGGCAAATTGCGATCCCACACCCGGTTCGCTGCTGCAATCGATAGAGCCTCCCATTAATTCGACCAATTGCCGGGTAATGCTCAGGCCTAGTCCGGAACCGCCGTATAAGCGGCTCGACGATTCATCGGCCTGAGTGAAGGGCTCGAAAATGAATTTGAGCTTGTCCGGCTCGATGCCGATACCGGTATCTTGGATTTCGATGCGATAGCGAACCGACAAAGCATTTTCATCCAGCACCCGCACCCTAATAATCACTTGGCCTCGATGCGTGAATTTAAGTGCGTTACCGACCAGATTCACCAAAACTTGATGCAAATGCGCCTGATCGCCGCAGACCCATGTCGATAATCTCGGCATCACGTCGAAACACAAATCGACATTTTTAGCCGCCGCTTGCGCCGAAAATAAATCGGCGATTTGATTCAAGGTGACATAAAGATCGAAATTGTCCGAATGTAAATCAAATTTACCGGCTTCGATCTTCGAAAAATCCAGAATATCGTTGATTAACGATAATAACGACTGCGATGAATTGGCGATCAATTGCACATAATGCCGCTCTTGCTTATTCAAGCCTTCTTTCAGTAATAATTCGCTAAAACCGATGATCGCATTCATCGGCGTCCTGATTTCATGGCTCATGTTAGCCAAAAATTGCGATTTAGCCCGATTCGCGGCTTGCGCTTCTTCAGCCAGCATGACGGCTTTATCGGTAGCGACTTCCAGCGCTTTCGTGCGCTGCCGAACTTTTTCACGCAAATCTTCACGCTGCGCCATGATGCGGGAACGGTAAATGCTCAATCTTCTGAGCATCTTATTAAACGCTTCGGTCAACTCATTAATTTCCCTGCCACCCTTGATTTTTAACTGCTGATCGAAGTGCCCGTTGGAAATATCGATCGCCGCATCGGCCAAACGCCGGGCGGGCAAAGTAATTTTCCTCGTCATCCTGACCGTCAACAAAATCGCGACTATCGAAATCGCCAAGCTTACCAATAGCGCATTAACGATCGCGATTCCTGCCGTCCGAAAAAAAGGCCCCAATAACAAACCGTATTCAATGCGCCCGATATATTCGGGCGTTTGAGAGCTATCGTTCAATTCCAGCAACATGGAATCGTCGGGCGCCTGACTGTAGCCATAAATCTCTTTGCCGAATGCCAAGCTTGCATAACGGCTTCTGTGCGTCAATAGCGTCAACAATCGCGGCCGCGCTTGCTCAGTTGGGGACGTAGGCTCATAATCGCCGTAGATAGTACTATGCCGATACATCAGCTGATTATCGGCATCGTAAAAACGGATATAAGCTATCTCGCCTATTTGATCCAGTTTACGTGCAATCTCATGCAATTCGCGGACATTACGGGTATAGAGCGCATATTCGCTGTTGATTGCAATCATTTCAACCAAAACCCGGGCATGGGTCAGCAGACGGCTGTAATTATCGGCAATAGACTGATAGGCATTGACGCCCGTAATAATCAGCGACGTACTGAGAATCAGCAAAATCACGAACGCATTGAACTCCTGAGTCAGGCTCCTTTGCGACTTTACGTTAAAAAACTTCATGGGCATCTTGAATCAAACTTTCCGGCAATTCCAACTTCATATGCCGTAGCGTTTTCATATTGATCGAGTAAAACACTTTCCGGGGCGGCTCCACCGGAATTTGTTCGGGAGGAATGCCGTTCAAAATTTTCACGATTTTTTCGCCGCACTGAACTCCAATATCGAAATAGTCTCGATCGAGCGAATAAAGCGCCCCTGCCTTGGTCCACTGATTCGACAAACCGACCAAAGGAATTCGGTTTCGAAACGAATAAAGCAACACATGCTTGGCGGTTTGCGCATTTAAAATACCGGATTCGGCGAAACTCCATAACGCTCCGGTATTCTGCGGCAAACGTTTCAATACGGACGGCAAATCCGAGTGATCGTTGACGGCTTGCGCATGAAGCCTGAGCCCGATTTGCTCGGCAAGTTGCTGAGCCCTACCTAATTCGGCACCGCTTTTTTCTTCATGATACAACACGGCAATCGACTTATCGGAACCGATAAACATCTTGAGCCATTGCAGTTCGATTTCCAACGGAAACTTCAGTACTAACCCAGTGACATTCTCGCTATCGCCCAAGGCTTTTTCGTCAACGATCAGCCCCGCGCATATGGGCAATTCGCTAAACTCAGATACGGCAAATGCAGTCGCCTGACTACCCAGCGATAAAACGGCTCGGGACCGACTGGCCGAAACGGCTGCTTTAATCGGGGCATTATTGCTGGCGTCTTTATAAACATGCACATCGAGCTCAATACGGAACCCGCTGACCGAAAAAGCTTGTCGAACACCCTCTAGAACCTCCTGATAAGGTTCCGCATCCCGACTCAAAATCGCGGTAATCGTAATACTCTGCGTATCGGCGAGACACTGGGGCACGCAAATCAGCAGGCTTGACAACCAGCAGCCGATTACGATCAATCGGCTCATCGGTTAAAACTCATAATTGAACTTAACCAAAAACAAACGCCCGTTTTGTTCGATGGTTTCGGCGCGCAAGTCGGTCGTAGAAGGATCGTGATAACGACTATCGAAGAGATTATAAATACTGCCGCTCAGCTCCAGCCCCGAAATCAAATTGCTGGAAAAAACGGTCATATTAGCCAGAAAATAGCCGGGCACGTTTGATGAAAATGTGTTGCGCCGGCTGGTATAACTCAAGTTAAAACCGGCAAAGACAAGATCTTGCCACAAAGGACCGGTAATATTGAGTTTGGTTAGGTGTTCGGGCGAGTTTTCGGGTTTTCTGGGGTCGCCCTGTACCTTCGATTGCTGGTAGGCATAACTGAAAGCCGCGCGCCAACCATTTTCCCACTGCCCTTGCAGCTCGGTTTCGATGCCGTAAGTTTCGATCGAATTGACGTTTTTATAAATATAAGGATTCTCAACCGTCCCGCCTCCGGTCAAGCGAATCATATCGAATTCCTGGTTGAAATAAGGCGCGAGCGTAAGCAGATAATTGCGTTGAATACGCTGAATGAGATTCACTTCATAAGAGCGCATCGTCTCAGGCTCTAAATCCGAACTCCCGACCCAAATATTGCCGAAACGGTAATTTTCCTCGAAAGCGCTCGGCACGCGAAACGACTGGCCGTATAACAGCTTTAAGGTCGTATCGGTAAACGGTTGGTAAATAAGCGCAGCCCGGGGATTTAGTGCATCGGCGATACCTTCATAACGGTCATACCGTACGCCGGCATTCAAGGTGAGATTATCTAAAATACGGTAATCGTCCTGAATATAAACACCCCAAATCGTGCGTTTGATAGCCACATCCGCAAATTGTTCGCCGGATCCCCGCTCGAAACTGCGCATCGCCTGCTGAAAATTATACCGGTATTCGCCGCCGACAATGACGTGATGGTCGCCGAATGATTTCGACAATTTCAGCTCGTTACCCCATAACTGACCGCGAAACACGTCGCGGCTTAAATCGTCCGGCACGAAGGCATAATAACCGTCGAAAGCATTGAAGTCGTAATAGGTACGCGCCATGACTTCGAGACCGTTATCGAAATAATGTTCGTAGAGCAAATCGGCATAAGCGCGATCGTCATCCAGACTATTACGGGAGTCGTTGAAAATCGTGTCGACAATCGGCACCGGCGGCCGCTTGCTGCGGCTGACGTAGGCGCCGCTCAAGGTAAAATCGCCCACCGTGTATTTGGCAAAACCGCGCTCGGAACGGTCCTTATCCACATCGCGAGCGGTCCCGAGACCGGCCACGGACAAATTATCCTCGCCCTCGCTCTGAAAATGCGAACCGGACAAATAGAGCTCCGATCCGTTGTCGAAGCGTTGCCCGTAAGTGAATTTCCCCTTATAGGTCTCCTGACTGCCGAATACACCGGTCACGGACGGACCTTCAAGATCGCGGCCGCGCTTGGTAATGATATTGAGTATGCCGAGAAAAGCATTGCTGCCATAGAGAGAAGATGCCGGCCCGCGAACCAGCTCGACGCGACTGATATCGTCGACATCAACCATGAACTCGGATCCGATCGCGCTGAAATCGACCAGGTTGTCGTTGCTGCGATGACCGTCGATCAATACCAAAACACGGGTATTGTAATCGCCGCTCCGATTGAAACCGCGAATACCGATACGCTGATAAATCCGATCATTGCTGGTATACATGCCGCGCATGCTGCCGACAATATCGCCTAGATTGCGATAACCGAATTTTTTGATATCCTCTGATGTCACGATACTGACAGACGAAGGCGCCTGCGTGACCGGCTGCTCGTATCGCGATGCGCTATAGACCGAAGGAATGTCTTCAAACAATATTTTTTCGTCGAGCGCTGCCGTAAAATCTTCGGCAACAACACGAAATGTCAGCACCAGATTCAGCAAAAAAGACCTGGCAAATACTTTCGGGATTATCAACAGGATTGCTCCACCATTCGACTCGATTGCTCGTGCAACCAAACGAAATACCGGAACGCAACGATGCAGGCCGGTTATTATACTTTAGAAATAAGCGAACAGACATTGTCTTAAACGCGAAACCAAGCCGCAACTCGATGCTTGATTATCGCCCCCGGGCAACCCTATCCTGGAAATTGCCGATACCTTACATCAACGGCAAAATCTGATCCAAAACCTTGCCGTTCGTGACCAAAATCTGTTTCGGAAAAATACCGGGATTACCCTTGAAGTCGGTCACGGTTGCACCCGCTTCCTTCGCGATCAATGCGCCCGCCGCGACATCATAAAGGTTCAATTCTTGCTCCCAAAACGCATCGACCTGAGCATCCGCAACCAAACACAAATCCAACGCCGCCGACCCCAGTCGACGCTGCCCGGCCGTCACTTGCGCTATCCGGCAAAAGCGCGCCAAGTTATTGTCTGTCAAATAACTTCGCAAACACGCAAAACCCGTGCTGACCATCGCATCGGCCAAGTTGGTTTCCGAAGACACATGAATACGCTCGCCATTCTTGTATGCGCCTTGCCCTTTTTGCGCCCAATAATAATCGTCGAACGCCGGTGCATAAACCGCGCCGAATTCCATTTCACCCTCAATTTCGAGCGCCACGCTGAGCGACCAAAAATACTGGCCTTTCGAAAACGAATGCGTGCCGTCGATCGGATCGACAACCCAACGACTGCTTTGGTTTTCGGTCTTACCGCTTTCCTCGCCCCAAAAACCGAATTGCGGATAGCGCCCGGTCAACTCCTTCTTCAAAAACGCTTCAACCGCGACATCGGCTTCGGTAACGAAATCGCGGGGCGCTTTTTTAGTAATTTCTATATGCTTCAAAGCTTTGAAATGATTCAATGCAATGGAACCGGCTTCGCGGATAACCCGCTCAAGATCGCTTGTAGAAATAGACATTATCGGCCTTAGAAATGAATTAAAGCCGTTTATTGTAAAGCATCGGCGGCAAGGCGGCCTATCTCAGTATGATGCAGAATTTTTTCAAAAGGTTGTAAAACCTGCCTAGGCCCTTGCATAAATACATACACCGGAGTCGAGGTGTGCGTGCCGGTGGCCCAGACCGCGTGCTGTTGTTCGGCAACTTCTCGCGCAAGCAGATTTTGACGATTGCCTGCCGGATAAGCAAAAAACGCGCTGTTAAAGCCCATCATAGGCACGCGCTTTAAACTCAATGATTTGTGGTTTGGCCGGTAATAGCGGTTTTTTTCAGTCGCCAAAATACGCTCGGCTTGTCTTTCATCGATTTTGAATTCGGTATAAAGATTAACCATCTCGACCAACCTAGCCGGTTTCTGTTGCGCCTTCGGCAAGGACTCGAAGCGCTTGAACAGCTCAAAGTAACTCAACTGCTGTGCATACAACCTATCCAACACTTCAGGATTGCCGTAATTGAAGGACGGTTGAAACTGCCTGCCTTCTTGAAAATACGCACCAGGAAGCGAGCGGGGCTCGGGTAAATCGGCCGCCGAATAACTAAAGCCGAAGCCGCCGGTTTCATGATCGGCCGTGACGATCAATAAGGTATCGTCTCGCCCTTGCATCCAGTCAAGCACTGCTTCGAGCGTTTCATTCATCCGAAGCATTTCGTGCAATAAGGTGCCGGTATCGTTGCCGTGCGAAGCCCAATCGATCTGCCCGGCCTCGATCATCAGAAAAAAACCTTGTTCGTTTTTCGACAAGATGTCCAGCGCCTGCCGCGACATTTCCTTCAATGTCGGAACGGTACGTGCCGGGTCTTGTTTGGCTAGGGTCTCGGCAATGCCATTCGGTAATTCGGACGCGGCAAACAACCCTAAGGTTTTGTCTCGGGCTTGCTGCAATTGCGATTTATTGAAAACCAACTCATAGCCCTGTTGCCGTGCTTGTGCCAATAGATTTTTTCGATCGTTCCGTTTCGAAGCGATCGAGTCGGTCCGGCCCAGTAATTGCGCTGCCGATCGGTAATCTTGCGATTGTTTGTCGTTGACGGTTTCGGGCAACCAATAACTCCATCCCGCCGAAAACATAACATCCGGACCGATAGCCAGCAAATCTTCGGCAATTTCATTTTCGAGACTTCGATGTGTCTGATGCGCGGCAAATGCCGCCGGCGTCGCATGCGTGATGCGCGTATCGGATACCAGCCCTGTAGCCTTACCGATACGCTTGGCTTTTTCGACAATCGTTTCGCGGCGGTTGCCGTCTTTATCCAGCCCCAGCATTTCCGATCCGGCAAAATATCCGGTCGCCAATTGAGACGCCGAAGCTGCGGAATCGGTGACTAACGTGCCGGCCGCGTGCGTCGTCGAAATAGTTAATTTGGCATCGCCTTGTTCAATCATGCGGTCGAAAGCGGTTTTGCGCGATTCGATCACACTGCTTGGCGCTTGCCTAGCATAAGACAATAACAACCCGACTTGCTGCGGCCCCATGCCGTCGCCGATCACTAAAATGACGTTGTTAATACGAGCATCTTCCGAATGCGCCAGGTCAACACCGGCACATCCTGATAATGCTAGGTTCAATAACCCCAGCAAACAGATCGCAATGTAAATTTTTTTCATATCAAATGCCGGCATCCGAATAAGCTTTAGTCAATATGTTGTTGTGCATGATTGTTATACCCTTTGCTCGTCAAATTTCGGCGTCGGGGTGCCCGTCAAAGGACGCCGTGAATACGTCCATGTAGGCTCTATGACAGCATCCATGCTGCCAAAGCCTTTGCCGAACACCCCGACGCATCCATACGCTAATGCCGAAATTTGAAGTGCGATAGGTATAGATTCAGCACGAGCTCACAAGCTCGAACCGTTCCGATGAATCAACGCTTATGAGTCTAACAAGAAACGAACGCCAAACACCGAATTATCGATTATGATAAGGTTATCAATACTATAAATTCGCCGATCGGTAAAGCTCATGGAAACCGCCATGTCAAAAATTCTCTCTGAAATAGACCCGCAGCAATTGCCGGCTATTCCTAAAGTCTTATTGAATCTGATCGAAGCCTTTCAAAATCAAGATACCGGCTTCGAGGACTTGACTCGAATCATCTCGCAAGACGCCGGGCTCAGTTCGAAAATATTGTCCGCGGCAAATTCGCCTTTCTATCAGCAATTCGGAGAATTAAAAAACTTAAATCGTGTGTTGATTATCCTAGGTCTCGAGCCGTTAAAGACCATCACAATGACCAGCGTGGCTCAACAATTTTTTAACCAAATCTCGCCGTCTCAACAGAACTATCTCGAAATCATTTGGTTCAGGTCATTGGCATGCGCTCATTTTGCAAGACGTTTGGCAAAACTCATCGGTTTTGAATCGCCCGATCAGGCTTACTTGACCGGCCTACTGCATCGCATCGGACAACTAGCTCTTTTGCAATGCTTTTCTAAAGAATACGGCGCATTACTAAACGATCATTCCGAAGACCTTCCCGAATCGTTCGAAAAAAAAACATTGGGAATATCACATTGCGAAATCGGCGCTTATATCATTGACACCTGGAATATTCCCGGCTTTCTCGCAGACGCCGTTTTGTATCAAAACAAAGCCTCTCAAGCAATACTCGATAGCTCTACCTTAGTTAAATTGATCAACTTGGCAGCGCAATTAAGCCGATTCGACAGACAAAACAGCGCCGTTGTTTACGCCGAAGCCCATGCGCTATTCGGACTCGGACAAGCGATTCTCGACGAAATAGCGGTCGATGTAAAAAAACAGGTCGAACAGACCGCCGGAAGCCTTGGAATTGCCGTTGCGAAGCCTGAAGACGGCACGACGGTCATCAGAGCAAAACTCGAAGAACGTAACGCGATTCAGAAACGTCTCGGCAAGCATGCCAGGGATTTGGCATTCCTCGGCGCCATTGCACGAAACAACGATTTATCCGAGCAATTCGATAAAATCCTAACGACTCTATTGCGTGACTTGAATATTTTATTCGGGTTCCGGTCAACAGCCGTGTTTCTAGTAAACCCGGAAAAGCCCATGCTTGAAGGTTATCCATTACCCGAGCAAAACAACGCCAACCTATTGTCGAATTTGTCGATCGAACTCAAGCCTAACCGCAGCTTGGTCGCGAATGCGTTATTGAACCAACGCTTGCTAGATTCTTATCAAACCACCCTGCCCGATCCCATTCCGGTTATCGACCGGCAAATTTGTCGATTGCTCGAAAGCGAAGGCATGTTAGCAATTCCCCTTAGCGCGAATAATAGGCATTGGGGAGTTATTGTTGCGGGATTGGCGCCGACCGACCAACTCCAAGTCAAGGCTAAACGGGGTTTGATCTCGTTATTTGCCGGCGAAGCAACCCGTATCCTCTCTAATCATCGTGTAGCAGGCGAGCGCATCAGAGAAAACATCGACACGATGCAATCGGACTTTCAATTACAGGTAAAAAAAATAATTCATGAAGCCAACAATCCGCTGAGCATCATCAATAACTACCTTTATTTGCTCAACCTTAAACTCGGTAGCGACAGCCCGCAAGAAATCGGGCTCATTCAAGAGGAAATCAACCGGGTCGGCGAGATCATCCTGCGCCTTTCCGACACACCGACACAAGAAAGCGCCGGCGGCGATTCCGGCCCGATCGATATCAACCAAACCCTAAGCGATTTGATCGCGCTTTTCGAGGGCGGACTCTTCGCCCCTCGTCGAATAGAGGCCAACTTGAAACTCGATGATCGGCTCCCGAAAATCGCCGTCAGCAAATCCAAGCTGAAACAGATTCTAACTAATTTAATCAAAAACGCCGCCGAAGCATTGCCTGACGGCGGTCAAGTCACGATCTCAACCCGCGACCGCGTTTATTTAGGCAATCACTGTTACGTGGAAATTCAAATCCACGATGACGGTCCAGGTTTACCCGATACGATCAGCGAACAGCTATTCCGACCGGTTACCAGCACGAAAGGCGAAGGCCACTCCGGACTCGGGCTTACTATTGTCAAAAACCTGGTCGACGAACTAGCCGGCACTATCGGCTGCAACTCGACGCCGGACGAAGGAACGACCTTTCAAATTTTCTTACCCAGAACGCTATAACCATGCCTATAATTAGTAAATAGGATCACGGTATTAAATATGGGCGCCATAGCAAGCTTACATTCTAACTCAGACATCGAGATACTAATTATCGATGACGAACCCAAGGCACGCGCAAGTTTACACGATATTCTCAAATTATCCGGCTATCGCGTCGCTATGGCGGAAAACGTCGAATCGGCCATCGAATTGATCAACGAGCAAAATTTTCCTTTGATTTTGCTCGACCTGAATATGCCTGTTCTGAACGGTCATCATTTTTTGGACTATCTAGCCCACCACGATATCGACACGCAAGTCCTGATCATCAGCGGCGAAGCGACTTTCGCCCAGGCCGCACGCTCATTGCGTTTTAACTTTGTCCAGGAATTCATTAAAAAACCCTATGCGGTCGAAGCCTTGCTGCATTCGGTTAAAATTGCCTCCGAAAAAATCCGCCTGAAAGAAATCAATAATAAAGTTCAGGCGCAATTATCGAAATCCGAACAATTACACCGCTTTTTCGTCGACAGTTCGCCCGACATCATTTACATGCTGAACGACCGAGGCGAATTCGTGTTTCTGAACAATGCCATCGCTAACATCCTAGGCTACGATAAGAGCGAAATCATCGGCAAACATTATTCCTCGTTGGTGTATCAAGCCGATCTCGACAAAGCGAAATACGCTTTTAATGAACGCAGGACCGGCGATCGCTCCACCAAGGCCATCGAACTTCGTTTACGGTGTAAAAACAGCGATCAGCCGAAATATGTCGAAACCAATTCAATTACAATCGTACTGAGTTCCAAAGGCGTTTATAAGAAGAAAAAAGAAAATAAGGAATTTGTCGGCACCTATGGCGTCATTCGCGACATCAACGACCGCAAACTATCCGAAAATACCTTGCGCAAACTCAATTTAGCGGTCGAAAACAGCCCTAATTTGATCTATATCACCGACAGTAAAGGCACGATCGAATATGCCAATCCGAAAATTTTTGAAATCTCCGGTTACACCGCCGAAGAAATTATCGGCAAAACACCGCATATTTTTAGTTCCGGAGAAACACCGCCGCACGAATATCAAGAGCTTTGGAGCACCATCTCCTCCGGCAAAATTTGGCGCGGCATTCTCAAAAACCGAAAAAAAACCGGGCAACTGTATTGGGCCCAACAATCGATCGCACCGATGCTGGACTCGGACAACCGGGTAACGAATTATGTTGCGATTCAAGAAGATGTGACCGAAACGCTCGCTCAGCGCGACATGATTACCTATCAAGCGACTCACGATCCATTGACCGACTTGATTAACCGCACCGAGTTCGACCGCCGTTTGAAACGGATTATCAACACGGCTAAAACCAAAGGCTCCGGGCATGTTTTGTGCTACCTGGATCTCGATAACTTCAAAATCGTCAACGACACCTGCAGTCATACGGCAGGCGACGAATTGCTTCGCCAAATCAGCCGGCAATTATCGACATTGATTCGCAATCGCGACTCCCTGGCCCGACTCGGCGGCGATGAATTCGCGATACTGATGGAACACTGTACGCTGGAACAAGCTCAAGCAACTGCCGAACGCATTCGGCAACACATCGAACGCTACCAATTCCGCTGGGACGACAAAAGCTTCCGAATCGGCGTCAGTATCGGCATGGTCACGATCAATGCAGAAAACGGCGGTTTCGATGAATTATTAAAACGCGCCGATATCGCTTGCTATATAGCCAAGCAAGACGGCCGAAACCGCTCCCATGTCTTCACCGAATCCGATCAGGCTTGCATTGATTACCGCAACGAAGCCGCGTGGCCCGAAAAAATCGAACAAGCCTTGTCGCACAACCGCTTCCGACTCTATCGGCAGCGAATCGTCGCACTGAAAAGTATCGAAGGCGATCATTACGAAGTGCTGTTGCGCCTGCAGGAAGACTCCGGCAAAATCATTACGCCAAACGCATTTTTACCGGCGGCGGAACGCTATCAATTGGCCGCTTCAATCGATCGATGGGTTATTCAAAAAGTGTTCAACTGGATGCTTGAACATCCCGACCGGCTAAGTTCACTAACGTTGTGCTCGATTAACCTTTCCACGGCAGGCTTGAACGACAAAGGACTACTCGAATTTATTATCGACCGCTTCAAGCAAACTGCACTTCCTGCCGAAAAATTCTGTTTCGAAATCACCGAAACGGCAACCATCTCCAATTTAACTGCAGCAACACAATTCATTACTTCGCTTAAGGAACTCGGCTGCCGATTTTCACTGGATAATTTCGGTAGCGGACTGTCTTCGTTCGCTTATCTTAAAAACCTTCCGGTCGACTTTCTCAAAATTGACGGCGTTTTCGTCCGCGACATCGAAACCGATTCGGTAGCGCTAGCGATGGTCAAATCGATTAACGATATCGCCCATGTCATGAATAAAAAAACCATCGCCAAATTCGTCGAAAACGATTCGGTAATGAAAATCCTTTTGGATTTGGGTGTTGATTATGTTCAAGGTTACGGCAGCGACGAGCCTTCACTTTTGAAATAAATCAGCAATTCCCAGTTTGAGAAATTTCTTCGTGTTCAGGGTGCGGGGTATGCCTGTCGAGGAACGCCGTAAACCCAGCACCTAAATCCAGCACCTAAATTCCATAGGTCTTTGGCAATGATTCAAAATCAAGGTTTATTTAGGTGCTGGATGAATTACCCAAAATAGTTAACCATAGCCAATGAACTATGGAATTTAGGTGCTGGGTAAACCCATCCATGGGGGCTTGGCGGCGGCTCCCTGCCGCCGACATCCTCGCCAAGCACACTCCGCACCCTTTTTTATTCTCAAATTGGGAATTGCTGGAAATAAGTCGGCCATGCCTTTCTTGTTCTTGTAAAATCCTGAGCTTGTAAATGCCCTAATGGATGTCGTCTTAAAAAGACTGTGACCAGCCTTTTCCGGACCGACACTTGACCAACGAAAGGTATACGATGAATGACACCAAAGTCCGGCTTTCCGGTTATCACCGCCTCAAAAAATTACGCACTGCATTAGCAACAGCCAGGGGTACCGTTCTACTTGCCGATTTAAAACGAGAAGCGGAAGGGACTATCTCGCATGACCAAACCAAACGGGTCACTTATCTAACCACTCTGTTCTCAAGAATTCATCGAGAACTGTTTCAAGACTGGAAAGACCAAGCCACGATTCGGCACCGCCCCGGTACGATGACCGATGCCGATAAGCGCCTGAAATTTCGTAAAACCATCGGGCGTTTGGTACTAGATGAAGAAGCTAATAGAGATACGGCTATTTTCGACAATAACGGCTTTGTCATCAACGCCGACAACATCGATGAAAGATTGGCCGATTTTTACTTAAAAATGCGCATCGTTAGACCCTTTGATTACGGTAATCGCATCACGCTCGATTTTTTCATGACCATCTTGGGAAGATTGCCGGCCTTCAAAGCCGTTTATGAACACGGCATCGATTTTCGCCGTATCGATCAACATGACGCCATCGCACTGCACGATACGTCAAGCGATATTGAAGCGCTAACGCGTGCCTTCCGCCATGCTCTCGACTCGCTACGCAACCAGTCATTAATCAACCAAGCCAACGGCTACGGAATTTGGCCCGAAAATAAAACCTTCGTCTCGGGAATCCCTTTCTTATCCTATGTCACCGAAAACGGCACCCAATGCCTGGTATCGGTCAACGGCGGATTGGTACCGTTGGACAGCATACAAGAAGAGCTATTTACCGCCGGCAAACACATTGCCGATTATCCCTTATGCTCACCGGATAACATTGTCGGCTACCTGCCCGGCACCGAAGCCTTGCGTACAACGGAAAAAACCGAAATCGACGGCATAACCGTCGGCAAACAAGGAGAGGCGCCGCTATTTTGTCTTGACGTCAATATGTTGACCGGCTTGCGCTCGCCCAGTCATGCCGAATTGTTGGAATTGGTCAAGCAGTGCGCGGGCAATCAGGCAAGCATTTTTAACTTAGCCGACAACGACAGCCTAAAACAACAATTACTGATTGCCGCGAACGGAGACGAACGTTTACAGCGAAGCGTTGAAATTGCGTATGTCAGGCTCGCCAAAATCGTGCGCATTCTCAAACACGCCGAAGACGATATTTTCTTCGGAAAAACGCCGGTCGAAGAACCCCGGCTATTTATGTCGATGGGCGGGGCAGGTTCCGGAAAAAGCGTCGTCGAGGAAATCGCGACAAATCATTGCGGGGACAATTTCGTAATTGCCTCGCTCGATGAATTCAGAAAGCAAAGCGATCTTTATAAAGTACTGACCGCTGCCAACCACCATAGCGACGATTACGTATACGTGGAACCATTCGCCAACCGATTGCGCGACGCGGTAGCCCATCGCGCCAAACTCGAGCGGATCAACATACTCTACGACGGCACCGGAATCCCTTATTCGCCTCGCTATTCAAGCATTATCCATGAATTCAAACAAGCGGGTTTTTATACGCAAATCACCGCTGTCGATGCCTTTATCGTCAAGCCCGGCAATCGCGAGCATGAACTGATCCGTTCCACCGTGATCGATAGCGTCAAACAACGCTTCGAAAAAACCGGCAGAGCCTTACCCTGGGTCATTACGGTTTATAAACACATTCGCTCCCCTGAATCGTTTCTCGATGCTTTAGAAGACCCGGCTCTGGATAAAATTTCTCTATTTGCTAACGACAGCGAACCGGGCATGCATTACTTGATCGCCGAAAGCTTCAATTTACCCGACCGCGAAGTCAAGTTACTCAAAACCCATCAACTCTCGGGTTCGCTCGCTAAATCCCTCATCTCGCTGAGTAAAACCAATGACGATTCGTTACTAAGAAATTTAGCACACAACGACAAAACAACCCTCAGGCGAATGATCGATCGAAATCCCGAGTACAACGAGCAAAATGTCGCTTACTTAATTCACAATAGACTTCACGATCACCGAGTATTAGTCATTTACAACTGCCGGCGAATGATCGATTTTATCGATAAACGGCAACTCAATCCCAATGCGTCAGGCGAACAAGGCCTATTACACAAACCGGAAGCATTGGCCTTCCATGTCGACCCTCCCTCCCGCACCCCTTGGCTAATCTCGCTTCAAGATTCGACTTGATTGAATCATGTGCCTCTCTACCAAACCGAAAATATCGAAATATCCTTGAGGTCTAAAGCGGAATGGGAGCGTGGGAGTTCCTGATTAGCAAGTTTCTTCAGCTAAAGCCCAAAGATCAGCATATCCCTAGCAGGACGGGTTCGTAAGCCATGCGCGTCAAGCTAAAAACGGCCAACCCACATCACGCTCTTTCCCAAGCTGGAGCTTGGGTAACAGCATATTTTAGTTTTTGCGACTACGACTGGCCCCTGCTCGGACACTTGCTTCGGCAAGCTGAAGCATCTTGTTAATAAGGTGAGAGTTTAACTATCCATTACCAATTTGGATACTCAATATAGACAAGCATCGCTGATTTCGGATGTATAAATATAAAAACACTACCAAGTCCTAATTGCTCACCCAAAGCGACTAGGTTATCCTTAGCAACCGGCAATCATAAGTTTCCGGAGCGAAAAACTATAAATATATTGGTCTTTTGCTATAACAACTAAAATAAAAACAGAGGTTCTCGAGATGGCAATGAATTTTTTGGATCAACTACTTAACCTAGCAGGGCTTAAATTGCCCGAAGCTAAAGAACGTTATGATCCTTCCGTGTATATACAAGAGGAGATCAAACCTTCGGCCGCTAATGCGGAACCGGCAAGGGCTAATAATACAGCACAACAGGAACAAGCGACTTCAGAATTAACCGGGGTTGCTAAATACATGGCGAAACAGAAACAACAAGAACAACCGCAAGCCGCTCAGGAAACGCAATCTGACACAGGCGAACCCAAAACGGCACAATTATCCGGTGTCGCAAGATATGTAGCAAAGCTGGAACAAGAAGCGCGAGAAAAAGCCGAGGCGGAAGCTGCTGCTTTGGCTAATATGAGTGGCGTCGAACGTTATCTCGCCAGACTGGAAGGCAAAACAGTAGCACCCCTAAACCAAACACCCGTAAACAACACACCGAAAGAAGTCGCACCGACTCGAGTCGAACGCTATTTGTCGAGTCGGATAGAAAATACATCTGCTAAAACGGTAGCGGCACCGGCTAAACCTGCTGCAAAAGAAACGAAAGCTGTAGCGAAACCCGTCGAGACCCAAGCAAAACAGCCAGAGACAGTGCCTGTTAGCAAGCAAGCCCAGCCTGACAAACCCGCCGAAAAGAAAGCAAGCAAACCGTCCGCGTCGGTCAAAAAAGAACCTGAAGTTAAAACAGCGCCAAGCGATAAAATTATCGACCTTACCGTTAACGGCGAGCAATGCCATGCTACGACCTCTAGAGGTAAACGCTGCCGACGCTCAACGGGTTTAAAAGTCATAGAAAGAACGATCGACGGCAAAAAATACAGATTTTATGCTTGCCCTCAACACAACAACAAAGACTTTCAGCCATCTCCCGAGATATTGGAAAGATAAACCTGGAAAAAGCATTTCATCATGAAGAATAATAAGTTAGTTCAATGACTTGCCCAGCCTTAACAAGTTAAGCGCCCATCATGACCTAAAGACCACAAAATGTTAAAGCTGGGCTTGTTATTTGTTTATACTCATCGTAGATGAAAATTCGGCCTCGGGGTGCCCGTCAAAGGACACCGTAAACCCAGCACCTAAATCCAGCACCTAAATTCTATAGGTCTTTGGCAAAGATTCAAAATCATGGCTTATTTAGGTGCTGGATGAATTATCCAAGACAATTAACCAAGGCAAATGGGTTATGGAATTTAGGTGCTGGGTAAATACGTCCGTGTAGGCTCTATGCCAGCTCCATGCTGGCAAAGCCTTTGCGAGCGCCATGGATGGCGTGAATGTCGATTTTGCAGGAGCAAAATCGACCTAGCACCCCGGCACCTCCATGCGTCAATGCCGAAATTTGAAGTGCGATGGGTATAGGTTAACGCGAACATAAACAGTTACACATCTTAGGAATGAGCAGGAACGTCCCTTTTATCAATATCGAACAGATTGTTGATAAGGAGGGCTCGGTTAAAACTTATACCGATATCAATTTATTCCGATTCAGAAGAAGATGCCTCCGGCGGCAGTCGACAAGTTTCACACAAACGGGCCAATTCCAGAAGGCTGGTTGCACCCGTTTTTTCCATGACTCGAGCACGGTGCACCTCGACGGTACGGTGGCTGATACCCAGTTGCCTTGCGATTTCCTTATTGGCATGGCCCGCCACCACCAGCGACATTACCTCCGACTCTCGGGTCGTGAGACCGTTTAAACGCCTACAGAGCGCTTGCTCTGCCAGTAGCGAGTCTTCGTACCTCCGGGCTTCTTGCTCTAGGACCCCCCGAATCCGTTCGATCAATAACTTACTGGAAACGGGCTTCGTCAGAAAATCAACCGCTCCGGCTTTGATCACGCGAACGGTCGTGGGTATGTCTCCATAACCGGTCAGGAAAATGATAGGCAAATGAATATCCCGACGGAACAATTCGGTTTGCAACTCGTCGCCGGTCATATCCGGCATGTTGAGATCGAGAACCAAGCATCCTCTCTTGCCCGGACAATAATCTTGCAGAAAATGCTCGGCACTCTCGAAAGTTTGATAATTAAAGCCGGCGACTTCCATGACTTCACCGAGGCCGTCACGCACCGCATCATCGTCATCGACGATGAAAACGTAGAAGGTTTGAGTGCTTATATCGCGCATGGCAAGGTAAAATGGATGCTAAGGCCGTTGCCCGCATTTGGCTCGGCCCACATTTTCCCGCCGTGAGCCGCAATCAAAGAACGGCTTATCGCAAGACCCATTCCTAAGCCGGCCGGTTTAGTGCTATGAAAAGGTTGAAAGATATTTCTAAGCGCTGCAGGATTCTCGACACCTATTCCGCTATCGCGCACTGTCACCAGTATCATGCCTGGATCCGCCTCATAGCGATGCGTTGTCACGATGATCGCTACGGCTTTTTCTCTCTGTTCCAACATAGACTCCAGGCCATTACGTAGCAGATTGATCAATACCTTCTGTATCTGCAGAGCATTGGCCTTAACCAGAGGCAAGTCAACGGCAAGATCCAGCTCAATTTTAAATTCATCAGAGAGCCCATCGGTTTTCATTAAATCGAACACTTCATGGATCGAGGCATTAATATCCACCGGTTCGCTAACGGTTTCCCCTTTTTGCAATAGACTCACTAATTGCCGTATCACTTCGCCGGCGCGCAGCGCTTGTTGCGAACATTTTTCCATTACCTGACAGAGCTTTTGCGGATCGGGCTTATCCGTTTGACACAAATGCAGCGCCACATCGGAATAGGAGGAGATGGCTGCCAGCGGCTGGTTCAATTCGTGGGCAAACGCAGCGGCCGTCTGGACCGCAACATATAAGCGGGACGACTGTTCCATTTTGTCGCGCCGCTCGTTGAGCTTCTTTTGCTTCATGTAGTCGGTAATGTCTAAATTGATGCCCAGGATACGGTAGGCTCGATTATTTTGATCGCTCAACAAAACACCGCGTGAATGAATCCAACGGTAAGACCCGTCTTTGTGGCGCAAACGAAACTCCAATTCAAAATTCGGCTTGTGATCGGCAATGAAGTTTTCTATCGTCGCCATGACATATGCGCGATCGTCCGAATGCAAGCGGCTTTCCCAATCCTCGCTCCGGTTAAGTGATTCGCTATCGTCAAGGCCGATTTGCCGTTTTAATTCGGGCGATAAAAATAACTGACGGGTAATCAAATCCCAGTCCCAATATCCGGCATTGACTTCTTCGACGACCAGGGCGAGTCGAGCTTCGGAGTTGCGCAGCTCTTGCTCGGCCTGTTTGAGCGCCGTGATATCTAGAAAAGCCCCCACGGCACCACGCGGCTCGCCTTGTTCGTTAAATAAGGGCGAAGCATTGCCGAGTATTGTTATCTGTTGGCTGTCGGGCCGAATAATATCGATGACTTGGTTTTTGACTACTTCTCCGCGAACGGCGCGCCGCATCGGTAAATCCTCATTTGCCAGCTCGAGCCCGTTTTGCATGACACGAATGGCGTTCATAACTTCACTACGGTTGGAAAGACCGACCCTCATCGGTATGCCGAGCATCACCTCAAGCGCCGGATTACCGCGAATATCGTAAACGTCCGAGCCATCGGCAATGCACAGTCCGATCGGTGCAGTATTGAAAATGACTTGCATCTCTTCTACTCTGCGCTCCAAGCTCCGGTTTAGTAAATCAATTTTTTTCTCGGTCAGCTTTCTATCCGTGACATCGACGACATGCACGACGACACCCTTGATCTTTCCGGTCGTATCCGTATTAGGAATATAAGTGGCCTGGACCCAGCGAGGCTCTCCATGCCCGTAGGGTATTTGTTGATCAAAATTTACCTGCTCCCCTGCAAGGGCGCGTTCGAAATAGGGTTTAACGGTACGCCAGGCTTCTTGACCGATGATTTCCGGTGCTTTTCGACCAAGGATCCGATCCGCTGTGATACCGAACCATTTTTCATAGGTCGCATTGACTCGCAAATACTTAAACTCGGTATCCAAATAAGAGATCAGCGCGGGCGTCGCGTCCATGATCAAACGTATTTCGTTTTCCCGGTCGCGTAATGTCAATTCGGCCAATTTACGGTTGGTAATGTCTTGAATATAACCATGCCACAGCATACTACCGTCCATTTCGCATTGCGGCATCGAATGACCTTCGATCCAAATCTCGCCTTTGGTCGGATGATTGTAGCGGAACGCGTCTCGCCAAGCTTGCAAGGTGCGCGCGGACTCGGCAATGGTTTGATGAATATGATCGAGATCGTCGGGGTGGGTGCGAGCGAAAACAGGGCTAAAATCCTCGGCTACAACATCGGGGCTGATCCCATATAACGATTCGAACAGCGGACTGGCATAAGGCATGCTTGCCGAGCCATCAGGGCGTAATCGGAACGAACAAATGACCCCTGGCACCGTTGCGGCAATCTTGGTTAATTGGTCCTGTAATCTTATCTGCTCCTTCATGGTCAATTCCGCACTCATGCGTTCCGTCACGTCGCGTATGATTGCGGTAAATGTTTTCCGACCATTAATCTCGCCCTTGGAAATGGATGCCTCGATCGGGAACTCCTCACCATCGGCTCGTATGCCCCTAATAGACGCGAGTTCATTTTTTATTCGATGAGCAAGTCCTGCCTTATCGAATCCACGTATATTTTTACCATGTGCTGCGCGGAACCGCTCGGGAATAAAACGCTCGATAGTCCCGCCGATGGCTTCATCCGTACTGCAACCGAACATTTTTTCCGCTGCTGAGTTGAATAGCAAAATACGTTGATCGACGTCGACAGTAATAATCGCATCGCTAGCCGACTCGACTATGTCAGCATAGCGCTGCCGACTATCCAGCAGCTCCAATTCGTTGCGTTTGTGATCGGTAATATCTTGCGTGGTCCCGAACCCGCCCAGCAAGTTGCCCTTTTTATCGTATTCCAGCCAAGCCTTTTCTCGAACCCATTTCACCGTGCCATCTACCAATAAACGGTGCTCGATATCGTAGGGCTCGCCGCGCAGACCCTCTCGCCACATCCGGTCGACATAGTCCCGGTCTTCCGGATGCACGATGGCTAGAAAAGTCTGATAGGTCTTCGGCGTGCCTATCGGAATACCGAAAATACGGTGATTCTCGTCGGACCAAATTAATTCGTCACGCTTGATATCCAGCCGCCAACTACCGATTTGCCCTACCGTTTGCGCACGATCCAAATCCTGTCGACTTTCCCATAACGCACGGGTGATTCGCCTATGAAAGCTGGTTGTCGCGACCATAACCACTGAGACAAAGCAAAAGGCTGCGTTTAATATCAATAGGTCGTCGAATTCGGTCTCGGCCGGAAACAATATCAGTGCATTGACTGCGATCAAGGATAATGCCGCCGCAAGAAAGCCGGGGTTCTTCCCTAACCAGAAAGAGACCAGATTAATCCCGAAAGCAAATAACAAAAATGCAGCGCGATCACCTATCACTGGAAAATAAATGGTCGCGAATGTCGTGGCGACGACGACCAGTACCGCCAGTCCGTATCGCAACACGGCAGGTTGATCGCCTAAATTAAAGAAAGTTTTTTGGATTTTACATCGCGCGTCGGTCATCGGCTCTGATATTTAATGTTTATTGACGAGTGTCAATTTTGGGTCGAGCTACATAAATTGTGTTTGCCTAACAAATTGATATTCTTTCTCTCATCTACTGCCAATAAGCTCTCATTCTTTACAAGCAAAGAGATCTCAACGATCGCTCGAATTGCGTCAATATCTGGTTTTTTAAAACACTGATTAGCTACTTATCGACCAAGTCTTAACATTTTCTGACAGGCCCCCCCTATTTTCAATACAAACAGAAACTTATGCATTTTTGGGCAGTCCTTTTCGGTTCCGGCTTGTCCGGGTAGGGTAAAAGTAGTGATGATTTCAGAAAAGACTCAAAACTGTTTTTCAGTCGACCGTTCATTCGCGTTTCTGTAGCAACGTATCAAAGGCTTCGGCGGATAGGGGTTTTGAAAGTAGGTAACCTTGAGCAAAATCACAGCCCATTTTTTCGAGTTGCTCTCGCTGTTCATGGGTTTCCACCCCTTCCGCGATCACCTTTATCTTGAGTTTGTGCGCCATAGCAATCATCGCTTCACAAAGCATTATTTTATTCGATTGATTCAGCAACTGGCTGACAAACGACCGATCTATTTTTAGATATGCAATATGAAATTTTTGCAAGCAGGACAATGATGAGCAACCGGTGCCAAAATCGTCGATACTGATCGGCATGCCAATTTCACAGAACGAAGACAAAGTGCTTGAAATAGCATGTGAAGTGTCCAATAGAAGACCTTCGCCTATTTCGACTCCAATACTGTCAACCGTAAGTCCATTTTGTTGCAAATGCTCGAACCAACTATTTTGATGTTCGCTGCCGTAATGGAATAACATTGGAGAGCCGTTGATGCTGATCTGAAAACGTTTATCAAAATATCTTCGCCAGAGCTTCACTTGTCGTGCCGCTTCTTTAAATACCCAATCGCTAATTTCAACGATTAATCCTGTTTTCTCGGCAACCGCAATAAAATCCGTCGGATTAAGCCATCCCTGCTGCGGATGTCGCCAGCGGATCAGCGCCTCCGCCTTATAAATTACTCCGCTTGCCAATTCGATAATGGGCTGATAGTGCAACTGCAACTGATTATCGGCAAGCGCATCTCGCAAATCGTTATCTAAAATGGCTTGGGATCGAACAGTCTCCTGTATGGTATGAGTGAAATAACTGAACCGGTTACGGCCCGCCTCTTTGGCGTCATACATGGCTTGATCGGCATTCTTCATCAATGTTTCAATTTCGGAGGCATCCTCCGGATAAAATGTGATACCGATACTAGCGGAAATATTGACCTTTTTGCCATTCAACAAAAGCGGCTCAGCCAGTTGTTGCAATATACCTTGAGCAATGCGTTCAATGCTGACACGATCCTCCATTTCATTCAGAATAATGGCGAACTCATCGCCGCCCAAGCGCGCCACCGTGTCGGTCTCGCGCACACAATGGTTCAACCGCCGCGCAATCTCCAACAACAGACTGTCACCCATGTCGTGCCCCAAGGTATCATTGATTTCCTTGAACCGGTCGAGATCAAGCAACATCAAAGCCATCGTCCGACCTTCCCTGTAGGCTTGTTTGATTGCCAATTGCATGCGGTCATAAAACAAATACCGGTTGGGTAAGCAGGTTAGCTGATCGAAGTTTGCTCGTTTCCACATCGTTTCTTCCGCGCGCTTGCGGTCGGTAATGTCGGTGCTAATCGCGACACGCTGCAGTACCTTACCGTTGCTGTCGTAATTGGTATTGATTCTCAACCATTCAAGATAAATTTCACCATTCTTGCGACGCTTCCAAATCTCGCCCTGCCAATGTCCGGTTTTCCGCAAGGCCTTCCAGATATTCAAATAGAAACGACTGTCATGGCACTCGGATTTATAAAAATGTGCGAATTGACCGACGACTTCCTCTTCGGTGTAGCCGGTAAGTTTTGTGAAAGCGGGATTGACGGCAACGATACGGTAACTGGCGTCGGTAATCAAAATAGCTTCGTCTATCGCCTGATAGGCCATTGTGGCGACTTGTAATCGACGCTCGGTTTGCTTGCGTTCGGTAATGTCCGAAACCGAGGCACGACAGGTTTGAAGTAAAGGATCGGCAATGGCCTTAATTTCTATCCAAATCAATCGCCCGGCTATTTTTAACGCCACCTCGCAGCTTTGATGATGCCTGATTGAAAATGTTTTCTCCAGAAAAGCATTGAATGTAGATTGAGACTCTTCAGCGACTAGCTTTGCAAAATGTTGTAGGCATAAAGTCGACCGCGGTATGCCAAGCAGCCACTCTGCAGCCTGATTGGCATCGACAATGCTGCTATCGGAGGCCAGCATGAAATAGGCAACGGGTATAAAATCGTCGAGCTTGGTATAAAGTTCTAACGAGGAATCAAGCTGGGTCGGGGCAATGCGCAACTTGTCCAGTTCGCCCCGGCGGACTTTTAGTTGGCGTTGTAGATTTTGGGAACCTGTCGCTTTTTGGGCGATTGCCGCCGACATTTTACTGAGTTGTAGTTCAGTTTGCTGAGGCAGATGGCTGTCATCGATAGTGCTATGGGGCATCTTTTTCATAAAACAGCTAACCCCCTCGAATTTATTGAAAACAATGAACCTAGACTAGTTGTCGATAGCGCCTTTTTAGTTAGTTCTTTGTCAGTATCTTGCCCTGGTCAAGTATTGATCCAATTTCTTCAAATTGAAGGACATTTCTATCGGTCGATAAAACAAAGTCGGCCAGCGCAGTGATTGCGAGCCAATTTGACCTATCATTGATAAAACTGAATGCGTCCATGAAGAGCGCCTTGAGTTTTTTCTCTCTTAGCTCCCGAGTCACAATAAAGCAATCAAGATACTCGTTGACGAGCTCTAAATCGGATGATCCGCCATAATATTGCAGCGCCTCGATATTCACTAACCGAGGGTTAATGAGCTCATTGTCGCACAATGCGATATATCTGGCTTCGGCCAGCGGTCCAACGAGTAAATTGATGATATCGGCTTCGAAAGCACACTGATAAGCAAGCTTTTGTGCATTAGAAAAGTATTTTGTCGTTTCGTGAAACGAGGTTGCTATCGTATGAATCAAGCGGCCGCCTTCTACTTTAGCCATATAGCGAGCCGATCGATCTCCCAAACACTCGGACGACTGAAAGTCGGTATTTAACGGTTTGACACATATCTGAAAAAAAACCGGCGGCAGTCCTTTCTGTTGGTTGCCCAAATGTATGGCTGCAGCATGGCCCGCTTCATGGAAAGCGATGTTACGGCTGATTTCTCTATGGGATTGTGAAGATGAGACCTTAAGATTAAAGGTACGATTCATCATGGTGAGCCCTCTCTTAAGATATAGGATTATTCTGTTTTATCGGGGGGTTAGTATCTATGAATCATCATCTGAAAACTATACGTATGAATACTTACGAACTGATGTTTCAGAGTACAGAAAATCGAATAAGAGAGATCTGCTTCTGGCAGCAAATCGACCCGTAGCTTTTGCTAATGAAATTTAGCTAGACCAAGGAATGGAGAGAATCCCGAGCGGCATCGAAGGATGAAACAGCTGATCATCGCGTACATCAGCCATGTGGGGTCTATCAAACAACAGCGGAAGGCTTATTCTTGCTATTCCTGGTATAGCTCGCTGCTGCCATCCATATCGCCGGTCTGACTATAGAGCATCGAAGGACCGTTTCTAAGCATCGCCGCGTCGACGACCCTCAACACAGCGATGCGATGATCGCCGGCATCGGTGAAATGACTGAGCTCGCAATCAAAATAGGCGAGGCTTTCGGGTAATACCGGTGCGCCGGTTTTCGCCTGTTGCCAGGCATATCCCGTCATTTTATCGGGTACGGAACGGCCGAAATGTTCCGCGATAGCCATTTGATCTCGACCTAGGACATTGACTGTACAGCATCGGCCCGATTCGAGCAGCCGATAAGAATTGTGCTCAGGATTGATGCTAAGCGCCAACATGACCGGATCGAAAGACACCTGCATGAGCCACGCTGCGGTAAAGGCATTGGTTTTTTCGCGGTCGCGCACGCCGACCACATAAACGCCGTGACTGATTAGCCGGCATAAATCCGCTATTTTTTCGCTCATGTCAATTCACCAGGTTGATACGCATCGAAAGGTCGATCGCTTTAACATTTTTGGTCAAAGCCCCTACTGAAATAAAATCGACGCCGGTTTCGGCAATTTTTTTAACGCTTTTCAGATCGATATTACCGGACGCTTCCAGCTCGACCCGGCCGCCGTTTAGCTTAACCGCGGCCTTCAAATCGTGAAGCCTGAAATTATCAAGCATGATCCGGTCCGGCGCGGCAGCAAGCGCCTGTTCAAACTCCTGCAGATTCTCCACTTCGATTTCGACCGGTAATTCGGATATTTCGCGCGCCATTTGCACTGCTGCTGCAATCGAACCCGCCGCAATGATATGATTTTCTTTGATCAAGATCCCGTCGAACAGGCCGATTCGATGATTAACGCAACCGCCGCAAGCCACTGCGTATTTTTGAAGTTTTCTCAAACCGGGTAAGGTTTTACGCGTATCGAGGATACGGCACTCCGTTCCGGCTACCGCATCGGCGTATTCTCTCGCTTGCGTCGCGGTTGCGGACATTGTTTGTAGAATATTTAACGCACTTCGTTCGCCGGTCAACAAGGCGCGAGCATTACCCTGTAACCGACATAGCACAGTATCCTTTGAAATCTTATCACCCTCGGTGACTAGCCATTCGATATGTACATTTTCGTCTAGGAGCCGGAACACGGCGTCGAAACAGGCGTGTCCGCATAAGACCATGGCTTCACGGGTGATAACTTCAGCCCGAGCGTTTTTGTGTTCGGGAATGATTTGCGCGGTAATATCGCCGGTACCGATATCTTCTTCGAGGAAAAGTTGAATTTGCTCAATAATGGACGATTGGTTCATACTTTAATGCTCCGCATAATTTTAAAAAGCCCATGATACTCTCGAATCACTGTCTCGATGATTGTACGCAAAGGCCTTCACCGAATCATGACGAACGCCCCGACCCTAACGATATTTCGCTAATTGTGATTCATTGCATCAGCTTGCCGCCCGGCGAATTCGGCACGCCGCATATCGACCGCTTGTTTAGCAATACATTATGTCCCGGCGATCACCCTTATTTTCAAGACATTCATCAAATAAGAGTCTCGGCGCATTTGCTGATCCGAAGGACCGGCGAAGTCGTACAATACGTACCATTCGACAAACGCGCCTGGCATGCGGGCCTTTCAAGCTATCGAGGCCGCGAACGCTGTAATGATTTTTCAATCGGCATCGAGCTCGAAGGGACCGAAACATCTCCCTACACCGACGAGCAATATGAACAACTCGCGGCAACGCTCCAGTGTCTATTTAAGCATTATCCGAAATTGTCCAAACAAACGCTGACCGGACACAGCGATATTGCACCTAACCGCAAGACCGACCCGGGCCCGTCGTTCGATTGGGATAGGCTGCTCGATTTATTAAGGAACGAGCATGAAATAACTTCGACAAATGTGGAAAGGGGGTTCGGTGGCTCGATTGACAGGTGACGGCGGCAGGGCAGATTTTTGCTCCTGCAAAATCTGCATTCATGCCATCCATGGCAATCAGATTCCGCCGTCAAGCCTACATGGGCGTATTCACCCAGCACCTAAATTCCATAGCCCTTTGGCTATGATAACTATCTCGCATAATTTAGGTGCTGGGTTCACGGCGTCCTGTCAAGCGAGTCACCGAACCGCCACAATGCTTAATGCTTGTAGAAGTTATTTTGTGCATATTCCTACTCCCTTTTGATTGAAAAACCGTCTAAGAATAAAAGGTATGGGATGTGTCTATCGAGGACCGCCGTGAACCCTTCCATGGGGGCTTGACGGCAGCGATCCCTGCTGCCGACATCCTCGCTAGCCACACCCCACACCTTCATAAAGTTAGCCATTTTTTGAGTATAAAGGGAGTAACGTAGTGTAGGCTTCGAGAACCCTTTCGAGCGAACCGGGTCAGGATACTCATCAAAAGGTACGCATTGCGTACCCACCGCTTTTTCACGAGGCTTCGTCTTTTTTGCCAAAACCGAACGACTCGGCAATCATCAACGCGACACCGATCGTAATTGCCGAGTCGGCGATGTTGAAAGCCGGCCAATGCCAATCCTGATAATAAACATCGAGAAAGTCGATTACATAACCGTAAGCGAGTCGGTCGATCAAATTGCCGACCGCACCGCCCAGCACCAATGCCAACGAAACCGCCAACAGGGTTTCATGCCGCTTGAGCCTTGCCAACCAAACCGTTATCACAACGCTGATCACGAAGGCCAGCACGGCAAAAAACCAGCGCTGCCAGCCGCCGGCTTCGCTCAAGAAACTGAATGCCGCACCGGTATTATGCACATAGGTCAGATTGAAAAACGGCAATACTTGAATCGATTGATAAAGCTGCATGTTTGCCGCTACCGCAAGCTTGGTAACTTGATCCAGAACCAGCACGACAAACGATAACCAAAGCCATTTCAACATTCGACCAGTCCTTATTTACGCGTAATGCCTGACTTCGCCGTCGCCGACTATATTCTCGACGCAGCGTCCGCACAATTCCGGATGATTCGGATCGTCACCGATATCAGAACGTTGATGCCAGCAACGCACGCATTTAACATGTTCGGATACCGAGACCTCGATCTTTAATCCTTCCAAATCGCATTGAACGGCATCATCGGGGCTCGATGCCAGTTCTTGAACCGTTGCCGCCGACGTAATAAACACAAAGTGCAATTCGTTCTCGAGTTGTTTCAAGACCGGGAAGTAACGCTCGTCGGCATACAAAGCGACCTCGGCATTGAGCGATGCGCCGATCGCACCGGTCTTGCGCACCCGCTCCAATTCCTTGCTGACCGCTTCGCGCACGGCCATTACCTTTGACCAGAAATCTCTATCCATCGGAGAATCTTTGTCCAACTCGAAAAGCCCTTGGTACCAAGTTTCGAGAAATACGGATTGACTGCGCTGCCCCGGCAAATAGTGCCAGATTTCGTCGGCGGTATAGCTGATGATGGGCGATAGCCAACGCGTCAATGCCTCGGCGACATGATACATCGCGGTTTGCGCGGAGCGGCGCGCCAAACCGTCCTCTTTCGCGGTATATTGCCGGTCTTTGATGATGTCCAGATAAAAACCGCCGAGGTCGACTGCGCAGAAGTTATGCACTTTTTGGTAGACCTGGTGGAATTGATAGCTTTCGTATGCGGCAACGACCTCTTGCTGCAAACAATAAGCGCGGTCGACGACCCAGCGGTCCAATGCCAATAGTTCGTTCGCAGGAACCGTATGCAGGGCCGGATCGAAGCCGTCCAAATTGGACAGCAAGAAACGCGCGGTATTACGCAAGCGTCGGTAGACATCGGAGGTTCTTTTCAGAATTTCGTCCGAGACATTCATTTCGGCGCGATAATCGGTCGCCGAAACCCACAGACGCAACACATCGGCACCCAAGGTTTTCATGATCGTTTGCGGTGCGACGACGTTGCCGCTCGACTTGGACATCTTCTTGCCGTCCGCATCGACCGTGAAGCCGTGCGTCAATACCGCCTTGTAAGGCGCCACACCGCGCATCGCGACCGATGCCAAGAGGGACGATTGAAACCAACCGCGATGTTGATCCGACCCTTCCAAATACAAGTCTGCCGGAAAATCCAGGTTATCCCGGGCATCGAGTACGGCATAATGCGTCACACCGGAATCGAACCAGACATCGAGCGTATCTTGCATTTTTTCGTAATGCTCGGCATCGTCGCCGAGTAATTCGGCCGCGTCCAATTCGAACCAGGCGTCGATGCCTTTTTGTTCGATGCGCAGAGCAACCTGTTCGATCAATGCCTCGGTGTTCGGATGCAAGTCGCCGCTTTCCTTATGCACGAATAACGCAATCGGCACGCCCCAGGTACGCTGACGCGATACGCACCAGTCCGGACGGCCGCCGACCATGCCTTCGATACGGGCCTGCCCCCAGTCCGGTATCCATTGGACCTTGCCTATCTCCTCAAGCGCCTTGTCGCGCAAACCGTTTTTCTCCATCGAGATAAACCATTGCGGCGTCGCGCGGAAGATGATCGGCGTCTTATGTCGCCAGCAATGCGGATAACTGTGCAGCATCGATTCGTGATGCACCAGTTTTCCTTGCTCAGCCAAAACCGCCAAGACATGATCGTTCGCGGTAAAAACATGCTCGCCGGCAAACAATTCGGTATTCGGCAAGAATACACCGTTGTCGCCGACCGGGTTATCGACCGGCAAATCGTACTTCAAGCCGACGACATAGTCTTCCTGACCATGACCGGGCGCAGTATGTACCGCCCCGGTACCGGCCTCGATCGTGACATGATCGCCGAGTATCACCGGCACTTGGCGCGCATAGAACGGATGTTGCAACAACTGATTTTCCAAAGCGTCGCCCTTGCAATAAGCGATCACATGATAATCTTCAAAGCCATAACGAAGCATTGCATCTTTCAGTAAGGCTTCGGCCAAGACCAGCCTTTCCTTCGCGCCGTCTTTTTCGCATTGCACGACCGCATATTCCAATTCCGGGTTCAATGCTACAGCCTGGTTGGCCGGCAAGGTCCACGGCGTGGTCGTCCAAATCACGACCGAGATTGGGCCTTCGCCTTCGTGCTCGGGCACATGATGACAGCGCGCCAAAAATGCGGCTTCATCGACGACCTGAAAACGCACATCGATGGCCGGCGAATGTTTGTCTTCATATTCGACTTCGGCCTCGGCCAGCGCCGAACCGCAATCGGTACACCAATGCACAGGTTTAGCGCCTTTGCTGAGATGACCGTTTTTGCTGATCTTGCCGAGTGCGCGAACGATATCGGCCTCGAACTTGTAATTCATCGTCAAATACGGGTTATCCCATTCGCCCAATACACCCAAGCGAATGAATTCGCCTTTTTGCATCTCGACTTGCTTGGCCGCATAGTCGCGGCAGGCATTGCGGAATTGGGCCTCGGAAACTTTGCCGCCGGCCTTGCCGACTTTCTTTTCGACCATCAGCTCGATCGGTAGACCGTGACAATCCCAACCCGGTACATAAGGCGCATCAAATCCGCTCAATGATTTAGACTTGACGATGATATCTTTCAAAACTTTATTGACCGCGTGACCGATATGAATCGCACCGTTCGCATAAGGAGGTCCGTCATGCAGAATGAAGCGAGGGCGGCCGGCAAACTCTTCCCTGATTTTTCGATACAGATCGATGTCGTTCCAAGCCGCCAGCCGCTCCGGTTCGCGTTGCGCCAGATTGGCTTTCATCGGAAAGTCCGTTTTAGGTAAATTCAGTGTAGTTTTATAATCCATCGTCGTTAACTTGAGTTAAATCAGTAAAATTTTTTTAGCTTCGGCCACATCGTTGACGATTTGCGCCTTGAGTTCGGTCAGCGAAGGAAAACGCATTTCATTTCTTATTTTCTTCTTGAAATGCACTTCGACATAGTGCCCGTAAATATCGCGATTGAAATCGAATAAATGGGTTTCCAAAATCACCTTCGAACCGCCGCCCACGGTCGGCCGGGTTCCGACATTAGCAACACCGGGAATTTCCCGCCCATCGATGCCTGTCATGACAACCGCGAACACGCCCTCGATCGGCGTGTTTTTTCGCGATAGCTGAATGTTCGCGGTTGGAAATCCTATCGTGCGCCCTATCTTATCGCCATAGGCCACTCGACCACAAACCGAATAAGAACGCCCGAGCATACTGGCCGCATAATCCAAGTCGCCCTCGCCCAAGGCATCCCGAATCATCGTGCTGCTAACCCGATGCCCGTCTAATTGGTAAGAAGGCGTATCTTCGACTTGAAAGCCGAATTCGAGGCCTTTTTCCTTGAGCATAGCAAAATTACCGCGCCGCGCCTTGCCGAAATGAAAGTCGTCGCCGACCACGAGATATTTGACATTCAGCCGTTTCAACAAAATATCTTCGATAAAAGCCTCGGCCTCCAAGTCTGCGAAATAGCGATTAAAACGCAGTATCAATACTCGATCAATCGGCGATGCCGAAAATTGAATGATTTTTTCTCGTAACCGGGTCAAACGCGACGGTGCATTTCGGCCTTGAAAATATTCCAACGGCTGCGGTTCGAATATCAAAGCGACCGACGGTAACCCCATGCCCCGGCCTTGCCGTGCCAATTTGTCGATAACCGCCCGATGACCTAAGTGCAAACCGTCGAAATTGCCTATCGTCAGCACACAACCTTTCGGCATAGGCTCAATGTGAGCCAATCCTCTAATCAATCGCATGAACACATCTTGTTAGAAAAACAGGGAATTCTAACATTATCCGGCGTCTGTGACCGACAAATTGCATTCCAAATTATAATACACCTTTCGCACTTCAAATTTCGGCACCGGGGTGTTCGGCAAAGGCTTTGCCTACATGGACGCATTCACCCAGCACCTAAATTCCATAGCCCATTGCTATGGTTAATTGTCTTGGATAATTTAGGCGCCGGGTTCAAGGCGTCCTTTGACGAACACCCCGGTGCCGAATTTTGATCTACTATGGGTACATAAAAGGTATTCGACAGCCAACTGATTAGCTTGCCCGATCTATCCCGCATCATTAAAAATTGACAATAGTAGCACTACGCAAGATAATATGCGGTCTTATTAACTCACCCTTTACGAATCGATATACTATGGCTAACACAGCACAAGCTAAGAAGCGGGCGCGACAAGCGGAAAAAAGCCGCATTCGTAACGCTGGACAACGCAGCAATCTGCGTACCTTCATCAAAAAAGTTCTGGCTGCGGTCAACGCAGGCGACAAAGAAAAAGCGCAAGCCGCTTTTCAAACTGCGGTTCCCATCATTGATTCCGCAGCCAACAAAGGACTGATCCATAAAAACAAAGCCGCACGCAGCAAAAGCAGATTAAACGCTAAAATTCGCGGACTTGCTTAATCGATAAAAAAGCCGAATGCGGTGCCCTTCGGCTTTTTACCCTCCCCTACATGACAACCATATTGTCACGATGAATTAATTCCTCATCGTCCGCATACCCGAGAATACACTCGAATTCCGAACTCGGTCTTCCGACAACTTTTCTCACATCTTCCGCACTATAATTAATTAAGCCTCGCGCAACCTCCATCCCTTGCGCACTCACGCAAGAAACCAATTCGCCGCGCTGAAACCCGCCGATTACGTTTTTTACCCCCACCGCCAACAAGCTTTTGCCAGCATCCCTTAAAACTTTCACCGCACCATCATCCAATTCCAGGCGACCCTTAACCTGCAACTGCCCGGCCAACCAACGCTTTCTCGCCAATAACGGCCCAATACTCGGCACCATATAGGTACCAATTGGCTTACCCGCCACGATTTCAGCAATCACATTCTCTGCAACACCGGCCGCAATCACGGTGGCGGCGCCGGAACGCGAAGCCAATCTTGCCGCTCGCACCTTGGTATACATCCCTCCTCGACCAAGCCCGCTACGACTATCTCCTGCCATAATATCGAGACTGGCATCATTCACATTGATTTCCGAAACCAAACGCGCAGCCGGATCAATGCTCGGATCTGCAGTAAACAACCCCTGCTGATCGGTCAAAATAACCAACAACTCGGCTTCAATCAGATTCGCCACCAAAGCACCCAATGTATCGTTATCGCCGAAACGAATTTCTTCGGTCGCCACCGCATCGTTCTCATTAATAACCGGCACGACACCGAATTTGAGCAGCGCCAACAACGTGCTCCTCGCATTTAAATAGCGCCGCCGATCCGACAAGTCATCATGCGTCAACAAAACCTGCGCGGCATGCAATCCGTGTTGCTGAAAATTATTTTCAAAAACACGAACCAACCCCATTTGCCCCACCGAAGCCGCAGCCTGCAATTCATGCAATGTTTTCGGACGAACCTTCAAACCTAAACGAGCCATACCCTCGGCTACCGCCCCTGAAGAAACTAAGATCACTTCGATACCGCGCGCACGCAAACTTGCCATTTGCGCGACCCAAGCCGCAATTGCCTCCTTATTGAGACCTCGTCCGCCGGCGGTCAATAAAGAACTACCGATCTTGACTACTACCCTTTTCGTTTTAGCAAAATCACTTCTGCTCACTGTCGCACCGCCGCCGATCTTCCAAAAAATTCATGATCGCGAACATCAGTTCACGCGTTCCCTCACCCCGCAAAGCCGAAACCTTGAACACAGGCCCTTGCCATTCCAATTCGTCGACAATAGCCTGACAATGCTGTTCCACCGAATCGGATTCAAGCCTATCGATTTTATTCAGCACCAACCAACGCGGCTTATCGGCCAAATCATCACTCCATGACTTAACCTCTTGAATGATCTTACGCGCTGAAGAGACTGGCGAATCCATCGACTCATAAGGCATTACATCGATCAAATGCAGCAATAACCCGGTGCGCGACAAGTGCTTTAAAAACTGCAAGCCCAATCCGGCACCTTCGGCCGCCCCCTCGATCACACCAGGTATATCGGCGATAACAAAACTGCGCAAATCATCGACCCTAACCACGCCCAAATTCGGATGCAAGGTCGTAAACGGATAATCGGCGACTTTCGGACGAGCCGACGACACCGCCCGTATCAGACTGGATTTGCCGGCATTGGGCAAGCCCAAAAGCCCGACATCGGCAATCAGAGTCAATTCCAGCTTGAGCATCCGATGCTCGCCAGGCGTCCCTTTCGTCGCCTGCATCGGCGTACGATTAATACTACTCTTGAACCGCGTATTCCCCAGACCATGAAAACCGCCCTGCGCGACCAGTAACCGCTCACCCGCCTTGACCAACTCGCCCAAAACCTCACCGGTTTCGGCTTCGCACACCAAGGTTCCGGGCGGCACAGGCACCAAGCAATCCTCTCCTTTCTTACCGGTACAATTGCGAGCCATACCGTTTTGCCCCCGCTGAGCCCTATGCACCGACTGGTAACGAAAATCGACCAAGGTATTGACGTTTTCGGTAGCTACCAAATAGACACTACCACCATCACCACCATCACCACCATCCGGCCCACCTTTCGGAATATATTTTTCACGGCGAAAACCGACAGCGCCATTACCGCCATCGCCCGCCTCAACCCGAATCACCGCCTCATCAACAAATTTCATCGCTTACACGCCGCATCTTCATCCGTTCACAAACAAAAAAGCCCCACCTTGAAGGGCGAGGCTTTTCATTAAACACTGCTTGCCGCGAATGCGGCGCAAGGTCTTATGCAGCAACAATACTGACAAACTTGCGTTTATTAGGCCCTTTGACCTGAAAAACGATCTTGCCCTCTGCCGTTGCAAATAGAGTGTGATCTCTACCGCAGCTAACATTATCGCCCGCATGAAATTTAGTGCCGCGCTGACGCACGATAATATTTCCCGCTTTTACGACTTGGCCGCCGAACATTTTAACACCCAAGCGTTTTGCATTGGAATCGCGACCGTTCCGAGTACTACCACCCGCTTTCTTATGAGCCATTACCCTACTCCCAAAAAAATTTAAGCAGAAATACCAGTAATCTGGACTTCTGTGAAATACTGACGATGCCCCATTTGCTTCATATGGTGCTTACGTCTTCTGAATTTAATAATTTTGATTTTTTTGTGCCTACCTTGAGACACCACAGTCGCCGTAACCTTGCCGCCTTCGACATAAGGCTGACCGACTTTTACAGCATCACCCGACTGAACCATCAGCACCTTATCGAATTCAACGCTATCGCCTGTTCCCAGCTCAAGTTTTTCTATTTTTAAGGTCGCACCTTCTTCAACCCGGTACTGTTTTCCACCTGTTTGAATTACCGCATACATCCGCGTCAGCTCCATCAAGCAACTATCTGTTAAAAGTAAACAGACAATTATATTTTTAAAAAAAAGTTACGTCAAACTTATATCCAACGAACTATTCGATTTCAACGCATAAAATAACACAAGAAAGCTATTGACACCAATATACTTTATTCAATAGCATGGTCAGTTATCTTAGCTTTCACCCGAAAATAATTTTATTAATCGGATTTCACGGGCAGCCCACCCGAAACAAACTTTAATTGACATTTTTTGAGCACTCATCGACTCATGACATCCCAAACCAACCTTAGCCCGAATACTAAGCAACATCCGGATTTCAACACCATCAAGGACCTCACAACCGAGGAAACCAAAGCGGTCGACAAGCTCATTCTCGACGAATTAAGCTCCGATGTCATTCTCATTAATCAAGTAGGTCATTATATTGTCGGCAACGGCGGCAAGCGTTTGCGCCCGATGCTGCTATTATTGGCAGCCAAAGCGCTCGGCCCAATTCATAACCATCATCTCATTTTAGCCGCAGTCATTGAATTCATTCATACCGCAACTTTACTGCATGACGACGTGGTGGACGAATCGGAATTACGACGCGGCAAAGAATCCGCCAATGCGGTTTGGGGCAATGCTGCCAGCGTTTTAGTAGGCGACTATCTGTATTCGAGCGCCTTTGAAATGATGGTTAGAACCAACAACATGCGCGTAATGGAAATCCTATCCAAAACCACGACTGCGATTGCCGAAGGCGAGGTATTGCAATTACTTAACTGCAACAACCCGGAGACCACCGAAGCCAAATATCTTGAGGTCATATCGCGCAAAACCGCAATTTTATTCAGCGCCGCCACACGACTCGGCGCAGTGATCTCGGAAAGCAGCCCGGAAATTGAAGACAACCTCGCACGATACGGCCAGCATCTTGGCATCGCTTTTCAATTAATCGACGACGCCCTCGACTATAAAGCCACCAAAGAAGAGCTCGGTAAGAATCTGGGCGACGACCTAGCCGAAGGCAAGCCCACACTACCGTTAATACACGCCATTCAGGTCGGCACATCCGAAGAAACTCAAATCATCATAGACGCGATCAAAACCGGCGACCGCGATGCCTTCCAAGAAGTCTATAACGTCGTGCAAAAAACCCAAGCCATCGCCTACACCGAACAAAGAGCCCACGAAGAAGCACAAAAAGCAATCGATGCACTAGCCATATTACCCGACTCGACCTACAAGACCGCCCTAATTGCTCTCGCCGAATTTTCGGTTCAGCGAAATTATTAGCGATCGATATCCAAACCCGGATTAACGCGAAATTGACCGGCATCCATGCCGTACTTTTTTAGCTTTCCGTACACCGCTCTCGGCGTCAAATCCATCGCTTCAGCTACTTTTTTGACATCACCGCGATGCTGGCGCAAAGACGCTTGCAAAAAATTCCGCTCCGCATCCGCGACAACGCCTTCCTTGATGTCCCGCCAACTACCAGCAACCGCCGCCGAAGAAAGCAATTCCAGATCAAGCTGCGTAATTTCGGAACCGACTGTAAACAAAACCGCACGCTCCAATACATTCTCCAACTCTCTGACATTACCAGGCCAATGATAAGCGCGAATCTTTTGCATCATGTCCCGACTAACTGAAAGCACCGTTTTATTATATTTTTCGCCCAACCTTTTTAAAATAACCTGAACCAAATACGGCAAATCCTCCCCTCTTTGCGTCAATGGCGGAATAGACAACTTGACCACATTCAAACGATAAAACAAGTCTTTACGAAACAAGCCCTGATCGACACGCTCTTGCAAATCCTGATTTGTCGCAGATATCAAACGCACATCGACCTCAATAGTTTTTTTACCCCCAACCCGCTCCAACTCACCCTCTTGCACCACCCTTAGCAGACGGGTTTGTGCGGCCGCAGACAACGAATCCACTTCATCCAGAAACAGCGTACCGCCATCGGCTCGCTCAAAAACACCTTGCTGAATCTCCACCGCCCCGGTAAACGCCCCTTTTTCATGCCCGAACAACGCACTCTCAATTAAAGTATCGGGAATCGCACCGCAATTAATTGCCATGAAAGCTTGACCGCTACGCCAACTCATCGCATGAATAGCACGTGCAACCAACTCCTTACCAACCCCTGTCTCTCCTTGAATCAAGACCGTCGCGACTGTCGGAGCAACTTTTTCAATCGCCTGCAATACTTTTTGCATTACCGGAGATCTTGCCACTATGACGGGCGGCTGCTTTTTAGTGGGCCTTGGCGATTTCAACCGCCATATTTTTTGCATGCTCTCTTCAATGCGAGAATGCAAATCCGTCATATTACTTGCACCCTCCTCACTATTTCGATGACCATATTCAAGCCCGGGACGTTCTTTTGCCTCTTCCTCATTCAGATATACCGACACATCGCAGCCACCGTCCTTACGAGCGATGCTCTTAGTGATTTCCACCTTGGCATAACCGAAGTTTCTGGCTGCAATCCCGCCGAAAACACTAGAGGTCATTCGACATAACTCCGGAAAATGCGTCACCCCCCCTCCAAAAGGACAGCAACTATTTTTAACTCGAATACATTGACTATCAGCCGAGTCCAGAGAAAATCCACCGCCGATTTTATTTTTTAACCCAACAATTAACTCAATATAGCTTTCCAGATCCAAAGCATCTTGGATATTGCGCTCTTCTCGATAGGTTTCCTCAAAAAACCTTCCCGCAGTTCGAGCGATGTATTCGATAAGCTCCTCGCTATGAGTTTTGCCTTGCTGCTCGGCAGCATGCATCAACTCCAACACAAAAGTCTGTAAAAAAAAGGTTGGCGTTAAATCGGAAAACGAAGTCTCATTCATGCGGCTCTCGTGTGAAATCTAATTTCACTAATTGAACCATAATTTCACAATATTTCCCAGGAAACTTTCTAACCTATTGTATTCACAAACCTTATAATTTTGCGATTCGATGGCATGCAAAATGCTTGACTTTATAAGATAAACCTTTTGAAACGAGTCCCAATTTAAAATATCAGCCTGCGCTTAATCCTTTGGAAACCCAACCCATTTATACTAAATACGCAGACGATAATAACGAAGCACTATTAAAACAACGATAATGAGGAGAAACACATGAGCAATGTATTGAATGAAGTTTTACTTGCCAACCGCGAATACGCCAATAGTTTCGACAAAGGCGACCTGCCGATGCCGCCGGGACGTCGTTTCGCAATCTTGACCTGCATGGACGCACGTCTCGACCCCGCTAAATACGCAGGCCTCTCCGAGGGCGACGCTCACGTCATCCGTAATGCCGGTGGACGCGCCAGCGACGACGCAATCCGTTCGCTAGTCATTTCCTACAAACTCTTGGGCACCCGCGAATGGTTCGTGATCCATCACACCGACTGCGGCATGGAAACTTTCACGAATGAAATTATGGGCGATTTATTATCTAGCAGTCTAAAAACCGCCTCAGTCGATGCCGATGGCTGGCATGACAGTTGCGAAGGCCCCGGCTGCACCGACGGCAAATACATCAATTGGCTGACCATCAAGGATCAGGCGCAAAGCGTGACGGAGGACGTGATGCGCATCAGAAACAATCCGTTGGTACCGTCCGATATTCCGATTTACGGCTATATCTATGACGTCAAAGACGGTAAATTGATAGAAGTTCCCGAAGCGACTGCGGCGGGACGCGCATAACGATGCAGCAGCCATGTTCAGCCGTAGTCATTGGAGTAAGCCCGGAGCAAGGATTGGACGCCACACTCGCCAAATGTTTTTCATCCAAAGGCTTGCACGTTTTTATTGCAGGCCGAAGTGAAGATAAGCTGCCATACCTTTCGCACTTCAAATTTCGGCAGTACCTGAGGAGGCGTCAGGGTGTTAGGTCGATTTTTGCTCCTGCAAAATCGACATTCACGGCGTCCTTTGACGGACACCCTGGCGCCGAATTTTGATCTGCGATGGGTATACATGCGGCCAAAACCACTCGCCAACAAGGAGGACCGGCCCTTAGTCGTCGCCGGCGCAACGGTTGAATACGCCATTGAGCACCTTTTCGAAACGATAGCCTTACAAGGCTATCCGCTCGAAATTGCCGCCTACAAATGTCGACAGCAATATTCGTAGCCCACTTTTGGAAACCAAAAACGAAACATTCTCTCGTTTGTGACAGCAAAATTGTTTGGGTGGATTTTATTCGGCAAGGAAGCCGCCCCTCTCATGCTCGAACGCGGCAAAGGTAAGCTGCTTTTTACAGGCGCTACCGCTTCGCTGAGAGCAAAGCCGACGTTTACAGCTTTCGCTTCTGCCAAAGCCGGACTTAGGATTCGGTCATAAATACCTTTCCGATTTTTAACGCAAGGTAAGCAGGTTCGGTAACTCGATTGATAGGTGTCGGCGGCAGGGAAAGCCGCCGTCAAGCCTACACGGACGTATTCACGGCGTCCTGTCAAGCGAGTTACCGAACCCGCTAAAAAGCTCATAGCACCAGGATGTTATTTTTCACGAAATCCTTAGAGCCTTGGCACAAGGTATTGCGCAAGAATTTTCACCGCGCGACAGGGGGGAGGGGATAACTAGCGAGGATGTCGACAGCAAGGAGCTGCCGCCAAGCCTCCAATAAAGGGGGCTCGGGCTCCTCGATAGACATGCTCCGCACCAAACAAACTTGAACGATTATTCAGAACGAAGGCAACTGGCAAGCCGCGCTCTATATCGACGACCAAGCAAACGCGATTATCGAAATCTTCGGCACCCAGCCAAGCGAGTGAACGAACCTCCGCAAAGCCTACTACTTGTAGAAGTTATTTTGTGCATATTCCTAACTGTCTTGGATAATTTAGGTGCTGGGCCTCTTTGACGGGCAGGACACCCCGGCACCGAATTTTGATCTACGATGCGTATAAAACGATCGACTATGTCGGCGTAACCAATGTCTGTGCGGAACGCATAAATGAAATCGGTGCTTCGTTTTCGTCATCAAAGGTCACCATCTCCCAAGCATCACGATCTTTAAGCAACGCACGTAACAGCATGTTATTCAATCCGTGTCCGGATTTATAGCCGATGAACTCGCCGATTAAACTGTGGCCAAGTAAATATAGATCGCCGATCGCATCGAGAATTTTATGCTTAACGAATTCATCGGCATAACGCAGACCATCTTCATTGAGAATTTTGTCGTCGTCGACCACGATGGCATTGTCGAGACTGCCGCCCAAAGCCAAATTATTTTGCCTGAGCATATCGATATCTTTCATGAAACCGAAAGTCCTGGCTCGACTGACTTCCTTGACGAAAGTGGTCGATGAAAAGTCCATCACGGCCGTTTTCAAATGATCTTTGAAAGCGGGATGCTCAAAGTCGATCGTAAACGTTACTTTGAAACCGTTGAAAGGCTCAAATGCCGCCCATTTATCGTCTTCCTCGACTCGAATCGGACGTTTGATACGAATATATTGCTTTGGGCTATCTTGCTCTTCAACGCCGGCGGATTGTAACAAGAAAACGAAAGGCCCTGCGCTTCCGTCCATAATCGGCACCTCGGGAGCGCTAAGATCTATGATGGCATTGTCGATCCCAAGCCCGGCGAATGCCGATAATAGATGCTCTATTGTCGATATTTTAATATTATTTTGTACGAGAGTGGTCGACAAGGTCGTTTCGCCGACATTTTCGGGCGTAGCATCGATTGTGACCGGCTCTTCTAAATCCACTCTGCGAAACCGAATGCCCGTATTCGGCTCTGCCGGGCGCAAAGTCAAATAAACCTTATCGCCGGTGTGCAGACCGACACCCGTCGCCCGAATAGTATTTTTTAACGTACGCTGTTTTATCATAATCAGTAATGCCAAATAAATGGGGCAAAACGCCGAATTTTAACACAATTTGATACTGCTCTAAGTAATAAAGCTAGGCATACACTACACGGCCATATTTAAGACTTTTATATACCCATCGTAAATCAAAATTCGGCACAGGGGTACCCTGCAAAGGCCCAGCACCTAAATTATCCCAAATAGTTAACCATAGCCAATGAACGATGGACTATGGAGTTTAGGTGCTGGGTAAACCCATCCATGGGGCTTGGCGGCAGCGATCGAACGCTAGGGATGGCGTGAATGCAGATTTTGCAGGAGCAAAAATCTGCTCTGCTGCCGACATCCTCGCCAGCCACACCCCATACCTTCATAAAGTTAACTAACTTTTGAGTATAAAGGGAGTAAGGGTGCAGATACCCATTCGGACTGCCCGCCAGCTCCCGATTAATCGGCTTGCCGTCTCAAAAATGCAGGAATATCCAAATAGTCCATGTCGACGTCTTTTTTCGGCTGCGCCCCGAAACGTGTGTTACGCGGCTCCGACCGGTTTTGGCGAATCACAGTTGGCTTCTCAAAGTTGGTATAATCATTATCCACAGCGGCTTGTTTGACCGCCAGTTTGATCGGTGCCGCGACTGCTGCAGGTTGAGAACCCATGCCTGTCGCGACAACGGTCACCTTGATTTCATCGCCCAGGGTTGGGTCGATCGCGGTACCGATTTTGATAATGGCATCCTCTGCACCGAACTCATGAACGATATTACCAACTTCATCGAATTCGGAAATCATCATATCGGCGGCACTGATGTTAACTAAGATGCCGCGCGCGCCTTGTAGATTGATGTCTTCCAACAATGGACAGGCAATGGCTTTTTCTGCCGCTTCTCTCGCTCTATTTTCGCCGGATGCGGAACCGGTACCCATGATTGCGGCTCCCATTCCCGACATCACGGTTCTAACATCGGCAAAATCGACATTGATCATACCCGGATGGGTAATCAATTCAGTAATGCCTTGAACCGCATCTAATAGCACATTGTTGGCGGCACTGAAGGCGCTCATCAACGAAATATTGTTACCCAATACCGGCAGTAATTTTTGATTCGGGATCGTTATCAACGAATCGACATATTTTTCCAATGCGACAATACCTTGTTCGGCGACCGCCATTTTCTTTTTGCCTTCAAAGTGAAACGGCTTGGTCACGACCGCCACGGTTAAAATCCCCAAGTCTTTGGCTATCTCGGCAATAATCGGAATCGCGCCAGTCCCGGTTCCGCCACCCATGCCGGCTGTCAAGAACACCATGTCGGCACCTTGTATGACTTCACGAATCCTATCCCGATTTTCTTCGGCGGCTTGCTGGCCCACATTGGGGTCGGTTCCCGCGCCTAAACCTTTTGTTAATTCCGCGCCTAATTGAATGATCGTATCGACATTAAGTTTCTTCAATGCTTGAGCATCCGTATTGGCACAAATAAATTGCACGCCGTCGATCTGTTTTTCAACCATATGGTTGACCGCGTTTCCGCCGCCACCGCCGACCCCAATGACTTTTATTACGGCATTTTCAGCGCCGATATCCAACAACTCGTATTTCATTTCGATTCCCCTTACAAAATCACAATTTTTTAGTTCTTAAAAATTACCCTGAAACCATTTCTTTATCTTGCCGATGAACCCGGTGTTTTCGACATCGAGCCCTTCAAAACTTCCTCTATGCTCTTTCCCATAGAGCAACAATCCAACCCCTGTGGAATGAACGGGGTTTTTCACCGCATCGGTCAATCCCGAAACATGTTGTGGCACCCCCATGCGAACCGGCATATGAAAAATCTCCTCGGCCAACTCTATCAATCCCGTTACTTTCGAGCTCCCTCCCGTCACCACGATGCCTGCAGCTATCATTTCTTCGTATCCGCTACGTCTTAATTCCGCTTGCACCAGCAGCATCAATTCTTCATAACGCGGCTCGATAATTTCCGCGAGATTTTGCACCGATATTTTACGCGGAGCTCGATCCCCGATACTCGGCACTTCAATTAACTGTTCGGTATTCGCTAATTGCGTCAATGCGCAGGCGTATTTCTGCTTGATTTGTTCGGCGTTTTGGGTCGGCGTTCTCAGGGCTACCGCGATATCGTTAGTCACCTGGTCGCCGGCTATCGGAATCACAGCCGTATGCTTAATCGCGCCGTTTGCGAATACCGCGATATCGGTCGTGCCGCCTCCGATATCGATCAAACAGACCCCTAAATCCTTTTCATCTTCGGTTAACACCGAATTACAAGACGCCAGCTGCTCCAAAACGATATCGTCGACTTCGAGCCCGCAGCGGCGTATGCATTTGATGATGTTTTGCGCGGCGCTGGCGCTGCCGGTCACCATATGGACTTTCGCTTCGAGTCGAATACCCGACATTCCGATCGGCTCTTTGATACCGTCTTGCAGATCGATCACAAATTCTTGCGGCAAAATATGCAAGATTTTCTGATCGGCCGGAATCGCAACCGCTCGTGCCGAATCTATCACTCGATCGATATCGTATTGCGTAACTTCTTTTTCCTTTATGGCAACGATACCGTGCGAATTGAGACTGCGAATATGGCCGCCGGCGATTCCGGCAAATACCGAGGTAATTTGACAACCGGCCATCAGCTCAGCTTCCTCGACAGCTCGCCTAATCGACTGCACGGTCGATTCCAGATTGACCACGACACCTTTTTTCAAGCCTCTTGATACCGTACATCCGATACCAATAACTTCCATCTCGCCGCCGTCCGTATATTCGCCGACAATAGCCGCGACTTTGGAGGTTCCTATATCAAGCCCGACTACTACATTTCGATCTGATTTTTTTGCCATTATATAAACTCTTACAACGCTCTTATCTTCGTCTGTTAGGACTGTCGCCGCTCGGCGGCCATTTTTTTCCAGTCTATTGCTTTAGCTTCCGGCTTCCACAACACGGTATATCCGTTCGGATATCTTAAATCGACTTTGGCCATCGCATCGATTTGCTCCGGCCCAAACAATTGCAGTGTTTTCAAAAATCGCTGAAAACTTTTAAGTTGCTCCTTCCTGCCCAGCAAAACCTCCGTTCCATTACTTAACAGAATCCGCCATGATCGCCTTTCATCAATAACGAATTCGCTTAATCCTAAGGCCCGATCGGCTAACGTTGTGCTGATGCCTTTCATAATCTCCAGTACTTTTTGCTGCTGCCCTGAAGGCCCCACCAACATCGGTAAATGATCGAAGCGATCGACATTCGCCGGAATAAACACCTCTCCGCGAGCATTGAGTAAGCCGATCTTCCCCCAGCGTGCTACAGCTGCCTGCTCATATACTTTTATATCAATCGCATCGGGCCAAACTCTTTTGACGCTGACTTTATCGACCCAAGGCATTTGTTCGACCGCTTCCTTGATCGCCTCGATATCGGCGGAAAAAAAACCCGTCTTTACCAGAGGCAACAATATTTCCTTCACTTCGCTTTTGCTAATATATTGAAAAACCCCTTCCGTTCTTACGTATTTGATGGCAGTAGCATGCGCTTCGTAATTTTTCAGATTACTCCATACGACCCACGTTATGCCTATCAATATCAAGGCACTCGCTATAATTCCGGAACCTCGCATGATTCCTTATCCGTAACTCGTTTCGAGAATTCGCCATACCAATTCCTCAAAGCTTATTCCTGCCTGTTTGGCGGCCATCGGCACTAAGCTGTGATCGGTCATGCCGGGCACGGTATTGACTTCAATCAATTGTGTCTGACCGGAATTATCGATGAACGCATCAACCCGCGCCCAACCCTCGACCGCCAGCGCCTCGCAAGCCGACACCGCCAATGCTTGAAGACGCTGTTCCGTCTCTGCATCTAGCCCGCATGGACAATGATAGCGAGTGGTATTCGCTCTATATTTCGCTTCGAAATCGTAAAACACATTCGGCGTTTCGAGGCGAATAACAGGCAGCGCTTCCCCGTTTAATACCGCGATCGTATATTCGTTGCCGCTAACCCAGGCCTCGGCATAGACATCGCACCCGGATTGCATAGCCAGACGAAAAGCTTCAATCAATTCCGTTAAGCTATTCGCCTTGCTCATGCCGATGCTGGACCCTTCCAAAGCCGGCTTAACGATAAGCGGTAAGCCAAGCTTTTCTATGCAAGCCTGCGCATCGTTTTCGCTTTTCAATAAAAACCATTTCGGTGTCGGCAAGCCTAAGCCCTGCCAACATAGTTTTGTGCGCAGTTTATCCATACTTAAGGCTGAAGCTAATACGCCGCTACCCGTATAAGGCAATCGCATCGCTTCTAAAACGCCTTGTAACACACCATCCTCGCCACCGCGGCCGTGAATAATATTGAAGACACGGTCCGCTTTGACGCCGGTCAGTGCATCAATTGCACTGCCGGTGACATCGACGACCTCAACATCTAAACCTTGGCTTTTCAATGCCTGAAACACCGCCGCGCCACTGATCAATGAAATTTCACGCTCGGCTGCCGTACCTCCCATGAGCACGGCCACGCGCCCGAATTGTTCGGGTTGTTTTATTTGAGTCGGCTTCATAAAGATTCACCCACCACACAAACTTCTGTTAGCAATCTTATCCCCTGCATTGTTTCCACGGTGTCTTGGACATAACCGATCAACGTTTCGATATCCGCCGCGTTTGCACCGCCTGTATTGACGATGAAGTTAGCGTGCTTGGCCGATACTTCGGCGCCTCCAATACGGTAGCCCTTCAATCCGCATGCTTCTATCAGCCGAGCGGCAAAATCGCCCGGCGGATTTTTGAATACCGAGCCGCAACTCGGCTGGTTGGTCGGTTGTGTCTGATTGCGTCGTTCCAACAATATCTTTATTTTTTGCTGGCTCTCGGCCACATCCCCCGGTTCCAGTCTCAACTCGGCGGACAAAAACCATTCTTGCGCCGGACCCGATACCGAACGATAGGCTATGTCGTAATCCGGGCGGTTTCGTTGTCTAATTTGTCCGAACGCATCAACCGTTTCAACGCTGTCAACGATAGCCCAGGTCTCACCGCCAAAAGCCCCCGCGTTCATTTTCAACGCACCGCCGAGAGTGCCGGGAATACCCGCTAGGAATTCGGCGCCAACCATGCCTTGTTCGCCGCAATATCTGGCGATTAATGCACAAGGAACGCCGGCTTCGACATATACGATAGATCCATCTTTTTTACTCATGCGCTTCAGTCGGTTACGCGTATTGATGACCGTCCCGCGAATACCGCCATCCCTAACCAACAAATTACTGCCTAGACCCAACCAAAAAAGCGGCTCTCTGCCATGCTGCGACTTTATAAAATTGATCAGGTCTTGTTTATCCTGCGGTATAAACATCCAGTCGGCCTCGCCGCCTACCCGCCAACTGGTATATTTGGCTAATTTTTCATGAGCAAGTAACCGCCCCTTTATTTCATCACGCACTGATTTCATCGCTCAATGATTGCGTTTTTCATCATATCTTGGCCACCTGTTTTCATCACGGGGTCTACGATCAACGATGTTCCAGCGCTGCCGCCAATTGCTCCGGCAAGTCGGTGGCAATTTGTCCGACATTGCCTGCCCCCATTGTCAGCAATACGTCGCCGGCTTGTAAAATGCCTGCCAATATTTCCGGTAGCTCTTCCAAGTCTTCGACGAAAACAGGATCAACTTGCCCTCTAACCCTGATCGCGCGACTCAAGGCCCGCCCGTCGGCACCGGTAATCGGAGCTTCTCCTGCCGGATAAACATCGAGCAAGATCAAGACATCGACGCTCGACAGCACTTGTACGAAATCCTCGAACAAATCCCGAGTGCGGGTATAGCGATGCGGTTGAAAGACAATGACTTCCCGCCGATTCGGCCATGCCTGTCGCACAGCTTCCAACGTCGCTGCAATTTCGCGTGGATGATGCCCGTAATCGTCGACCATCGTTAATCTGCCCTTATCGATCGGCAAATCACCATGTATTTGAAACCGTCTTCCAACACCTTTAAATGCTTGCAGGCTTTTAACAATGGCCGCGTCGTCGACATCCAAAGCCGTCGCGATCGCAATCGCCGCCAATGCATTGAGCATGTTATGCCAACCCGGCATATTCAAGGTTACCTTAAGCGGTTCGTAGCCTCCGGCACGCAATACTATGAAGCTCGTAAACATACCGTCTTGAACGACCTCAACGGCCCGAACATCTGCTTGTTTATCAACTCCGTAAGTCTTGAAGGGTTTGGACATCTGCGACAACACTTCTCGAACACCCTCATCATCGATACACATCACCGCCAATCCGTAAAACGGCAATTGATGAATGAACTTGATGAAAGTATCTTTTAAATTGCTATAGCTGCCTTGATAGGTCGCCATATGGTCCTGATCGATATTGGTCACGACCGCCATCATCGGCTGTAAAAATAAAAACGAAGCATCGCTTTCATCGGCTTCGGCAACCAAATAATGTCCTTGTCCGAGCTTGGCATTCGCGCCTGCACTGTTCAACCGTCCGCCAATTACGAAAGTCGGATCCAGGCCGGCTTCGGCTAGGATGCTCGCGATCAAACTGGTCGTCGTCGTCTTTCCATGCGTTCCGGCGACAGCAATGCCGAAACGGAAACGCATTAATTCGGCAAGCATTTCGGCGCGCGGAATAACCGGGATTCGCTTAATAACGGCTTCGTCGATTTCCGCATTGCTACGGTCGACTGCCGACGAAACGACAACCACATCGGCATCGCTGATATTCTCTCGGCGATGTCCGATAGTGACGCTAACACCTAGTTCAACCAATCTTTTGGTAGCAGCGCTTTCCTTAAGATCCGATCCTGAAACCTGGTAGCCTAAGTTCGATAAAACTTCGGCAATTCCACTCATACCGGTACCGCCGATACCGACGAAATGAATGCGATCAATGTTACCTAAGGCCTTGGTCGGCATTTTGACTCTAGGAAGATTCATCGTCCGACCTCCGCTTGACAACACAATGCCACAGCCTCTGTCGCATCCAGCTTGGCGCAGGCTCTCGTTTTCTTGCCCATTTCAGCCAAACGCTCGACCACGTCCTTGATTCGCTCGGCCAAAGTTTCGGGCGATAAATCTTTTTGCGGTAGAATCATGGCGCCTCCGACATCGGCCAAATAGCGCGCATTCGCGTTTTGATGATCGTCGATCGCATGCGGTAATGGAATCAACACAGCCGGAATACCGGCTGCAGCCAATTCGCTGACCGTCATTGCCCCGGCCCGGCACACCGCGATATCGGCCCATCGGTAAGCCTCTGCCATATCTTCGATAAATGCGGATACTTCCGCATCGACGCCTAATTCTTGATAACGCTGTTCGACTTGAGTACGCATGATTTCGCCTGTTTGATGCCTGACTTTCAATCCGCTCACGACCGCAACCGCATCCGGAACGACTTGATTCAGCACCTGCGCCCCCTGACTACCGCCGATAACCAGCAACCTGACCGCATCTCCGGGCTGATGCTCTTTTTTTTCAGGAATCCCTATCAATTCTTTACGTAGCGGATTGCCGCTCCATAATGCATTTATTTTTTTATCGAAGCTTCCTGGAAACGCTTCCAGCACTCGGTTAGCCCATTTGGCTAACAAGCGGTTAGTCGTACCCGGCACTCGGTTTTGTTCATGAATCACCAGAGGAATGCCCATTAATTTAGCCATTAACCCCCCCGGCCCCGAGACAAAGCCGCCCATACCCAAAACGACATCCGGCTTGCGGCGGCGCAAAATCCGCCACGCTTGCCCGCAGGCTTTTATCAACAACAATACGGCCTTGATTTTCGAGAATAGCCCTTTGCCGCGAACACCTGCCACCGACAGCCAATCGATGTCAATTTTGTGCGCCGGAACGACGCGGCTTTCCAAGCCGCCTTTTGTACCGAGCCAACTCATTTGCCAGCCTTGTTCGGCAAGATAATTGGCTACCGCCAGTGCCGGAAACACATGCCCGCCGGTTCCACCGGCCATGATTAAGATACGCGCGCCCAAACCGGCCTCCTTTTAGGCTGGCTTGCAGTCATTTCCTGAACTTCGCTATTGACTCGACACAATATTGCCACCGCACAACACATCACGATCATACTGCCGCCCCCGTAACTCATCAGAGGCAAAGTTAAACCCTTAGTCGGCAACATACCCATGTTGACGCCCATATTGATGAACGACTGGAAGCCGAACCAAATCCCGATTCCGTAGGCAATGAATGCCGCGAATTTGTTGCCGACCGCTTCGGCTTTAGCGCCGATATCAATGGCGCGCCAAACCAATAGTGCGAATAGTACAATGACCGTGACGACACCCAATAAACCCAATTCCTCGGCAATCACCGAAAACAAAAAATCGGTATGCGCCTCGGGCAAATAAAACAATTTTTGAATCCCGCTACCGAGTCCTACACCAAACCACTCGCCCCGCCCAAACGATATCAACGCCTGAACCAATTGAAAACCGGTGTCCTGCGGATCAGCCCAGGGATCCAAAAAACTGATCACTCGCCGTAGACGATAGGGCGAAACAATCACCAGCATCGCAGCTATCGCTAAAACCGAGGCCAATAAGATGCCGAATTGCCATAAACGGGCGCCAGCCAAAAACATCACGCCCAAGGCAATAATCAGAATCACGACTGCCGAGCCGAAATCGGGCTCCATCAGCAACAATACGCATGCGACCGTGAACAATAACAATGGCTTAAGCAAGCCGAACGAGGAGTTTCTAACCGAGTCCTCGTAACGCGTGACATAACTCGCCATATAAATGACCGAAATCAATTTTACGACTTCCGAAACCTGGATACGGAATCCGCCTATCGACAACCATCGAACCGCACCATTGACCCTGACGCCAAGCCCCGGTATCAATACCAATACCAACAAACCCAGACCGAATACGAATAAATTCGGCCCCCATTGCTCCCATTTTCTGAGCGGCACGGTAAAAACACCCGCCGCCAACACCAAACCCAGCCCGATATGGATCATCTGCTTGGTCGGATAAAGTAGGCTGTTGTTGTCCAGCTTCGCGCCCAAGTGCAACGAAGAAGACGACACCATCACATAACCGATGAGCAATAATCCCGTAATTACAGCAAGCAATAACGGATCGAAATAAAACCGGCCGGCTTTAATTGGCGCTATCTGAAGGCTCATGCATTTAGCTCCATAACTGCGGTCGCAAATTTTTCGCCGCGTTCTTTATAGCTTTTATATTGATCGAGACTCGCGCAAGCCGGAGAAAGCAATACGGTATCGCCTTCATCGGCAATTTCGGCAGCAATTTTCACTGCCCGGGCGACATTTTCAGCTTTATAAATGGGCACGCTGCCATTCAATGCTTGCTCGATTAAAGGCCCGTCCTTGCCCATTAGGATCACGCTTTTTGCCTTGCGTTGGATCGCCGGGACTAATTCGTTCATGTCCGCGCCCTTTGCATCGCCACCTGCTATCAAAATCACCTGACGGGTATAACCTTCCAATGCGGCAACGCAAGCACCGATATTCGTTGCCTTTGAATCGTTAACCCAAGTGATGCCGTTTTTAACGGCAACTCGCTGCATGCGATGCTCTAAACCTTTAAATTTTTTTAATGCTTTGCACATCGATTGTTCGTCCAAACCGATCGCCGTACCCAACGCTATTGCCGCCAATGCATTCGCGGCATTATGCAGTCCTTCAAGCGGCAACTCGTCCAGCATCATCAACCGCTTGTGATTCTGCATCAAATATCCTTTATGGCCATCCCAAGCCAAATGGAATTCCGCCTCGCTATTGATTGAAAACGTCGAAATCTTCCGACCCGGCACGGCCATATCGATAACCAAGGGATCATCGGCATTCAAAACCATAGCGCCGGTGCCCCGAAATATTTTTTGTTTTTCCCGAGCATATTCAGCGACATTGTCATATCGGTCCAAATGATCCGGCGATATATTCAACACTGTCGCCGCAGAAGCATTCAGTATCTCGGTACGTTCCAATTGAAAACTGGATAATTCCAAAATATAAAGTTCGATGTCCGGCGCCAATAAGTCCAACGCCGGCGTTCCCAGGTTACCGCCGACTGCCGTTTTTTTTCCGGCTTCCTTAGCCATTGCGCCGAGCATGGTCGTTACAGTACTTTTACCGTTCGATCCGGTAATCGCGACGATCGGCGCCGCTGCACAGGCCGCCAACAAATCGATATCGCCGATGATTTTAGCGCCTTGCGCATGCGCCTTGACGATCGAATCTTCTCTAAGCGACACGCCGGGGCTGACAATCAAATGAGTCGCCACTTTAAAAGCATCGGCATCGAAACCGCCGGTAAACACTGCTGCATCGGGCAGGTTTTCCAATAGCTTGTCGAGCAGCGGCGGCTTTGCCCGGCTGTCGACGATGGCAAAGCGTATCCCTTGTGCATCTAAGAAGCGAGCGACCGATAACCCCGTTTCGCCGGCTCCGACTACCAGCACTCTGGAATTGGCCGAATCCAGACCAAACTTTTCGGATAATGCCGTGGCTGTATTGACTACATTCATCGTCATCTCAACTTCAAAGTCGACAAACCGATTAACACTAAAATAAAGGTCACGATCCAAAATCTGACAATAACGCGCGGCTCCGGCCAACCTTTCAATTCAAAGTGATGATGAAGCGGCGCCATGCGAAACACCCGTTTACCGGTCATTTTGAATGATGCGACTTGTATAATCACCGACAGGGTTTCCATCACGAATACGCCGCCCATAATCACCAAAACAATTTCCTGTCTAACCAGCACCGCCAAGACACCCAGCGCCGCACCCAGCGACAGTGCGCCGACATCGCCCATGAACACCATGGCCGGATAGGTGTTGAACCACAAGAAACCTAGCCCGGCGCCGATTAATGCTGCGCAAAACACGATCAATTCGCCCGAATTCGGCAAAAACGGTATAGCTAAATATTTCGCAAACTCGACATGGCCAGACAAATAGGCGAATATCCCCAGGCCTGCCGCCACCATGATAGTCGGCATGATCGCCAAGCCGTCCAAGCCATCGGTCAAATTCACCGCATTGCTGCTTCCGACGATGACAAAATAAGTCATAACAATATATAGCCAGCCCATTTCGATACCGACATCTTTGAAAAACGGCACGATGAACTGAGTCTCGGCCGGTGTGCTTGCCGTGACAAACAAATAGACGGCGGCACTCATTCCGATTAGCGATTGCCAAAAATATTTGGCCCTCGCCGACAACCCGTCGCTATTACCCAGCATGACTTTTTTATAATCGTCGACAAAACCGATGATGCCGAAGCCCATCGTAACGATAAAAATCACCCAGACATAACGGTTGTCGAGGTTGCTCCACAGCAAGGTACTAATGCCGACCGCAACCAGTATCAACGCACCGCCCATCGTCGGCGTTCCGGCTTTGTCGAAATGCGTTTTAGGCCCATCCGTGCGCACACATTGACCGATTTTTCTTCTGGTCAATTTTTTGATCATGAACGGCCCGATCACCAGCGAAATAATCAACGCAGTGAGCGCACCCAAAATGGCCCGCATCGTCAAATATTGAAACACCCGAAACGCACTATCGAGCGTCATCAAATATTCGGTTAAATAAAGTAACATGCTATTTCCTGTAATTCTCTACGATGGCTCCGACCACACGTTCCATGCGCTGAGCTCTCGACCCTTTCACGAGTAGGGTTTCATGACCGTTCATTTCGCGCTTCAAAGCTTCTGTTAATTCATCTTGCGTTTCGTAAAAAATGCCTCCTTCGCCAAAAGACTGCACGGTATTCCGAGCGTCGGCTCCGGTCGCGAACAGCCTTTTTACGCCAATCGTTTTCATGGCGTCACCCATTTCGCGGTGTATTTTCGCGCTTTCGGGTCCCAGTTCGCCAAAGGCGCCCAAAACCACCCAGGGCTCACCGCCGCATTCGATCAACACATCGAGCCCCGCCTTCAGCGATGCCGAGTTAGCGTTGTAGGTATCATCGATCACGATATTGCCCTGACGCCCGGCCAGCGGCTGTAACCGCCCGGTAACCGGCTGGACCTTTTCCAGTCCTTGCTTGATCGTCATCGGCTCAAAACCCAATGCGGTAGCGGCGGCACCTGCGGCCAAGGCATTCAGTACATTATGCCGGCCGGCCAATTTGAGCCGCATCGGATAACGCACCGCACCTTGAATCCATTCGAAAGCTGTCGCAAATTCGCCGTTTTCGATACGCGTTACGATGTTTTCGGCGCGAATATCGGCGCCTGGTTTTAGCCCGAACGACAATACCTTGCGTGTTCCTGCCTGCTCTTGCCAATAATCGAAATAGGTATCGTCATGATTCAACACCGCTGTCCCGTCCGAACCGAGAGAGCCGATAATTTCGCCTTTCGCTCGAGCGATGCCGTCGACACTGCCGAAACCTTCTAAATGCGCGGGGCCGACATTGCTAATAATCGTCACCTGCGGCCTGGCATACCGACTGGTATAGGCAATTTCACCGGCATGGTTCGCGCCCATCTCGATCACCGCATAGCGATGCTCGGCGCCCATCTTCATTAAGGTCAACGGCACACCGATGTCGTTGTTCAGATTGCCTTGGGTATAAAGAACCGGGCCTTGAATCCCCAATATCGCAGCGGTCATTTCTTTGACCGTGGTTTTGCCGTTGCTGCCGGTAATGCCAACCACTTGTGCAGCTTGCCTGTTCCGCCAAAAACCGGCCAATTCAGCCAGAGCCAGGCGAGTATCGGACACTACAACAATCGGCATCGTCACCTCGACCTTACGACTTAAGATCGCCGCGACTGCTCCTGCCTGCTCGGCATCACCGACAAAATCATTGCCATCGAATCGCTCGCCTTTGATCGCGCAATAGAGATTGCCCGTTTCGATGGTACGCGTGTCAATACTGACTCCCGTGACGACCTTATCCTCGCCGAACAGAACTCCGCCGACATAATCCGCGATTTCGCTCAACATTAACTTCATTGCCCGACTAACCTCAGTGCTTTTATTACGGTCTCTCTATCGCTAAAAGGTATCTTTCGGCCTTTTACTTCTTGATATTCTTCATGGCCTTTACCCGCGATCAACACACAATCACCGGAGCCGGCCTCGCTAATCGCTGTCTGTATCGCCAGCGCCCTGTCATGGATGACGGAAATGCCGCCCGACCGACAGCCTTCCATAATGGCTTCGACAATCATTTCCGGCGCTTCTCCGCGCGGGTTGTCATCGGTCAAAATAACCCGGTCCGCCCACTTTTGCGCAATACGGCCCATTTGCGACCGCTTGCCCTCATCCCGATCGCCGCCGCAGCCGAATACGACCGTCAATTGTTTTTCGCATTGCTTACGAAGTCCCTTCAATACTTTTTCAAGAGCATCCGGCGTATGGGCATAGTCGACAAAAACCCATGGCTCATTGCCGCCACCATAACGTTCCATGCGCCCTGGGATCGCTTGTAAGCGTTCGATTTTGATAGCCGCTTCATCAAAATCGATGCCGGAAGCCAATAACGTGGCAAAAACCGTTAACGCATTTTCCGCGTTGAATTCACCAAATAAAGGGATACAAACTTTTTTTTGTCGATCCCGCCAGCTCAAGTTAAGCTCGATTCCTGATAATGTCTGACGAAGCGAATCGCCGAGAACCGATTCGCCATAGGGTAAGGTTTTGCCTCGGAGAGTGCCGGCCCATACGATTACACCGTCGGGAACCGCTGCCAGCACTTGCTGACTGTAGGCATCATCCAAATTGATCACGGCAAATTTCACACCAGGCATTGCCAACAACCTTAATTTGGCTTGAACATACCGCTCCATCGAGCCGTGATAGTCCAAATGGTCGCGACTGATATTCGTATAAACAACCCCTTGAAAACGGATAGCGTTCACTCGTCCCTGCTCTAAGCCATGCGAGGAAACTTCCATCGCAACCGCTGTCAGTCGGTCGTCGAACAATTTCGCCAACATGCATTGAATCGCCAATGCATCCGGGGTCGTATTGATCGTTTGGTGTAAATGGCCCGAAACTCCCCAGCCTAAGGTACCGATAATCCCGCATCGATCCAGGGCTTGAGCTAAAAACTGGCTGCACGACGTTTTTCCGTTAGTGCCGGTTATGCCAATCACATGCAATCGACCGGACGGCTCGCCATAGAATCGGCTTGCGATCGCTCCCAACTTCATATTCAAATCTTCGACCGCGATAAATGGCACATCACTCAGACCGCCGCCTAACCATTCGTTCGCCCCACGAGACTCATAGAGCACCGCACTTGCCCCGAGTTCGAGAGCTTGGCGAACATGCGCCAAGCCATGCTGCCTAGCGCCTTGCACGGCGATGAACACGTCGCCCGGTTTAATATCCCGGCTATTCAGAGATAACCCTCGAACGATGATATCCGCTCCGGTCCTTGCATGGCCCAAGAGCAGTTCTGCTAATTTCATTGCGCTACGAGATCCGGGGTTTTACTGATCAAAACCGGCATGGTTTCTTCTTGGTCCGGCGCGACATCGAGTATTCTCAGCGCACCGGCCATAACTTTGGAAAATACGGGACCTGCCACCGCACCTCCATAATAAGCACCAGCCGAGGGTTCATCCACCATCACCGCGATCACGACGCGCGGATCGCTAGCCGGTGCCATACCGACAAAAATCGATAAATATTTTTTTTCTTTATAACCGCCTTCGCCGGCTTTTTTAGCCGTTCCAGTTTTGCCGGCGACTCGATAGCCATCGACCCTAGCCTGATAGGCAGTGCCGTCTTTCAACACGACTTGTTCCAGCATGGTTCTAATCGACTGGGCCGTTTTCTCGGAAAACACGCGTTTGGCTTCGGGGTCACGATCGCGTTTCAATAAACTAACCGAATGCAGCACGCCGTTATCGGCCAAAGCCGTATAAGCCCTTGCCAGTTGAAGCACCGAAGCATTCATACCGTAGCCGAACGATAAGGTCGCCTGCGCGAATTGATTCCAGCGTTGGTAATCCAGCACGCTACCACTTGCTTCCCCTGGAAAACCGATACCCGCCGCGTTGCCGAATCCTAATTGATTGTAAATGCCCCAAAAATAGTCCGGAGGCATCTCCAGTGCGACAATGCTGGTTGCAACATTGCTTGATTTTTTCAAGACATGCGTTAAATCGAGCGTGCCGTAGTTATGCACGTCCCTGACAACATTTCTGCCAATTCGGTATATTCCATTCGTTTCGATTTTTAAGTCAGGCTTGATGTAACCGCCGTCGAGCGCCGCAGCGATAACAAAGGGCTTGACCGTCGACCCCGGTTCGAAAACATCGGTAATCGCTCGATTCCTAAAAGCACTGCCCTTGAGATGCGTTCGGGTATTTGGATTGAACGCAGGATGGTTAGCATCGGCCAGCACCTCACCGGTTTTTGCGTCTAAGACAACCAATGCCGCTGCTTTCGCTCGGTGTTCTAGCACTGCCGACTGCAATTCTCGATAAGCCAAATATTGAATGCGCTCGTCGATACTTAATTGTACATTCCGCCCATCGATCGGTGCGGAGATCGCCTCGACATCACCGATAATTTGCCTTTTGCCGTCGCGAATAACCCGCTTGCTCCCGGCCGTCCCTCTCAGTACTGAGTCATAGGCAAGCTCAATACCTTCTTGGCCGACATCGTCAACATTCGTAAACCCGACCAAATGAGCCGATACCGGACCCGCCGGATAATAGCGTTTAAATTCCCGCTCGAAATAAACACCTGGGACATCTAATGCTTTTACTTGCGCAGCCAAATGCGGATTGATGCGCCGTTTGACATAAACAAAACGCCGCTTAGTACCTGGCACGATCAAGTTGTTAATTTTCCTATCAGGCAAATCGAGAAGCTTTTCCATTTGTCTGATATCAGCCTGTTCGGCACCCGCGAGTTCTTGCGGATTGACCCAAATCGATTGAACCGGGGTGCTAATCGCCAATGGCTCTCCGTTTCGGTCCAGTATCATGCCTCGATAAGCAGACACCGATACCGAACTGACATGACGCATGTCGCCCTGCTGTTTGAGAAATTGCTTTCTCAATACTTGCAGATCGAAGGCCCGAACAGCCAGCAAGCCCATCGCTCCAAGCATAAAAACCAGTAACACTTTACGTCTGACGGTAAAGTCCGTTTCCGGCTTCCCCTTTTTTTTACGCGTTGAAAAACCGTGCATCTAAGGTTTTAAATAAATAATTTTGTCTCGTTCCGGCATGACCAGTTTTAGCTTATCCCGAGCAATTTGTTCGACTCGATTTTCTTCCGCTAATGTCGTCAACTCCAACTGTAATTGCCCCCACTCCACTTCGTATCGATCCAGCTCGCGTTCTTGTTGCTGTATTTCGACAAACAGCAATCGTGACTGATACTTACTGTAAATGACCCCCAGTGCGGATCCCAGTAATAACAGCAACAAACCTGCCAAGGATAAAATAGCGCTCCTGGTTTCCGTCACAACCGCTCCGCCACGCGCATGATTGCGCTTCTTGACCGTGGATTTTTCGCTACCTCGTCTACACCGGCTTTAATCGCCTTGCCGACTTTGCGCAAAATCCCCTTCTTTATCTCAGATTCCATAATCGGCAATCTGCCTGGATCGTACTTGGCACCCGACTCCGCTCGGATAAAGCGTTTGGCGATTCGATCCTCCAATGAATGAAACGAGATCACAACCAGCCGTCCTCCGGGTTTCAATACATCGACCGCCTGTTCCAAACCACTTTTCAACTCTTCGAGTTCTCGATTGACTGCAATCCGAATTGCTTGAAATGTCCGTGTTGCAGGGTGTTTATGCTTTTCTCTAACAGGCACGCTGTTTACAATTAGCTCGGCAAGTTGCCGCGTCGTCGATAGCGGTTGCTCCCGGCGTTGTTCGACAATGGCGCGAGCAATTCGACGTGCAAAACGCTCTTCGCCGAATTCGAATAACACTTGAACCAAATCACGCTCATCGACTTCGGCCAACCATTGCGCTGCAGACAAACCCGAGCGATGGTCCATACGCATATCCAAAGGGCCGTCATATAAAAAACTAAACCCCCGTTCGGGGGTATCCAATTGCGGCGACGAAACACCTAAGTCCATTAGCAGGCCATCCACCCGCCCTTGCACATGCTCCTGCTCGGCGATAGCTTGTAACGACGAAAAGCATGCATGATGCAGGCTAAAACGCTTATCGCTCGCTATTTCTCGTGCCCATTCCGACTGAATCGCATCTGCGTCCCGGTCTAAGGCGAGTAAGCGGCCGGAAGGACCTAAACGATTCAAAATCCCCCGACTGTGTCCGCCACGCCCAAACGTACAATCGATATAAATGCCATCGGTTTTAATGGCAAGAGCTTGCAACGCCTCCGAAAATAATACGGGCGAATGCTCCATTTAATAAATCTCCCGTATTAACCCAGCCTTAACAATTTGTAGTGACCATGAATTACGATATCGAATATTACCATTAAGTTTCAATTACTTGCGCCAGCCAAATGTTGCAGTCGAGTTAAAAATACAAAGATCCTAACTCTTCGAGACCTTCGGTATCGTCGCTATTCATCCATTCGGCTTCCTTGGCATTCCATGCCTCCTCATTCCATATTTCAAATTTATTCAATTGTCCAACCAACATAATCTTCTTGTCCATGCTTGCAAAAGTTCTCAGTTTCTCCGGCAATAATATACGGCCTTGCATATCCATTTCGCATTCTGTCGCGTTACCGATCAAAAACCGCTTAAGCTTGGTCAACATTTTATTTAAAGTCGGCTTCTTAAGAATGGCCTGCTCGACCTTTTCCCATTCCGGCAAGGGATAGAGCCACAAACAGCCGTTCTCGCCGACGCAATGCTCATCGACTGCAACCGTGACGATTAATTGCCGATCACAACTTTCCAACAACTCCTCCCGATATTTAGTCGGAATAGCAAAACGCCCTTTCGCGTCAAGGTTGATTGGATTGATGCCTCTTAACAAGATAAGCCCCGGCTCGCCAAAAAATTCCCTTTTTTTCCACTTTACACCACTTTTGTTCACTATAGATTTCAATCAGACCTTAGTCAAGATCGATTTGAATTTAATTATTTTCGACAAGACAATGACTTATGAAAACAGAACAAAACGCTTTGAACAGGGCACAGCCGGAAAAATAATTTATTCGTTTTATCAAAACGTTAATTAATAATGCTAAAGAAAACTATTACTTAATAACAAAGCGTCGAATCAGAACCATCTTAGGATTAAGCAAATCCAATCCGACAAATGCTGCAAAGGACTTGCTGCCACCGTAAAACTTAATCGGCAACAAAGAGCGCTGAACCCGGTTTTCAATATTAAAGACATGAAAATAGGCTTTGTCTCGCACTGAAAAGAAGAGAAAAGAAGTATTATGGACTTTGAAAATAACATAGCCGCTGCGGACTAAGACAATCTGAATCGCCGATTGTTAGAGAATTAACGGCAATCAGATTAAAGGGGGGGATGCGCCGATCTTTTCTGCAAATGCGCAAAAACTCGGTAATCGCTAATAGAAAAGAGTCGGCCTGTAAGCCGGGTTCTGTCGCGAACAGTCATTCATCTAGGCCGCAAGTCACCTTACGGCTCGAGCGATCTACCCGGGAACCGCGCGGGCCACGCGTCTGTTCCCCTATTTGATCTTGCTCCGAGTGGGGTTTACCCTGCCACGCCTGTTGCCAGCCGCGCGGTGCGCTCTTACCGCACCATTTCACCCTTACCCCTTACCTAGAATTAAGATCTAGGTAAGGGGCGGTATATTTTCTGTGGCACTTTCCGTAGACTCGCGCCTCCCAGGCATTACCTGGCACTCTGCCCAATGGAGCCCGGACTTTCCTCTCTTCTACCCTAAGGCAAAACAGCGACTGTCCGGCCGACTCTCGGCGGAAATTATACGCGAATTAAAAACATGTCGGAAAATTAATTTGCGGTGAGCGGTGAAATAATGCGACATTTAATCCATTTGTCAAGCCAAAATTTCCTCTTTCCTCTTTCCTCTTTCCTCTTTCCTCTTTCCTCTTTCCTCTTTCCTCTTTCCTCTTTCCTCTTTCCTCTTTCCTCTTTCCTCTTTCACCTTTAACCTTTAACCTTTCACCTTGCCCATCATCTCCAAAGCCGCCTGATACAGCACCTTCTTCTTAGCCCCGGTAATTTCAGCGGCTAAAGACGCGGCTGTCTTGACAGAACATTCATTTAAAAGAATCTTTAATACCGATAAATGTTCGGCACTCAATGCTTGATTATTTTTGTCGATGACGGCGCCTTCGACAATCACGACGAATTCGCCTTTGCGCATGTTTTCGTCGCTTTCAACCAATTCCAGCATCTCGTCCAAACGGCGCTTGACGATCGTTTCGTGTAATTTAGTAATTTCCCTCGCAATTACCAACTGCCTGTCGGCCTGCAAGATTTCCGACATATCCTTCAATGCATCTAAAATTCGATGACTGGACTCATAAAAAACCCAAGTCGACTCGCAATTCAACCGCTCTTTAAAAAATGTCTTACGTGATGACGAAGTCCGTGGCAAGAAACCTTCGAAAATAAACCGACTCACAGGTAAACCTGCAGCAGACAAGGCTGCAATCAAAGCGCAAGCACCCGGAATCGGTGAAACCTCGATGCCGGCATCTTTGGCCATGCGTACCAAAGGCATACCGGGATCGCTCAATAGCGGCGTACCTGCATCCGAAACCAACGCAATATCGAGACCTCCGCGAATTTTTTCGAGCAATCCGGCCGAAGCCGTTTCTTCGTTGTGCTGATGCAATGAGACTAAGCGGTTGGCAATACCGTAATGCTGTAATAGCATTCTGACATGTCGAGTATCTTCCGCGGCAATCAAATCGACTTCCTTTAACACGTCGACGGCCCGGAAACTAAAATCCGCTAAATTACCTATCGGCGTGGCAACCACGTATAATTTGCCGCATTGACTAGACATTGGATTCTCTCATCTGATTAAACCGATCTATTTTAAAGGTATACCCTTCTATGAGTCGCCATTTTCATTCGCCATTTTTGCTGCTTTGCACTTTTCTCGCAGGGTGCATGCCCCCCCAAGACCATGAACCGTCTTTTCCGGCGGACGCTCACACGGCTAAAGCCTTCATGGATCAAGGCCAACCCGCCAAAGCCGCGCAAGTTTATCGACGCATTGCCGACGAGCAATCCGAGTTTCAAGACCAATTACGCTTATTTACGATCGAATCGTTAATCCAATCCGGCGATAGCGATACCGCTAAACACTATGCCGACGCAATCAACCCGGATAACCTTACTTTGTTGCAACGCAACCAGCTTAATCTTTATTACGCGCAAATCGATCTCAGCTTCGGCGATGCGGAACAAGCAAGCGCTAGACTAAATCTAGTCAAACCGCTGCAACTACCGCGCTCCGATCAAATCAAATTCCATCAATCCCGTGCCTTTGCCTATTCGTTGACCGGCGAACTGAAAAAAAGCGCTGCTTCGAGAGTCGAATTGAGCCATTTGCTGCCGCCCGCGCAACAACCGGCCAATCATGCCGCAATTCTTGAGACCTTAAGCTTGCTACCCGTAGGGACGCTGGAACAAACAAGCCCCGAAAGCACCAATGTCTTATCCGGATGGATGGCGTTAGCGCAATTACTCAAAACCAACCAACATAATCGCGCTCTGTTGGATACCGCATTGGATCAATGGCGGCAAAACTATCCTCATCACCCCGCTGACTCGGCATTTCTGCAAGGCTACTTGGCTCAATCGGCGCATGCTTTCAAACAACCGGGCAAAATCGCCGTGTTTTTACCCGAAACAGGCCCTATCGGACGCGCAGGAAAAGCCATTCGCGAGGGCATCATGGCCGCCTATTATCAGGATCGCAATGAAACCAAACCCGATCTTCGTTTTTACGACAGCGACCAAAGCCCACTACCGGTGCTTTATCATCAGGCTATTGCCGAGGGCGCGGAAATGGTCATCGGCCCGCTCAGCAAACCCGACATTGAAAACCTAGCGGCATCATCTGATTTGAGTATTCCGGTTCTTGCACTAAATCATGTTCCGGAAATAAACAAAGCCAATCTTTACCAATTCGGACTCAGCCCAATCGACGACGCCGAACAAATCGCTAGCCTTGCCTGGTTCGACGGTCGACAAAACGCATTGTTATTGATCCCCGATACCGAGCAAGGCTTAAGAATCGGCGAATACATCCGGGATTTCTGGAATAAAGCCGACGCAAACCTGCTGGAAATTCAAACTTATCAAGCCAATCAGACCGATTTTTCCGAACCGATTAAAAAACTATTGAATTTGGATGAAAGCAATCAGCGTTATCAAAAAATCCGACAATTCTTACCAACAGCCGTTTTCGTCCCGAGAATCCGACGCGATGCCGATGTCATTTTTCTGAATGCCTATGAAACGGCGGCGCGCTCGATTAATCCGCAATTGCGTTTTTTTCATGCCCAGCACTTGCCGATTTATGCCACACCCCATATTTATAGCGGTTTGCCTAATCCTCAGCTGGACACGGACTTGAACACGATAACGTTTTGCGACATTCCTTGGCTATTCGACAATGTTTACCAAGGCGAATTAAGTATTAATGCCTTACGCAGCACTTGGCAACAATTCCCCAGCGTTTATTTACGTTTAATGGCAATGGGTATCGACGCCTATAATCTGGTTCCGCATCTTGGTAAACTAAGCAGCGTTCAATATCATGGCGCGACAGGCAACTTGTTGCTGACGAGGGACGGCCGAATCAAAAGAAATTTGGTTTGCGCCAAATTCAATCAAGGAGTACCTAAGGTCATCGGTTTTGTTCAAAGCACGTCCGAGAGCTACCAAAGCATCGCGGTTCCGAACGACGACTCGTATTGAGGACAGCATTTGTTAAATCCATTCAAAGCCAAACACCTGGTCAGCGGCGAATCTGCCGAGGAGAAAGCTCACCGCTTTCTTATCGAGCAAGGCCTGCAACCGGTGGCCCGTAACTTTCGCTGCCGTTTGGGAGAACTGGATTTGATCATGAAAGACGGCGAAGCGCTGGTAATTATCGAAGTCCGCTACCGTAAATCCGACCGTTTCGGCAGTGCTTTGGAAAGCGTCACCCCGCGAAAACAATCGCGCATCATTGCCGCCACACGGTTCTATTTATCACGACACCCGTCGCCTTGTCCGATACGCTTCGACGTTGTTGCCGTTTCCGGCAACGCCAATATCGATTGGATAAAAAACGCCTTTTTAACTTGACCACTTCCATCATGTTACAAGAACGAATTACCCTGCATTTCAACGAAAGCCTACAAACTCTACAAGATACTTTGGCCGGTCTCGGCGAAACGATTGGATTCGCCTCACAAAAACTAGTGACGGCGATATTAAACGACAACAAAATCCTAGTCTGCGGTAACGGCGCTTGTGCCGCAAATGCCGGACAGTTTTCGGCGGCGATGCTAAACCGCCTGGAACGCGAGCGCCCGGCCTTACCGGCAATTGCGTTGACTGCCGACACCGCCGTTATTACCTCGATTGCTGCGGATTACCATTTCGACGACATCTTCGCCAAACAAGTCAAGGCCCTTGGCCAAAGCGAAGATATCTTGCTGGTCTTTTCCAGTAACGGCAACCCGGCCAATATTCTCAAAGCCGTTACCGCCGCACACGACAAAAATATATCGGTGATCGCATTGACCGGGCATGATGGCGGTATGCTGGCACCTATCTTAAATACCTCGGATATTGAGATCCGGGTCCCCTCCAGTAACGACAGCCGGATCCGAGAAACGCACTTATTGATTAGTCACTGCTTATGCGATCTGATCGATCACCAAATATTCGGAAGCCTTTAACCTAGGAAAAGCGATTAACCATGAATAATAAGTTAATTCAATAAGTTGCTGTAGATTTGCATAAAACTTTCGCACACCGAATAGGTTGGCGAGAATGGAGAATGTTTAGGTATTTTCTTGAAATCCTTCATGTGCGTCATGGTTAACTGCCGAATTTAGATGTAACGTTAAAGCCTCACTCTTTTCAAACTAAAGATTTGAAAACCACGGCCGCTACAATAAGTGGATAACACTTTAACAAATCTTAACTTCGAGGCTAATAATGGAGATCAAAACAGAACCGTTCGGCCAGACGGTAAGTTCCATGGCCAAAGACCCTTCCCATAAAAGCGAAGGGCCATTCGGGCAAAAAATATCCGAATTAGCTCAAGCTAAAAAATCCGAAACCTCGGCTGCTGAAGCCAAAACCGAATTAAACCGTTCGATCTTGCAAACTTCGCTCGATGTCAGTTTAAGCGCCGGTAACGAGCCGATGGCTCTATTATTCAAGACCGCGCTCGAAGGCATTAATGACGCGCTCAAAGCCGATTTCGGCGACAATGCCATTCAAAAAGCTTACGAAGATGGCGTGGATGTTTCTCCGGAAGCCACCGCCGGGCGCATCGTGCAAATGAGCACCGCTTTTTTCGAGCGTTATCACGCTAATCACAGCGACCTCAGTATCGAAGAAGCATTGGAATCGTTCGTCGAACTGATCGGCAAAGGCATCGACAAAGGCTTCGGTGAAGCTCGCAATATTTTGCAAGGACTCAACGTACTGGGAGGAAGCATTGCTGATAATATTGATAAAACTTATGACTTGGTCCAGGAAGGACTGAAAGCATTCGTTGAAAATTATCAGTCTGCCAGAGAGTAACGCTACTTTAGCCTGCTTAGGATTTCGCGATAAATATACCTTTCGCACTTCAAATTTCGCCAGTGCCTGAGGAGGCGCCAGGGTGTGCGGCAAAGGCTTTGCCAGCATGGAGCTGGCAAAGGGCCTACATGGACGTATTCACCCAGCACCTAAATTCCATAGCCCATTGGCTATGGTTAACTATCTTGGATAATTTAGGCGCAGGGTTAACGACGTCCTTTGACGGGCACTCCGGCGCCGAATTTTCATCCAAGATGGATATATAACCAAATCCTTACCACACACAAAGTCTAGTTTGATACATTTGACTCATCTACCTGCTCTATGCCCGCTCGGTCCGCAATCGACTTCGGAAATTCCTTTTTCACTTTTACACCGAGATCGACGAAGCTACCGGCCTGCCGAATCAGGTTGCCGTTTCCGGTCGTCAATTTATTCATGATGCCGTCGTATGTTTGCCCGACTGTCGCAAGTTGCCTGCCAAGCTTTTCGAAGTCTTCGACAAACCCCCTGATTTTATCGTACAGTGCTCCGGCTTTGTCGGCGATCGCGCGCGCGTTTTCGTTCTGTCGTTCATAGCGCCAAATATTGTCGACGGTGCGAAGCGTAGCCAGTAACGTGGTCGGCGTGACTACGACGATTTTGTGTTCGAAGGCATCATTGAACAGTTTTTCATCAGCCTGAAATGCAGCCATGAATGCCGCTTCGATCGGCATGAACAACAGCACGAAATCGAGAGAACGCAGGCCCTTCAAGTCGGAATAGTCTTTACCGCTCAAACCTTTAATGTGTTCGCGCACGGCTTGCACATGCGCCTTAAGCGCCGCTTCGCGCTCTTGGTCGTCCTCGGTCGAACAATATTTTTCATACGCCAGGAGCGATACTTTCGAGTCGATCACGACATCCTTATTTTCCGGTAAACGAACGATCACATCGGGCTTGAACAAGCGGTTATCATGATCCCTGAATGCGCCTTGGGTCTCGTATTCTACGCCTTTGCGCAAACCGGATTGCTCCAGAACTTTTTCCAGAATCATTTCTCCCCAATTGCCCTGTGTTTTCTTGCTGCCTTTGAGCGCACGGGTCAAATTCAATGCTTCCTGGTTCATTTTTTCGGTATCGCGGCGTAACGAGATGATTTCCTGGCGAAGAGAAATGCGGTCTTTGGTTTCGTTGTCGTAGATATTCTCGATGCGAGTCTTGAAATCTCCGAGCTGCTGCCGAAGTGGGGCAACGATATGATCGAGCGCGGTTTTATTATGTTCGGCGAATTGCTTGCCGCGTTCCTCGAAAATTTTGGCGGCCAGATTTTCGAATTGGGTTTTGAGTTGTTGCTCGGCTTGCTGCAGCAATAGCAGTTTTTCCGAAGCGCTTTTACCTTGTTCTTCGAGCCGGGCATGCAGGTCGGCATTCGCAGTTTTAGTTCTGAGTAACTGTTGTTGTAAATGATCGCATTCGCTCTCCTTGGCATCGAGAATTTTAAGTTTTTCCTCCGCGACGGCTAGGCGAGTTAGCATTTGCTGATTGTTTTTTTTCTCTCGAAGATTGAATAGCAGCACCGATACAATACCGGCGAGAAATCCGATCAACAACACAACCGGTCCGGGTATTTGGTTTAGTAATTCCATTAGGTTTGTTCAAGAAATAGCATGCTGATAACACTGATTAACACCGATAAAGAGATCATTGCTCAGCTCCCTATATTAAAGTCAAATTGGTAGACTGGCTTTTTCTTTGTCATCCTAGCTTCATAAGTCGGCTGTGGGCATTAGTTTTTGCGCCAAGCCCCCGAAGCGTTCGATTTTACGCAGCACGGTTTCGTTGAAAACCTTTTGATCGGCCAGTATTTTGACCGATTTCCGGGCGCGGGTAATCGCGGTATAAAGCAATTCTTTGGTCAACACCGGATTATGTTGGTCTGGAAGAGCGATAAGAATTTCTTCGAATTCCGAGCCCTGGCTTTTATGGATCGTCATCGCATACACGGTTTCGCAATGCGGTAATCGGGCCGGCAGGCATTTTTTTATACTACCGTCGGGACGCTGGAAAAACACCATCAATTTCCCGTTTTGCTCAGAGTCTTTCAGGCACAGACCGATATCGCCATTATAAAGCTGCAGCGCGGCATCGTTTTGCGTGATCATGACCGGACGTCCATGATACCAAGTCCCGATAGGGTTAATATGACCTGTTGAAGCCAATCGGCGCTCAACTCGGCTATTAATATCGGCGACGCTATATTTTCCGGCCCGATTCGCACAGAGCACTTGAAATCGCTTGAAGACATTAAAAATTTGCTCGATATCATTTGAATTCTCGATCGCGCGTAAATAATCGAGCCGCTGTCCGGCAATATAGGCGATAGCATCTTGATTCAATAAGCCGATGTTTTCATTACCGGCCTGCAATGCCGACCAAGCGGCTTCAGGGAGCTGCAAATTGACCGCTTCGGCCAAGTTTTTGATCGTCACATCGAATCGGTGCGCTTTTTTTAGTTCGACAGTATGATCCGGCAACGCTGCGGTCAAGTCTGCCAATACCGCGCCCGATTCGACCGATGCCAACTGATCCTTATCGCCGAGTAAGATCAACCGGGCACTGGGTTTGAGTGCATCGACCAATTTACTCATCAACGCTAAATCAACCATCGATGCCTCATCGACTACGACCAAATCGAAAGGCAGGGGTTTTTCGGCATTATGCCGGAAATAAGGCGAAGGCGGACGAGAGCCTAGCAGGCGATGCAGCGTCGTGACCGATTCGGGAAGAGATTGTTTGATAGCTTCCGAGCAAGGCAAGGCGCTCTTGCTGTTACCTATCGATTCCTGCAGGCGCATTGCGGCTTTTCCGGTCGGCGCTGCCAAAGCGATGAATAACGGGCGTTCTGCCAATTCCTGCAGCAAAGCCAGAATCTTAACGATAGTTGTGGTTTTACCAGTCCCGGGACCGCCGGTAATGATGCAGAACGTTCGATTAAGCGCGGTTTTGGCTGCTTCACGCTGCCAGTCGGTTTCTCCTGTAGTGGTCGGGAAGTAGCGGTCCAATAAGGCCTCGGCGTCAGCATGGGAGACATTGACGCGGGTCATTGCACCGATCCGGTTGACCAAGTTTTTTTCATAGGCCCAATAACGCTGCAGATAAAGTCGGTCGTCTTCAACTATTAACGGCGCGGCATCGGTCGTCGAAGCCAGACCTGATGCCAAGACTGCCTTACGGGCTTTGGCATCAATACGGATACAACTATGCCCTTGATTTTGCTCGAAGGAAAGACGGGCGATCAGTTTTTCGAAATTATCTTGCGCGGCACCGCTCAAGGCGCTACGGCGACTCAAAAAACGAGAAAAAGCCATATCGAGGCGGGTAAAAGTAGATTCTTCTGTCATTTGTCAGATAAATTTCGGCGCTTGTTGCCGGAAAATGAAGTTAATAAGACGCTTTAAAACGTCACGAGAGAAATAAAGGGAGCCCTTATAAGGCAGTGTCTCAATAGCTTTTGGCATGGAGATATTTACCCCGAATATTGATTTTGAATTCTACGGCTTAAGTTTAGCTTAATATTCTCAAGGGTAAAATCATTTTATTGTTAAATAATAAGGCTTTACATTATGAATAAAATCATATTGGCAAGTTCTGTGTTTGTGATGAGTAGTCTATTTACTCAGCCTGTAAAGACAGTTGAAGCATCCGATCAGCATAAAGCGAAGCTGACTTCGGGTAAAATCTCCGGAAAACCGACAAAAGGACGATTGGGCCGAGCCTCTTGGTACGGGCCTAAGTTTCACGGCAAAAAAACCGCTAGCGGACGCAAATTCGATATGTATGCGATGACTGCGGCCCATAAAACGCTGCCATTGTTATCCTACGTGAAAGTCACCAATCCCAAAAGCCATAAATCGGTTGTCGTACAAATCACCGACCGCGGGCCTTACCATGGTAAAAGGGAACTGGACTTGTCCTATGCCGCAGCCAAGGAAGTGGGCATTCAAAAGCAGGGAGTCGGTTTTGTAGAGATTCAACCGCTGAGTCGTTCTCAAGCGATAACCGAAATTCGCAACAATGATTCATAATCGAATCATAAATAAGCGAATAGCAAAAAAAGCCGAATGACATTTGTCTTTCGGCTTTTTTATTTCGTGGGTGAAATTATTTTATGCCCCCCATACCTTTTATTCTTAGACGGTTTTTCAATCAAAAGGGAGTAAGGATTTCGTGAAAAACAACTTCCTGGAGCTATAAGTTTTGTAGCGGGTTCGGTAACTCGCTTACCGTGTATTAAAAATAGGGAAGTTATTTATGACCGAATCCTAAACAGCGTAGCCCGGATGGAGCGAAGCGCAATCCGGGCAGCTCGGAGCCTCGCCATTCCCGTATTCCGCTACGCTGCATACGGGCTACATGCTTTAAATATACACTCCCAAGCTAGAGCGCTCATCGTTATACATAAGTCAAAAATTACCCTTTTGCCATCTTAACCAATGAGACCTCGATTCCATTTTTTGTCGCTCAACGTTCCCGACTTCGAAATCGCGATCTGGGGATCGCTCCCACAGAGCACCCTACCCCCCTTGCATAAGTATCTACACAAGTTTTCAGCTTTATAAAACAATTAGTTAAGTTAATTTTTCTGTAATCTAGGATAAAAAAGTAGACTAAAAACTTCAATTTTTAGCCCCCTATCTTCATAAAAAACCAGAAGAAACTTTATAACAGCATGATTTTAAATGATAAAGATGTGTAGATACTTATGCCCCCTTGTGGGAGCGACGCCTTCGTCGCGATTTCGAAGCCACTGATGTTCAATATCCGCAGATTTATCAAACAGCACCGCTTCCAAGTATACGGCGACCTCTGTTTAGCAAGTTTACCGATACTTGTGTATAACGGCGAGAGCTAGAGCTTGGGAGCGAGAGCCTCCGTTCCACCAAAAATCTCCGATAAGGCCTCGATACGTCGTAAATCCGGCCTATCCCGATAAACACCGCTCATCGGCTGTTCGGGCTGCATGCCGCGCACGAATAAATACAATGCCCCGCCGAAATGCTTTTCGTAATCGTAATCGGCCAAGCGTTGACCCAAATAGCGATGTAACACCAGCGTATACAGCCAATATTGCAATCCGTAATTATGCTCGCGCATCGCGTCCGTCAACGTTTCCGGCCGGTAGTCCGGCAGGCTGTTGGTTTTATAATCGATGACGAAATAACGGCCGCCGTATTCGCAAATCAAATCGATGAAACCGGTCAAATAACCGCACATTTGCTTGCTGTTCAGCGCTTGATAAACCGGAGAGTCCGATAAGATCGCATTGATATGTGCTGCGTTCATCGGCTGCATTGCGAGATAAAACGGCATTTCCTTCAAACATAGCTCATCGGCAATATTCATCAACAGAAAAGCCGGATCGTCTTCGGCCAAAGGCGTTGTCACGACGGCTTGCAATAAGCGGTCGATGGCTTCAGGGTGCTCCGTTTGCAAACCGTAGCGTCGACAGGTGTTATCGCGCAACTCGGCTATGTCCGGCATATCGGCCAAATACGCGAAATCGAGATGCTCCAGCAAGTCGTGCACGACGTTGCCGGTATGCGCGCCTTTCGGCAACGCCTCCTGCATGCCGACCGCCGACAAGGCCGGTTCCGCATCGAGCGAAGCCGATTCGCGGGCCTTGTCTTCCGGCAATTCCGGCGCATCCTGTAGACTCAAGGCCGAGAGTGCCGTGTAACTGCTCATTTGCCAATCGGTGCGCAAAGAACGTTGCCTCGATCTTGCCGATAGCCGGGTTTCGTCGAGCGGTTTTTCGTAACGACCCTTTGGCATCGCCGGTAATTCCAATAAACGATATTCGAAAGCCTTCGGGTCGCGGCTGCAATAATCGATCAGGATCGTTTGTTGCGCGGCAAAATCGCAATCTTCGAAATCGAGTAGCCAAGCCAATGCAGACTGATTCGGAACATCCTTGCTTCGAACATCGGCCCAGGCCAGATAACTGCGATATTTAGCCCGGGTCAGAGCGACATAACATACGCGCAAATCCTCGGCCAATTCTTCGTCGATCGCTTGCGCGCGGCGGCGTTCGAAATCCTCCGAGCCTAAATCGGCGACGATGCGCCCTTGCTCGTGACATTGAATCAAAGTCCTACCGGTCGAGAGCCGGCTGCTGCGTTGCCAAAGCGACGGACAAAAAACGATATTATACTCGAGCCCCTTCGACCGGTGCATCGTGACGATCTTGACCGCTTCGTCATCGCTTTCCAAGCGCATGCATTGCTCTTCGAGACTGACTTTGCCGTCCGCCGTATCGGCGATGCGCGCGCGCAGCCAGTCCAGCGTTTTTCCGATGCCTAAATGCTCGTCGACGGCGGCTTGCTGCACTAACTCGATTAGATGATGCAAGTTGGTCAAACGTCGCTCGGCAAGCCGAGTAGCCGATAGTTGCAGACGTATTTGTTCCTGGTCGAGCAAGCGCTGCATCATCGCCATCAGCCCTTGACTCTGCCAATGTTGATAGTAATTCAAAAAATGCGACAGCCAGGCATCCAAAGCCGCTTCTTGATTCAAGGTACGATATAAAGTCTGCCCGTCTAACCCGAACCAATCGAGCGTCAAGGCTTGCTTCAATAGCACCGTGTCGCCGGGGTGGGCAATGGCTTGCAGCAAGCAAAACAAATCGGCCGCTTCGGCGGTCGCGAATACCGATTCGGTGCTGTTCAAAACCGAAGGGACGCCGGCTTCGCGCAATGCCGCTTGATATTCCGAGGCTTGCCGATTGGTTCTGACCAATACCGCGATATCGCCCGGCTGAACCCGCCTGCCGCTATCGCTCAAAAAGTAAGGCTCGTTGAGCAATCCGACGATTTCGTTGACGACCTCGGCCTGAAGGCATTCGCCGGCTTTGCCGGAACTCCAGTGGCCCTTGTCGCTTTGCGGCAGCTGCCAGAGCATCATCGGCGCCAGCGTCTTTTTATCGAGACTTAGGGCTTTGTCCGCATTGTCGGGAGCCCCTATGACTGGATGGAATTGCAACTGTTCGAGAAAAAAGGCCCGCTCGCGCCTGAATAAGGCATTAACCGCCTCGACCAGGGTCGGCTGCGAACGCCAGTTCGTGCCGAGGGTAAACCGATGATGCGCCTGTTGCTGTGCGGCAAGGTAGGAAAAAATATCGGCACCGCGAAATTTATAGATCGCTTGCTTGGGATCGCCGATCAAATACAAATAATGTGCGTCTGAACCGAATAAGGTCGAAAATATCAGCCACTGATTCTGATCGGTATCCTGAAATTCGTCGATCAATGCGGCCTTGAAGCGTTGTCTCAATTCGGCGGTCAATAATTCCCCTTGATTGCCTTGCAAGGCATTGGCAAGCCGGCTAATCAAATCATCGAACGACAATATATTGAGTTGCTGCATCTGCTTGTCCAGTTCTATGCGGACATGTTCTAACAGCGCCCGACGAAAAACCAGACCGATTCGATCGATCGAGTCGACCAATACCTCGAAAGGCGTGGTGTCGATTTTCAGTGTTGCCAGATACTCGTGCTTGCGCTGCTCGCCGGTTTGCGTTTTGGTTTTTCTAAACTTGTTACCGTTCAAGCCATCGACCAGGCCGGTTACCGTCAAACATGCAAAAGCCTCGGGGCTTGGAAGCTGCAGTGTTTCCTGGTTTAGCCAGGCGCGCAACTCTTGCAGGCGATGTTCAAAAATTTCGGTATACGACGATTTGAAGAAGCCGTCACCAAAGTGGTTCAGCAGTGTTTGAGCAGCCTGATCCAAGTGGATACGCGCTTGCTCTGCCTGTTCCCGGCAGACGGCTAATGCTTCGTTCGGATCGCGATACTCCGGAAAAATCTCGATGTCGAGCGGAATGCGATCGATACCGGCTAATAATGCATCCGGAGTTGAGTACGTTGCGGTCAACAAAGCGGCTTCCCAGGAGGCTCTTTGATAAATTTGGCCGCGCCAGAAATCGTCGGCACAAGCTTGCTTAACGGCAGCCGCATCGGCGGTCAGTTCGGAATCGAATAGCTGGCCGCTTTCCAGCGCATGCTCTTTTAAGACCCGTTGGCAAAAACCGTGAATCGTAAACACGGCGGCCTGGTCGATATCGAGTAGCGCCAATTCCAGCCTTTTTTTGATCAGGTCGCGGTCGATCTCGAGCCGGTTTAACCACGTGATGATCGCGCCGTCAATGTGTTCGGTTTTCCCGCTTGCAGCCTGTTTAGCCTCATTGAGTCTGAGCCTAATTCGCTCCTTCAACTCCTCGGTAGCGGCCTTCGTAAAAGTCACCACCAACAACTCGTCGATTTTCATGTCGAATTCGACGACAAAGCGCAGAGCCAGCATTGCGATCGCATAGGTCTTGCCGGTACCGGCGCTGGCTTCGATTAAGTTGATACCTTGGCGGCAATCGGTTGTTATCGGGTCGAAATGTTCGGATAGCATAGAGCTTTTAGTGAGGGTGTTGGCTTGCTTGAATTTATGTAGCGATTCGCGGATTTTCCGAGTGAGTCATCAAAAATAATCGGCTATATTTCATTCAGCCACGACCCCAAGCTTGATCGACACCGATCCAAACCGATTTGATACCGAATTGCTTCTTTAAGGCTTCTGAAAAACGTTGGGCTTCCTGCATGCTGCTAAAGCCGGGTATGGTCAATCGATACCAGGTTTTGCCGTCGACGACTACCTCATTAATGTCAACGGTAACACCTTCTTTTCTCAGACGTCCCGCTTTCTTTTCAGCGGTAGCCGCTTTTTGAAAGGCGCCAATATTAATCGAGTAATCCTGAGCTTTTGGGGCGTAGCTCCGCTGCTGAGTTCCTGATTTAGACTTGGCTGTCGACTTGACAGATAGTTGCTTGATTTTATTTTCCAAGTTATTAAATTTATCAAACAAGATTTTTTGCTTTTCGAGCAAGTCATTTATTTTATCAGCCCTAACCACTTCTGGCTCGGTCGAGTCGATTCGCGCCTCTTTAGCATCGCTCAATTCAGAAACTTGTTGACTCAAGCGCTCAATTTTTGCCGCCAACTCATCATAATGTTGGTAGCCTACCATTTTACTGGGCTGCTGTTGTTGTGCAATCAATCGGGACACTTGCGCTTTAAGATCGGCATTTCGATTGTTACTGATCCAAGCAAAAATCCCGGCGATCAATAACGCAATGATAGCAATGCTTAGCGCGGCGATATTGAAGCTTGATGTTTTAGCCTGATTTGTCTCTAATTGCTTTCTGGTAAGTTCGTCAAATTCTGTCACCGGTTTTCTCCATTGTTGGCTTGATTATGCGGATGCAATCGACTCATCGATTTTAAATAAACTCTTTGCTATATCCATCATAGATCATAATATAGATCATAATTCGGCATCGGGGCAGCCAAAGGCCCAGCACCTAGATTATCCAAGACAGTTATACCTTTCGCACTTCAAATTTCGGCAGTGCCTAAGGAGGCACCGGGGTGCTCGCAAAGGCTTTGACAGCATGGATGCTGGCATAGAGCCTACATGGATGTATTCACCCAGCACCTAAATTCCATAGCCCACTGGCTATGGTTAACTATTTTGGGTAATTTAGGTGCTGGGTTCACGGCGTCCTTTGACGAGTCCCCGGTGCCGAATTTTGATCTACGATGAGTATAACCATAACTAATAGATATGGAATTTAGGTGCGAAGTAAATACACCCATATAGGCTCTATGCCCCTTACCTAACGCTGGGTGAGGGAGCGCACACCCCGGCGCATCTTCAGGTACTGCCGAAACTTGAAGTGTGAAAGGAGTGAGAAGCGTTAATTTTTATAATTTGAGTGGTACTATGTGAGAATAGACAGCTGATCCATTTCGTCCGTTTTCCGAGGTCATCACTATGGACAAAAAAAATTCCGATAATTTCCTGCAAATATTGACCGGGTTTCTGCTTCAATTACTGAAATCGCTAAAAACAATACTGACCGGTCTTTATCGGTCACTTTTTAAACCCGAGCCGGAAAAGGAAATCAATGCGCCGGAAAAGCCCGATAAGAACGATAAATTGACACGCTATTTGTTGATCGGCCTGGGCTTGTTGATGATTTTCTCGATCTTCAATCAGGCTACCGAACTACAAAAAGACGAACTACCCTACAACCAATTTCTCGAATTGGTTAAGAATAACAAAATTCAACGTGCCGTGGTCACTGAAAAAACGATTACCGGCCTGATCAAGCCCGACACCCCGTCAGATTCTCCCCAACACTTCATGACCATTCCTCTGTGGGATGAACATCTCGCCGAGACGCTCGCAGAGCATAACGTCGACTACATCGTTAGAAGCGGAGAAAGTTGGCTTGGCAATATCCTATTCAATTGGATCATTCCGATGCTGATCTTAGTAGCGATCTGGTCCTGGCTGTTTCGGCGCATGGCCGGCGGCGGACCGGCCGGGCGCGGCTTTTTGAATATCGGTAATAAAATCAAGATACATCCGGAAACGCAACCGAAAATCACGTTCGACGATGTTGCCGGTAGCGAGAGTGCGAAGCAGGAGCTAAAGGAATCGATCGAATTTCTTAAAGCCCCGGAAAAAATTCAAAAGCTCGGCGGACGTATGCCGAAAGGCGCATTGCTGGTCGGTCCGCCCGGAACCGGTAAAACTTTGCTGGCAAGGGCGGTGTCGGGCGAAGCCGGCGTGCCGTTTTTTAACATTAGCGGCTCTGAATTTATCGAACTGTTCGTCGGTGTCGGTGCTGCCCGAGTTCGCGATTTATTCGAACAGGCTCGCCAAAAAGCCCCTTGTATTATCTTTATCGACGAACTCGATGCGATTGGCCGCTCGCGCGGAGGGCCAATGGTGATGGGCGGCCATGACGAACGGGAACAAACGCTCAATCAATTGCTGACCGAAATGGATGGATTCGACCCGTCGTCGGGCGTGGTCGTATTGGCCGCGACCAATCGCCCGGAAATTCTCGACAAAGCCTTGCTGCGCGCCGGACGCTTCGACCGGCAGATTATTGTCGACAAACCGGACCTCGAAGACCGCGTCAAAATTCTCAAACTGCATAGTGCTAAAATGCGGCTCGCTTCCGACGTCGACTTGACCGTCGTCGGCAAACGCACACCAGGATTGGTCGGCGCCGATTTGTCGAATATCGCGAACGAAGCAGCGATTCTAGCGGCGCGCGTCGATCGCGACGATGTACGCATGGAAGACTTCGAAGCGGCGATCGACCGTATTTTGGCCGGTCCCGAGAAAAAATCGCGAGCGTTGGGGCCCGAGGAAAAACGCCGCGTTGCTTACCACGAGGCAGGTCATGCATTGGTCGCCAAGCATGTTCCCACCGGTCAGCCGATACATAAGGTTTCGATCATTCCGCGCGGCGTTTCGGCTTTGGGCTTTACACTGCAGCTTCCGGTCGAGGAAAAGTTTCTGTCCACCGATGCCGAACTAAAAGATCAAATCGCGATTTTGATGGGTGGGCGCATGGCGGAGGCGATCGCATTGGGCAATGTATCGACCGGCGCGCAAAACGACTTGGAAAAAGCCAGTGAAATCGCTCGGGCCATGGTGTGCTATTTGGGCATGAGCGCCAAACTCGGTGCGTTGACTTACGGCAAACGTCAACAACTGCAATTTCTCGAAACCGAAGGCACCGAATATCGCAATTACAGCGAGGAAACCGCTAAGCTGATCGATGCCGAAGTCAAGGCGCTGGTCGATGAGGGAATCGAGCGCGCGATGGATATTTTGACTGCTAAACGGCACGTTTTGGATCAGCTTGCCGAAATTCTTCAGGAAAAAGAAGTAATCCACGGAGAGGATATCGATGCGCTTTTGGGTTAAGGAGAGCCAAAACGGAAATAGGCAAGGCCAAAAGACATTTATCGACGAAAAATACTGTTCTCCCAAAAGGCATAAGTATCTACACAATTTTTCAGTTTTATAAAACAATTAGTTAAGTTAATTTTTCTGTAATCTAGGATAAAAAAGTAGACTAAAAACATCAATTTTTAGTCCCTATCTTTATAAAAAACCAGAAAAAACTTTATAACAGTATGATTTTAAATGATAAAGATGTGCAGATACTTATGCTCAAAAAAAAGGGGGGGGATCAGGGCGGACTTGGAGTATCGGTGAGACGAACTTAACCTCGACCTCATTAACAAAGGATGGTATTGGAGTGGACTTCTATGGCAAGAGCAATAATAACAATTCTATCTTTTGTGGAGTTTTACTATGAGTATTTTAAGTGAGTTCAAAGAATTCGCGGTTAAGGGCAACGTAATCGACATGGCGGTCGGTATTATTATCGGCGCGGCATTCGGTAAAATCGTTTCGTCATTTGTCGGTGACATTATCATGCCGCCAATCGGCGTTTTGATCGGGGGCGTAGATTTTTCCGATCTAGCTATTGTGTTAAAGGAAGCCACGGAAGGTGCGGAAGCCGTTACTTTAGGTTACGGTAAATTCATTCAAACATTGATCGACTTTACTATCGTCGCTTTTGCGATTTTCATTGCTGTCAAATTTATTAACAAGCTCAAGAGGCAAGAGGCGCCGGCGCCGGAAGTTGAGCCGGAACCTTCCAAAGAAGAACAACTATTAACCGAGATCAGAGATTTGCTCAAAGAGAAAAAATAAAAAACGCATAAATCTTTAAATCGAAAAGGGGATATTCAACCCCCTTTTTATTGTTTGATGTTAACCCAGCTCTAACATCGTTGCCATTAAGTTAAGCCGTCACAGAAATAAGTAATACTTGCATTCAGGCTCTAAATGAGTGTCAAAAGCTTGCCATACACGTCACTGGACTCCGCCACAAATCCGTATGGAACGGATTTGCATTTACCCGAAGGGCTCCGGGCAGGATAGCCCGGAGTGAATCCATGGCAAAATAACGGTCAGAAGCGCAAAAGGGAGTCTCAAATTAACCGAAGAATGAGCTAAAAGATCTTTTGTTACGCAATAGGAAACAATCTATCAATAATTAATCCTATTGTTAACACTAAGGCAACTCGGTATAGTTGCCTTCAATCCCATTAATTCATACCTTTTCACTAGGATATTGCGAAATGACTGATTTTCAGAAAGATATCGCGCTCGGTCTGATGTTTATCATCGGAATTTTCGGATTCATTTCCGGAGCTTTTATCGTTTCAGCAATGACATTTGCCTCGGCCGCGATGTTTAGTATCATGTTTTCCAATCGCCGTATTCGCGATTGATTCTCCCCCTCGTTACCTTTTTTACCTCGTGTGTTGTTTTGCCGGAGCTTTATGCTCCGGCTTTTTTTTGTCCGCCGGAACCTGCAAAGCGGTTTAAGGAACGGGCATGAATTAAGTTAGGCAACCGACGCCACAATTTTTGATCGTATTCAAGGCGCCGAATTATGATCTACAAAGGTTATACTTCGCGCGAATGTGGCCGCGCGAAGTATATTAATATCCGTGATATTTTATCGTTAAAATAAGTTACGCATTTTTCGCTACGGAGCCACAATCATGTCGGGATTTTTCGCTACCATCAACCGTTTGAAATATATTCAACGCTGGGGGCTTAAACGTAATTCGATCAATGAAAACGTCAAGGAACATTCATTCGATGTCTGCGTGATCGCGCATTTATTATGCATCATCAAAAACGAGCTATTCGGCGGGGCGATCGACCCCGGCGAGGTCGTCTTGGCCTCACTTTATCATGACGCGCACGAAAGCATTACCGGAGATCTGCCGACGCCGATCAAAAAATTCAATCCCGGAATATTAAATCATTATAAGGACATCGAGTCGGTCGCCTCGCAGGCATTAGTCGATACCTTGCCCGATGCGTTAAAAGACGATCTGTATAACTATGTCACCGAGTCCTGCGAGGAGTCGATTACCGAATTGGTCAAGGCTGCCGATACGATCAGCGCCTATGTCAAATGCGTCGAAGAGACTCGGGCCGGCAATTTCGAGTTTAAGGATGCCATGGACGACATTGAAATACGACTCAACAAGATCGATTTACCGGAGGTCGATTATTTTCGGGAGCACTTTCTGCCGGCCGTGCATTTAACGGTGGATCAGCTATATCAAGGAGAATAATGTCGGTTAGCGGTTAGCGGTTAGCGGTTAGCGGTTAGCGGTTAGCGGTTAGCGGTTAGCGGTTAGTAGTGATTCTATGCTTGTCCAATCGATTCGATCAATCGCCAGAACTCGGCTTGTTGCCTAATTCCCAACACTTTTTGTGCAGCCTGCACACCGGAGACACTGACGCCGTATACGCCGCCGCCCGGCGAAGTCCAATGGCCGGCGAAATACAGCCCCGGCAGCGGCGATTGATTGGGGATACGAGTGGGGCCGACTTGACTCGGCGAGACGTCCCAGCCGTAGGCTGCGCCTTGAAAATTTTGCGTGTAGCGGCGCATTGTCGCCGGTGACCCGCCTTCAATGAACAAGATATGATCCTCAAGTCCGGGAATATACTTTCCGGCCAGTTTTAGCATCGCATCCATATAGCCCGGTTTGGCCTGTTGCCAGGACTCGGCTGCTTGATAAGGCAGCAAGGTGGTCAGCATCAACAAGTGTTGTCCGGGCGGGGCCAGATTCGGGTCGACCAGCGTCGGCGCGGTGATACTGAGCCAAGTAATCTCGCCGTTGCAGGTCGCGGCAAAATTCTTCTCATGATCGAAGTCTTGGAAACAAAACGACTCGTGAGCCAATTTATGCTCGATGAGATCGATATCGGTCGCGATATAAACTGCGAAAATTGACAAAGAATGCTGCATTTTTTTGATGCGTTGAATATAACGCGGCGGAAAATGCTCTTCGCCGATCATCTCGCAAATCGTATGCCGGATGTCGGCATTGGCGATCACGACCGGCGCGGCAAACTTTTCATTTTTTACCTCGACACCGGCAATCCTTCCTTTTTCGATCAGAATTTTATCGACCGGCGCTTTGAAGCGGATCTCGCCGTCGTGCCGTGCGAGCCCGTCGACCAGCGTATCGGCCAAATGCTGGAAACCGCCCTTGCAGTAATAAGCGCCGTCGACCATGTAGCCGATCAACATCGTCGACCAATAGACAAAAGAGACTTCCGAAGGCGGCAGGCCAAGATAAGGCCAATTGCTTGCGAAGAGCCCCAGTAATTTCGGGTTGATGATGAATTCTCGTGCCACTTCGGCCAGGGTTGCTTTGCGGTATTTGCATAAGGCCGGCATCAAGCGATGCGCCTCGGCGAAATTAGTGCAGGCCATGATTTCATCGGCGACGGTGATTTCTTCGGCCACCTGCAGACATAAACGGGTCAAGTCGCGTAAACCCTGCCGTTCTTCCGGAAACAGCCGCCCCAGCCGTTCGCAAAACGCCTCGACCGATTGCGGCAAGGCGGCGTCCAAACCCGGATAACGGGCATGGCTGAACGGGTCTATGTTGATGAACTCGATACAGTGTTCGACATCGAGCGCCTGTAACACCTTGTAGATGATTTGTCCGCCCCGGTAACCGTCAGGGCCGCAGCCGCTGATCAAATGCACGCCGGAATCGAAACGGTATTTTTTGCGCTTGAAACCGTGCGCATAACCGCCGGGCCGGTCATGGCTTTCGAGTACCAACACCGACTTACCGGATTTCGCGAGCAAACCGGCGGCGGTCAAGCCGCCAATGCCGCTGCCGACGACGATGACATCGTAGTCCTTCACGATTCGTTAAGTCCTAGTTTTTCCAACAAAACCGGCGGCGACTCGTAACACATTTCTCCTGTGGCGATCTCGACCGCGACTTGATAGGTATAACCGCGCGTCAAGCGCGCGCCGGTTTGTTTATCGAAAATCAGGTAATTGATTTTCATGCGGTTTTCCCACTCGGTCAATTCGGCATGCACGATGATTTTTTGGCGGAATTTCGCAGGCTTCGCATAGCGGACGCGCACATCGACGACCGGCCAGGCATAGCCGGATTCGCGCATTTGCATGTAACCGTAGCCAATCTTGTCGAGCAGAGCGCAGCGGGCGATTTCGAAATATTTCAGATAATGGCCGTGCCAGACGATTTCCATCAGATCGACATCGAAAAACGGCACTTCGATTTCGACTTCGCAGGAGACGATGGCCTTAGTCATACAGAACCCAATGCCGGTCGCGGATCAATTGCAGGCAGAGGCGCAAGTCCCGCTCCAATGCCCGGTCGGCGTCGAGAAAACCGATCTTGGCCCTCACCTGCTGCATCGTATTCTTGAGGCCGGCACTAAAATCCGACTGCCCCCCACGCAATTCGACGCCCTGTACGACGGCGATCAACAACGCCGCGGCGACTTGCTCGGTCAATTCGATGATGCGCACGCAGTCGCGGGCGGCAATCGTGCCCATGCTGACCTTGTCCTGATTGTGGCATTCGGTCGAACGCGAAAACGCACTGGCCGGCATCGTCAACTTCAAGGCCTCGGCGGTCCAGGCCGACACGGCGATTTGTAAGGCTTTGAAACCGTGATTCAGCATCGCCTCGTCGCCTTTCGCGCCGGATAAATTGGCCGGCAAGCCGTGATTGAACTTGGTGTCCATTAATTGCGCCATCTGCCGGTCCATCAGATCGGCCAGATTCGCGATAGCCGTTTTCAGGCTGTCCATTGCGAATGCGATATGGCCGCCGTAAAAATGTCCGCCGTGCAAGACATGTTCGCCTTCGGCGTCGATAATCGGGTTGTCGTTCGCGCTGTTCAATTCGTTTTCGATGAATTGCCGAAGCCACGGCAGCGCGTCTTCGAGCACGCCGATCACATGCGGCGCGCAGCGCAGCGAATAGCGGTCCTGCAGGCGCGTATCGTTGCGCGGCGTCTGTTCGGTGACATGTAGGTCGTCTCGGATGCGCGCGGCGACCCGGATTTGCCCTGTATGCGGTTTGACCGAGAACAGTTTTTCGTCGAAATGATAGGCATTGCCGTTCAGCGCGACCGAAGCCAACGCGGTGATGCGCGTACACAATTGCGACAGATAAGCCGCGCGTTGATAGGCCAGACAGGCTACTGCCGTCATCGCCGCGGTACCGTTCATGATCGCAAGGCCTTCCTTCGGTTTCAGCGTCAACGGAGCGATGCCCAATTTCGCAAGTACTTCAGCGGCATCCAGCTTCTCGCCGCGATAGATCACTTCGCGCTCGCCGGCCAGCACCGCCGCCAAATAGGATAACGGCGTCAGATCGCCGCTGGCGCCGACCGAACCTTCCTGCGGGATCAACGGCAGTATGTCGTGCTTGAGTAATTCGGCGATCTGTTGCAGCAAGCGGTAACGTACGCCGGAAAAACCCCGCGCCAAACTATTCAAACGCACCGCCATGATCGCGCGGGTTTGCGGTTCGTCGAAATGCGCGCCGAGGCCGCAGCCGTGGAAAGTATAAAGATGGCGCGACAAGTCGCCGGTCTTGTCCAGCGGTATCGACACCGTGCAGGAGTCGCCGTAGCCGGTCGTGACGCCGTAGACAAAGCCTTCTTCCCGCAGCAAGGTTTCGATGAATTCGGCGCCCTTGTCGATCCGCGCAACAAAGGCCGGCGCATCGCTCAATTCGAGCCGATGCGAGCGGTTCGCAAGCGCGGCAATGTCTTCGATCGTCAAGTCTTGTCCGTCGACGATTACGGTTCGTTTAGTCATTAGCGGCCAGCAAAAAGATCAGTTAAATCAATTGATAAGTCGGGAAATAGATAAGATGATGCCGACTCATCGGCAAACATGGCTTTGAGCTGATACTGCCCTTCAGCATCGAGAACAAACTGGTGAATCGCTTGTTGTTCCGGGTAAACCAACCAATATTCTTGTACGCCGCATTCTTGATAAAGCTGATATTTGATTTGCATCTCCCGCTTGGAATTACCTGGAGAGAGAATTTCGATGATCCAATCCGGCGCTCCGTTGCAACCTTGTTTATCCAAAATGTCGGGATTACAAATGACGCAAAGGTCCGGTTGCACGACGGTAAAAATTTCCTGATTGCTCAGCACGGATTGTTTTCTGTCGTAAAGGCGCACGTCGAAAGGCGCCGGAAAAATTTCGCAGCGTTTATTTTTCAGATGGAGGTCGATGCCGACTAGTAGTTTTCTTTCGATACGTTGATGCAGAACGTTCGGCGCGGGTGACATCAACATGACTTTGCCTTTGATCAATTCGATGGTTTCTTTGATATGCCAGGTCAAATAATCGGCATAGCTATAGGTTTGCTCAGGGTCGAGTTGCGACAATTCGGTGATTTTAGGCATAATAATGATTACCTGCTCTTAATTTTAGCCAGGGTTGTCGAGGGCTAAGCAATACTGCCATTAAGTAAAGGGAAACCCGTCATTCCGCCATGGGCTGGCGGAATCCAGTACCATGGATGGCAAGTTTTTTAAGGTACCTTAGAGCTTGAATGCAAAAATTACTTATTTTAATCACAGCTTAACTTAACCTGATTAGCAAGTTTCTTCAGCTAAAGCCCAAAGATCAGCATATCCTTAGCAGGACGGGGTTCGCAAACCATGCGCGTCAAACTAAAAACGGCCAACCCACATCACGCTCTTTCCCAAGCTCCAGCTTGGGAAAGACACCCCGGAAGCTCCAGCTTCCTGAGACCGACACAACCTCCGCTCACTCTCAATAAGCCCCGCGACTCGCTCGTTCAATTTTTCTCCTGATTAGCAAGATGCTTCAGCTTGCTGAAGCCAATTGTCCGAGCAGTGGCCAGTCGTAGCCACTTCTGCGGGACGGGTTATTTAACCCGTCCCCAACGTTTCGGTTTGCCCTAAACATTTCGGCTAACTTCGGCCAAAGTCAAAACGTTTAGGACGGGGTTGCAAACCCCGTCCTGCTAGGGATATGCTGGTTTTTGGGCTTTAGCTGAAGAAACTTGCTAATCAGGATTTTTCTTGATTGTCGGGAAGCTAGAGCTTCCTGAACAGGTTACCCAAGCTGGAGCTTGGGTAACAGCATATTTTAGTTTTTGCGACTACGACTGGCTTCTGCTTGGACACTTGGTTTCGGCAAGCTGAAGCATCTTGCTAATCAGGTAACTTAATGGCAGTGAGGGCTAAGCAAGGGAGCATCCTATCACATCGCCCCTTAGGGTTTGGTCGAAAATAACTTCCCTATTTTATGGAGGGTTCGGTAGCTCGATTGGCAGGTGTCGGCGGCAAGGAAGCCGCCGTCAAGCCTACACGGACGAATTCACGGCGTCCTGTTAAGCGAGTTACCGAGCTCTCAACAAAGCTCATAGTTCCAGAACGTTATTTATGACGAAATCCTTAATCATTTCCATCCTGCCAAAAATCGTAAAAATTGAACCATTGCAGCGGCTCCTGCAGGCAATAGTACTGCAAGCGGTCGGCATAGTCCTGAGCATAGCGTCTGGCCCGTTCGTCGCGCTGTTTTCTCGGTAGATTCAATCCGTCGCCGAAATGATCGAAATAAATCGCTTGCTTGCCCTGTCGTTTCAAGCAAAACAAGGTATAGACCGGACATTTCAGCAATGACGCTAAAATATACGGTCCTTGCGGAAACATTGCCGTTGCGCCGAGAAAGCGCGCCTTGACAACACGCCCTTGCCCTGTGACCGGAATTCTGTCGGCGGCAATCACGACCAGTTCGCCGGCTTCGATTTTGTCCTGCAGCAGCATTGCCGTCGCGGCGTTCATCTCGGTGACTTGAATCAGATTCATACGCCCGGATTCGGCATAACGGTTTAGCAGCGCATTGAATTTTTCGGCATGCTTGGTGTGCACCAAAACATTGACCGTTAAGTTTTTGCGCAGCTTCGCGATGACCCGGCACACTTCCATATTGCCCAGGTGAGAGCCCAGGATCAAAACGCCCTGGCCGTGTTCGAGATGACTGACGATGGCGTCCCGGCCATGGTAGTCGACATCGTTTAACGAGATTGCGCCGCTCCAGGCCGCCAGTTTATCGATGATCGCATTCGCGAAAGCGATGAAATGCAGATAACCGCCGTAGCGGCCGCTTCGTATCGTGTCTGCGGGCAGAAAGGCCGATACGCGCTTTAAATAATCGATGCTGGCTGCGCGCGCCTTACCGTTGAGCAGCCAGTAATAACTGACCACCGGATACAAAAACACTTGCAGCACCCGGCGTCCGAACAACAGATAGACCTTGAGCAGTAATTGCATGCCCCAGATGACGCCGCGTTCTTCCATGTTGGCCCAATGTTTCATCGCCAATGCCTCATCAACAAGCGAGGCAGGCGTATCAGCATGCCGAAGAACAATTGCGCATGTTTTCGCGAAATCAACAGATTATCGCGCAGCATGTCGAAATGCGAAACGCCGTCCAGCGGATAGCGCACTTCGGTTTCGACATTGAGCACATCAACGCCTTGCCAGTAGAGACGCACAGCGATTTCGATGTCGAAGTCCATGCGCAGGCCCATTCGGGTCGATTGCAGCAAGGGCTCGACAGCTACGAGCGGATAGCAGCGAAAACCGCACATGCCGTCTGCGATTGAAAGCGAAAGCGTGTTGATCCAAATCCACAGATTCGTGAATTGACGCCCGTACAAGCGCCCCTTGGGCACGGTGTCATCGAAACGGGGCTTGCCGAGAATCAGCCGGTTTGGATGTCGTTCGGCCGCCTTAAGCAGACGATCAATATCCTCGAGCCGGTGCTGTCCGTCGGCATCGACCTGCAGCGCATGGCTGAAGCCATCGGCTATCGCTAGGCGCAAACCGTCGATGACCGCCGCGCCTTTACCACCGTTGTCTGGGCGTTCGTATAACACGACCCAGTCTTGTTCACGTTCAGACAATTGCTTCAACACCGAACTGCAAGACGTCGTGCTGCCGTCGTTGATCAAATAGCAAGGCAGACCGTAAGGTTTTAATTGTTCAACGACCAGGCCGACCGCGTCTTCGTGATTGTAAACCGGGATAATGACGCAAGCCTTCATGGGCGTGCTCCGTACAACATTCGTCCGGAACTGTGCGATTCGCTGACCGAACTCAGATCGAAATAGAGCTTGCCGGCCTCGTCTCGCCATTCCAGCGCCATCTTGATTAAGGCATCCGGTAGAATGATTTTTTTAAATTTGACCGCTTCCATCGTCAGAAAAGGCTGTTCGATCGAAAAAAACAATTTGCCGTAATGTTCGGCCCAAGCCAATTGCGTCACGCCCGGCAGAATCGGCATGCCCGGAAAATGGCCGTTGAAATAGACCAGTTCGGGTTGAATGCGAAATTCCAGTTCGGCGCTGTTGATCGCGATCCGGCAGTATAGCAATTGCGGATATTTGGCCGAGTCCAACGCGAACAATTGCCGAAGTAAGGCATGATCGATTTTACCCTGTCGGGTCATCGGCAAGCTGTCGAAGAACAGCCATTTGCGCGGTAACACCACCGATTCGAAGGCCCGTTGCAATTGCCGCCGCAATGACTTGAATATGGCCGCGCGGCCTTGGTGGCGTAAAGCCTCCAAGCCGCTTTCAGTCAGCACGATAGCGGCTGCCACACGGTCCCGCCGGTTGCTGAGCAGCAAACAATGCGCCTGTTCGACCCAACCGGATTGACTCAAGGCGTTTTCCAATGCATCCAACGATAAGCGTTTTTCCTCCACTTTGACGATGCGGTCGAGCCGGCCCAGCAAGCTAAAGCGCCCCTCGTCGTGCAGCTCAATCCGATCGTCCATCGGGTAGGCGACAGCGTCGGGCAAGTACGGCGATGTCAGCAAACAGCGGCCATCCTCGCTCCGACTAAGTCCGATACCGGCAAAGGGCGTCCATCGCGTATCTTGAGCGGAGCGGCGCCACGCAATGCCGCCGGTTTCGGAACTGCCGTAAACTTCGATGACTTGTTGCCCGCAAAGCCGCTCGATTTGCGTTGCGGCGTTGGGCGGCAGCGGCCCGCCCGAACTGAAAATAGCGCTGAACTTGGCTATTTGAGCCCAATCGGTCAGTTCATCGAGTCTTTTCAATTGCGCGGGGCTTGCGACCCAATAGGCGGGTTGGCCTGCCAAGGCTTTCAACATCGGCTCGGGACTCAAAAATAGCTGGCTGTGAAAACAACGTCCCGACGCCAGCGGCCATAACAATCTGAACAACAATCCGTAAATATGCTGATGACTGACGGTCGCGGCCGCCGCCGACTCTCCCAACAGTCGGCCCCACTGAGCTTCCAGGGCGTCGATCTCGCGTTGCAATTGCAGCAGGTTTTTGACGATGGCCTTAGGTCTGCCGTTCGAACCGGAGGTAAAAAGCGTCACAGACGTATCTGTCGGGTTTAGCGCATGCAATTCGATATTTACTTCGGCAGGGCTGGCCAATGTCGATTCGCGCCCGTGCCAGGCGCCGATCAATGCAACGCCTTGCCCGGCTAGCTCGTCGGCGGTCACCTGGCAGTTATTGCCGGGAATGATGACTTTTTTGTTTGAATGCCACAAGGCAAACAGCAGCACCGCGAACGGATAGGCGTCTTCATGATAGAGGGCATGGCAAGACTCAGTACGGTGCTGTAATGCCGCGGCCGCGGCCGCGACATCGGCGCAGAAGCTTCGCCGGTCCAACCGTTGTCCTGCATGCACGGCGACCGTTCGTGCGTGATGCGAGGGTAATGCGCAGCGGCTCAGCGGAATTGGTTCAACGCACATGGTCCTGCGTCCTGATTCGCACCCAATATTCGATCGCCATCAATAATCCCATCAATACATAAGCCAGCAGGCCATTATACAGGCTCCAACAGGCAAAACTGCACCACAGCGCGGTCGCGGCGGCAATCAGTCCGTTCAGTAAAAAAAACACGCACCAGACCTGAGTGACTCGTCTGGTGTAAAGCACGCCTTGCGGCGGCAAATCGGGATGTTGAAGACGCGCCAGCCGTTCGATCACCGGCGGCGGGAAAAATAGGCTCGAGGCAAACACCAGTAGCAAGCCCAGATTCATCAAAGCAGGATAAAAACGCAGAGTGATCTCGTTATTATTCCAGACGGCCAGGCCGCAAAACAGCAGCGCGGAGATGATCAAGCCTTGACTGGCCGCGCCGGTAGTCCGACCGCTGACCAGGCGCACAAGCAACAGCGCGGCCAAGGCCATGGCAATCTGCCAGGGTTGCACCGATCGAATGCCGAAATAAACGGCCAGCGGATATAACAGCATCAAGACACCGATGACGCCGTTAAGCCATTTGCGCATTAGATATGGATCAGTTTATCGACGGCTTCGACGACATCGCCTACGGTGCGTGCGTTCTTAAAATCTTCCGGCTTCACGGCCTTGCCGGTCAACTCCTTGAGTTTGACGATCATATCGACCGCATCGATGCTGTCGAAATCGAGGTCTTCATAAAGACGGGCCTCCGGCGTCACGTCGTCCGCGTCTATCTCGAACATCTCCTGCATGATTTCCCTGATCATTTGCAGAATGTCATCGCGATCGTTCATGCTGCCCTCTGCTCGGAGTCAATAAATTCAGCCAGCGCCGCGACCGACGCGAAAATTTTTACCACGTCGTCTTTTTCCGAATCGATTCGGATATTGTATTTCTTTCGGATCGCGAGTCCCAGTTCCAAAGCGTCGATCGAGTCCAGCCCTAAGCCTTCGTTAAACAGGGCTTCGTGACTATCGATATCGTCAACGCCGATATCCTCCAAATCGAGCGACTCGATAATCAATTTTTTTAATTCATTTTCCAAACTGCTCATACATTTCTCTAAAAATTATATCAATAGCGGTCGCCGCCGAAATTCAGGCTTCGCTTAGTCGGGACGTTTTTCCCAACTCCAATTCCGGCGCGGCATGCAGAAGGTCAGCCGAGTCTGCGGCTCGGTCAAAAAGCGAATAAAGGCCGGCAATTGTACCGGTTGTTCGCCGTCATTTCCGGTTGATACTGAAGAAGACACTGTCAGCGCTTGTCCCGCGCCGCTTTTTGCAATCATCAATGCTAGCGCGCAACTCGTATCCGAAGACAAGCGATAAGGGGAAGACGGATAAAAGGTCGGCAGCGGCTCATCGTAAAACACCAGCAACACCCGTTCCGCGCCTTCCTGAAGCAAACCTAATCCTTCAATAAATGCCGGCGCCATGCCTTCCTCGCCGGGAGCGAGCACGGTACATTGCAGCTTGTTTTTCCAGGCCATCGAAAACAAACCGGCAATGGCATTGTGGACCGACAAGCTAAACCCGGTCGGCGAGACTTCCTCGCCGGCCTCAAGCATCTCCATCATGGACAAGGATTTAGCCAATTCGCCGTGAGCGGAACTGAATACCGCTGGCACCATGACGTCTTCGTCAAGGCATTGAGCAACGGCACAGAATACGGTCTTGGCCAGCGGTGTCAAGCGCCTTTTCAGCATCGGCGGAACGTTGGCAAGCCATTGGGCGGGATTGGCCGGTTGGAGAGGCAAAGGCGGCCAAACCGACCATTTGGATAAGATGAAATCCGATTGCATTCGAGCTCTCTTTAGATTCACTCGATATTCTGAATTTGTTCGCGCATTTGTTCGATTAACACTTTCAAATCTATCGCAATGCCGGTCATTTCCTTATCGGCGGACTTAGAGCCTAAGGTATTGGCTTCACGGTTCATTTCTTGCATTAAAAAATCCAGCCGGCGGCCGACCGGTTCTTGGGCTTTTAGGCTTCGTAATACCTCGTTGACATGCGTTTCGAGCCGGTCTAATTCTTCTTCGACATCCAGTTTTTGAGTCAAAAAAACCAATTCCTGCTCCAGTCGGTCGAAATCGGGTTCGATAACTAAATCGTGAATTCGGAGCTTCAATTTTTCCCGAAGATGCGACAATACTTCGGGCATTCTGTTGCGTGCTGCAATGACAAGTTCGCGCATCTTTAGACAACGCTCGTCGATGAGACTTGCCAATTGCTCGCCTTCCCGGGTTCTGACCTCGAGCATTTGATCGAGAGTTCGGTCGACTAAATCAAAAATGCCTTGGCCAAGAACTGCGTTATCGGTGCCGGTTTCTTGTTGAATGCCGGGATAAGCCAAAATGTCGAGAGCCGAAAAAGTTCGGTGTTCGGACATTAGCGATTCGATAGTGCGGGCTGCGTTTAAAAGTGCCTCAACCGCCTGTAGATCGACGTTAAAATTTTGCGGAAGCTTTTTATAATTTAATGCGCATTCCACTTTGCCGCGTTTGATTTTTGCGGCAATGGCGCTACGTATCGGCGCTTCGGCAAAGCGTAAACGCTCGGGTAGCTTGACAGTGATGTCGCAATAACGATGATTAACCGAACGCAGTTCGCAAAGAACGGTTAAATTTTCGATGACTGCCTCATCTCCGGCAAATGCCGTCATACTTCTAATCATTTTTCACCTATAATTGTCGTGTTTTTCACGAATTAACCCAATGACGCGACTCAGTGGCTGAATACTACGATCCGGATAACTATCCAAAGCAATGGAATTATCTCCAATCCGGCACCATTATAGACGACTATATGATCGAGCGGGAATTGGCACGCGGCGGCTTTAGTTCCGTTTACTTGGCTCGCCGGCGATTGGATCAAGTTCAAGTCGCGATCAAGGAGTATCTGCCTAGAAAACTAGCCCATAGAACTTGGAATAATCAAGTCGTGGCTAACAGCGAGGAAACCAAAGCTTTGTTTAAGCGAGGTAGGGCGCTATTTTTCGAAGAAGCGATGGTATTGGCGAAGTTAAAACACCCGAATATTGTTGAAGTCATCAATTTTTTTCAAGAAAATTCGACAGTGTATATGGTGATGACTTACGACTACGGGCTTACCTTGGAAAAAATCCTGCAAAAAAGATTGCTGGATATTAGCGAGGAGTTTTTAGTGCAAGTTTTCGTTGCACTCTTAGATGGCGTTGGGTTTATTCATCAGCATAATCTCGTGCATTTGGATATTAAGCCGGCCAATATTTTAATTCGGCCCGGAAACGATCCTGTATTACTGGATTTCGGCGCGATTCAAACTTTTCCTAATCCGGCACGACATAAACAAAGCAAAGTACTGACCAACGGGTTTTCTCCGGTCGAACAATATTTAAGCAATAAACCGCTCGGGCCTTGGACCGATCTGTATGCGATCGGCGCGAGCATGCGGGCTTGCCTCGACTATAAGTCGCCGCCTCAAGCAACTGAGCGCGCTCAGAATGACTCGCTGATCCCTGCCGTGAAGGCGCACAAAAAAAAATATTCCAAAAAACTGTTGGCGGCTATCGATTGGGCGATGGCGGTTAAACCGTCCGATCGTCCGCAAACGGTGGCCGATTATCTAAAAGAGCTGACCGCGAGTTGAATGCTCAAAAGCCCTCTTTAAAGTGGATGCTTTCGGTTATACTGTTTCGCTATTTAAATCATGAGTAACACTATGAGACCAAGCGGACGCAACCCTGAGCAATTGAGAGAGATTAAGTTTACCTGCGGATACACCAAGCATGCGGAAGGTTCCGTGCTGGTAGAATTTGGCGACACGCGTGTGATATGTACGGCCAGTGTCGAAACTAACGTGCCGCGATTTCTCAAAGGTAAGGGCGAAGGCTGGATTACCGCCGAATACGGCATGTTGCCGAGATCGACACACGACAGAATGGGACGCGAAGCGAGTCGCGGCAAACAAGGCGGACGCACTCAGGAAATTCAACGTTTGATCGGGCGCTCGCTGAGAGCCGCGGTCGATATGAAGGCGCTGGGTGAAAACACCATCACGATCGACTGCGATGTGCTGCAAGCCGATGGCGGAACGCGAACGGCATCGATCACCGGCGGCTTTGTTGCCTTGTCGCTGGCGGTGCAAAAAATGCTCGCTAAAAAGCAAATCAAGAAAAACCCGTTGCACGGTCAAGTCGCATCGGTTTCAGTCGGTATCTTCAAGGGCGTTCCGGTATTAGACTTGGATTATGCCGAAGACAGCAATGCCGAAACCGACATGAATGTCGTCATGAATGACGCTTCGGCATTCATTGAAGTGCAAGGTACTGCCGAAGGTCACGCGTTTCGTAAGGACGAGCTCGATGCGATGCTGAGCCTGGCCGAGCATGGCATCAAACAATTGCTGGAAAAACAAGCCAAAGCCCTGGAAAACTTTTAAATGTTATCGAATCCATCCCAACCGATCGTTCTGGCCAGCGGTAATCCCGGTAAGATCCGGGAAATTCAGGCGATTTTGGCCGGCCATCCGATTGTGCCGCAGTCGCAATTTCAAATCGCGGAAGCCGATGAAACCGGCAAGACCTTCGTCGAAAACGCGCTCTTGAAAGCTCGTAATGCGGCATTCCATTCGGGATTGCCTGCAATCGCCGACGACTCCGGGTTGGCGGTGGATTATTTGCACGGCGCTCCGGGAGTGATCTCGGCGCGTTATGCGGGTTCGGATGCCAGCGATCAAGATAATGTCGAAAAGTTATTGAAGGAATTGGCCGGCGTGCCGTTCGAACAGCGAACCGCGCGCTTCATCTGCGTGATCGTGTTCATCGAGCATGCCGAAGATCCCTGTCCCGTCATCGCGCAAGGGATTTGGGAAGGCCGTATCTTGGATGAGCCGGTCGGAGACAACGGTTTCGGTTACGATCCTGTATTTTGGGTACCCGAGTACGAATGCGCTTCGGCTCAGTTAGCGTCTGAAGTCAAAAATGCGATCAGTCATCGAGGCAAGGCGCTAAGCATTTTGGCATCGGCTCTTTAAAGTCGGCTTCCCACTTAAGACGGGACAAAAGCACTAAGAATTATACCCATCGTAGATCAAAATTCGGCACCGGGGTGCCCGTCAAAGGACGCCGTGAATACGTCCATGTAGGCTCTATGCCAGCATCCATGCTGGCAAAGCCTTTGCCGAGCACCCCGGCGCCTCCTTAAGCATCGCCGAAATTTGAAGTGCGAAAGGTATAACCCTTCGCCCTGAGCGCAGCCGAAGGGCTCGCCACGAACGGATTGACCTTAAACTGTTCCGCGTTAAGTGAGCAGCCTTAAAGTCGAGCGCTATCCGCCCGGGTCGACGACGACAACCTGCGCGAATCCTCCGCCGGGTGTGCGGAAATTAGTCGTCTGGCCTTGATACAATCTTGCGCTGACTAACTGCACTTGACCGTTGTAAACATAATTACGCAAGTCCAATTTAAAACCCATCACTGCGTCATCGACTTCCAAGTGCCTTTCGCTTGGCGCTACCCATTGTTGCGCGACATAATCGCCTTGCAATATTTCCCCGAATACTCGCCGAGTGAGTTTATCGCCGCGATAAGCAGCCTTACTGCCGTAACCTTTGGCCGGTTTGAAAAATAAACGTTTCCGATCGGACCAAAGTTTTTCCGCGTCTTGTTCTCGCACAACGACGGTTTGCGCAATTCCGGACAGCAAAATCTCGCGAGTGGCAGCATCCACGCCAATTTCTTCTAAAGCCGCTGTGTCGGTCAACACGGCCAAATTGCGTTTATCGGCATATAATGCGTGATTTCTGGGATAAGGCGTCACGACTACGGCATTGTCTAAATAGGCATTGCGCAAAGCTTGCGAGGCAATTTCTTCCAAACTGAAATCGGTCAGACGGTTATAAACGAGGTCGATGTGAAGCTCTCGACATAACAGCTTGCCGTTGCTGAAGGTCAACTCCGACGGATCGCAAATGACCGCTTCGATACCGTGCCGCTCGAAGAGCTTTTCGAATAGTAAAAACTCCGGATACATATATTGCTCGGCCGGTTGCTCATCGACGATGGCAACCGTTTTTAATGTCTGCTCGCCCCGCTCCTGCCGCCATTCTTCGAGGAACATATCGATGAAAACTTGCTCGAGCGATTGTTTTAACTCCATCCCGGGCAATTGACCCGGACGCCTGTCGCCTGCCTGATCGCAACAAGCGATTTGGGCGCGTGCCAGGATCGCATTGACCAGGGCGCCGCCGGCATTCGTATTGATTTCGATTAATTGCGGCCCGCTGGGCCCAATATGAAAATCGTAACCCAAAAAAACGCCTCGGGCTTTCGGCGTAAAAAGGGCGGTTTCAGGCGCATAAGCCAATACCCGCTGTTGATAAGCCGGTAAATCGATCACTTTTTCCAATGCCGCGATAATCTTCCATTGCCGCCGTAAGCAGGATTCATCGACGAATACGGCCGATTCCGCGAATAAATGCGGCCGCTCCTCGGTGAGCATGCGGAATAGATTGAGGTCGTTAAGAGCCAGCAATTCATCCCGCAAAGCATGACGGTCGAGCGACACGCAGCGGCATTCGCTATTTAATAATTCGACTTTTTTGGCGCATGCCGGATCGTTACAAGAAGTCATGAGTGCGTTTTGAGACAAATGCAGGGAGAATAGGAAAGGAGATTAGTTTAACTCAGAAATATCGGAACGTCAGGAACAAAGCATTTCGTTTGTAATGGAATGAGCGTTTTAGAAAACGGAACATGCCCTTGCTCAAAGTATATAATGAGTTTCGATTAAGCCAACGCATTAGGAGATGTTACGATGAAAATACCTACCCTATTTACCTCGTTGTTTTTATTGGCACTCAATACTTCCTCGACGCTAGCGGCCGATCTTGACCGTGCGCAAATCGAACAATTGCTAAGCAAGGCTACAAAAGAGAAACCGGCCGATTTGCGCCGGAAGGACTTACGTGGAGTCGATTTATCCGGCTTGGATTTTCGCCATGCCGATTTATGGGGTGCCGATTTGAGAAAGGCCGACTTTAGCAATAGTAATTTGTCCGGTTTGGTATTGGATTTGACCGTGATGACCGGCATCAATTTATCCGGTGCCGATCTTTCGAATAGTAGCGTATTCGGCGTCAGTTTAGTCAAGGCCAATTTGAGCAAGGCTAATCTAAGAGGCAGTCGCTTCATTGCCGTGATGGACGGTGCTAATTTAAAGGGCGCCGATCTGAGAGACGCCAATTGGGGCGCGGATATGAAAAATCAGCCGATGGGTTTGATGCGCGCCAATTTAAAAGGCGCCGATTTAACCGGAGCCAATTTGGCCGGGGCTAATTTGAGTCGGGCCATGTTACGTTTGGCCAAATTGAACGGTGCCAATCTGCAAAACGCTAATTTAATGGTCGCGGACATGGCCGGTGCAGATCTCACCGGTGCCGATTTGTCGGGTGCCGATCTTTCCCAAGCCAAATTGCTGGATACCGATTTTTCACAAGCCAACCTTGCCGGCACAAAATTTCATGGCATAAAAGATAAAGCTGAACTTAGAAGTTTAGAAAAGAGCAAAAATTTAGACCAAGCGCTGTTCGATTGATTCTGCTTTGTCAATAAGGCTGAGTTAACAAACTTCAATAAAACAATATTCCAAAGCGAAAAAGTATGAAATTTAAAGGCAGTCCCGAATTTACGCATAAACAAAACGATAAAGTCGGTGTTTTGATTACCAATCTCGGTACGCCGAAAGCGCCGACCGCGAAGGAGTTGCGCGTTTATCTTAAGGAGTTCTTGTCCGACCCTCGGGTCGTCGAGGTTCCTCGATTCATCTGGTGGTTCGTGTTGAATTTCATCATTCTGCGAATTCGGCCCCGTCGTTCGGCAAAATCATACAAATCGATATGGACCGACAAGGGTTCGCCGTTGATGTTTCATACCCGGCATCAAGCCGAAGCCTTGCAAAAAAATCTACAGGCGGATTGGGGCGACGATCTGGTGCTCGATTTCGCGATGCGCTACGGTACTCCATCGATCGCATCGGTACTGGATAGGCTATTGCAACAAGGCGTCCGAAAATTATTGGTGCTGCCGCTATACCCGCAATATTCGGCGTCGACGACCGCCTCGACTTTCGACGCCTTGGCGGATCAATTCAAAAAGCGCCGTTGGTTGCCGGAATTGCGCTTCATCAATCACTATCACGATTTCGACCCATTCATTCAAGCCGCGGCCGACCATATTCGGCATCATTGGCATGCACATGGCCGTGCCGATAAATTGATTTTTTCTTATCACGGCATTCCGTTGCGCTATCTACATAACGGTGACCCATATCACTGCGAATGCTACAAAACGTCTCGATTGATCGCCGAAGCGCTAGAACTGGCTCCGGACGAATACATGACAACGTTTCAGTCTCGTTTCGGCCGGGAGGAATGGCTTAAACCTTATACCGACGAGACGCTGAAAGCGTTGCCGGGGCAAGGCTGCAAGTCGGTACAAATTTTCTGTCCGGGTTTTGCCGCCGATTGTCTCGAAACGATCGAAGAAATTGGCGTCGAAAATCGGGCGTATTTTTTGAGCAGCGGTGGCGATCATTACGAATACATTGATGCGCTCAATGCCGAGCCAGGGCATATCGACGCGCTGGGTCAATTGATTCGGCAACACCTTCAAGGCTGGGAAATCGAACACGATACAGAGAAGCGCAATCGTTTGGCGAAAGCGTTGGGGGCGAAGGTTTAAGGGGGGAGTTAGCGGTTAATAGTAAGCGGTGAGCAGTGAGCGGGAAGGAGTAAACAGTAAGCAGTGAGCAGGAAAGAGGAAAGAGGAAAGAGGAAAGAGGAAAGTAGGGCTTGACAAATGGATTAAATTCTGCATCATTTCACCGCTCACCGCTCACCGCTCACCGCTCACCGCTCACCGCTCACCGCTCAAAAGTTCCCCAACAAAAAAATTCAGGAGTTTTTCCTATAGGTAAAAGGGATAACGCTCACTAAAATGGCCGCTTTCAAAAAAGTGGCTTATGAGTGGTAGCGCAATGTCTTTAACTTCTATAATAAAAATCGAATCTAATCAGAATGCGACGGGTAGCGGGCAAGGCCAAGTAGCGCCGTTCCGCATGTGCTTAATGACGGTAGCCGTGTTGGCCGCCGTGAATGCTAATGCGGCTAAAGTAGATGATCGTCCACCGGCCGTAAAACTGCCTCCTCTGGAAATTATCGGTGAAGAACCTTCGCAATTAGAGCATATTCCTGGCTCCGGCTTCGTCATCGATAAAACTACGCTCGATCGACAAGGCCCATTGTCGACGAAGGATGCCATGCGTACCATTCCGGGTATTCATATCGTTGACGAGGACGTGTTGGGACGGCGTTTTAATTTAGGCATACGAGGATTGGATCCAAGGCGATCGGTTCGCACGCAATTACTGGAAGATGGTGCGCCGATACAATTGGCGCCTTATAGCGATCCCAGTAATCACTATATTCCAACTAATAAACGTATCGATCGTATCGAAGTCTTGAAAGGTTCCGGACAAATCATGTACGGTCCTCAAACTGTCGGCGGCGCGGTCAATTTTGTCAGCGCGCCGATTCCTGAGGAATTCGGTGGATCGATTTCGGCGGCCGGCGGCAATAACGGCTATTACGATACCCACTTAAGATTGGGCGGTACGCTCGATAATGTCGGCCTGTCTTTGGATTACATTCGGCAAGAATCGGACGGCAATCGTAGCGGCCAGCATCAAGAAGTAGATGATTTGGCACTCAAAGCCCTGATTAAAATCGACGATCGTCAACGCCTCATGCTAAAAGGGATATTGACTCATGAAGACGCGGATATGGGCGAGGCCGGCCTAACCAGCGAAATGTACCAGCGCAGTCAACGCACCAACCCTTTACGTAACGATAGCTTCGAAGTACGCCGTTATGCGGGGCAAGCGCTCTATGAATTCGATATTTCCGATACGATGCAGTTCAGCACCAACATCTACGGCAATCATATGTTCCGGGAGTCGATTCGGCAGGCTAACGATTCCTCGCAAATGAATAACTGTGCTAATCGACGCGAACCGATTTCCGCCGATGTAGCTCCGACATGCGGGAATGAACAGCGGCCCAGGACTTACAATGTGTTTGGCATAGAACCTAAGCTGGTGTTCATGCATGACGCATTCGGTGTACAGAGCGAAACCACGTTGGGTATACGCGGGCATTTTGAATGGGCCGACCGCGAACGTTATGTCGGTAATGCCGGACCAAGAGATACCACTCAAGGTAGGAATAACAACAATCACGGGCGTAATCGTTACCAAGACAATTCATTAGAAACCCAAGCGCTATCATTTTTCGCACAAAACCGCTTCTTTCTGGGCGACTTTACCGTAACGCCGGGGGTTCGTGTCGAGCATTATCATCAAGACAATATCAACAATATCGACAGAGCCACGGAAAGTTTAGTTAGGACGGAAGCCCTGCCTGGCGTTGGCGTGACCTATAATGGCATAGATAACACCACGCTATTTGCCGGCGTTCATCGAGGTTTCGCGCCGGGTAGAATCGGTGATTTTGTCGACCCGACGAAAAATATCCTTAGCCAAGTAGAGCCCGAATTAAGTTTGAATTACGAAGCCGGTGTTCGAACCTCGCCTACTGCGGGTGTTAATCTTGAAATGACCTATTTCAGAATCGATTTTGAAAACCAAATTGTGGAAGACATAACGGTCCCGGATACTCGGTTTATCAATGTCGGCGAAACGGTACACCAAGGGGTGGAAACCGGTTTTCGTTTGGATTCCAATCAATTATTCGGTACCGATTATAATTATTATTTAACAACGTCTTATACCTATCTCGATGCTTATTTTGCCAGTACCGAAGCCAGGGCGGGGATCGTTAAAGATAATCGTTTACCTTATACTCCGGAGCATTTAATCAACGCCAATGTTGGTGTCGAAACGCCTTGGGGTCTGGACATCCGTTTTGGTATTCAAAGCGTTAGTCAGCAATATGTCGACATTGAAAATACCCGAGAAGAGAATGCGAACGGACAAGAAGGCATTATTCCCGGTTATACGGTTTTCAATGTCTCGGCAAATTATCAAGTTGTCAAAAACGTCAATGTATTTATGAATGGCTATAATCTGAGCGACAAAAAATTTATAGCCAGCCGTGTAGATGGTATTCACCCGGGCCAGGGGTTTCAAATGATGGGCGGTGTGAAGTGGGCTTTCTAATAGTGTTTCTTATAAAGTTGCGGCAGCTAAGATTGACTGCGTAAGATAAAGGCTTTTGACAAAGCCTCCTGGCCCATATTAAAAAATATAGTCAGGTAAGGTACGCATCGGATATCTTTCTTGAGGCTTGGGGTAACGGAAAGCTTGGGCTATGCTATCAGGTACGTACCATCTACGGTTGATGCCCCTTCAACTTTTTATGTTCATTAATGAGGTCTATCTATCATGAACCACAACTATAATATTATTTGTTTGAGCGTCTTGCTGGGCTTATTCGGCACAGCAGCCGTTGCACAAGACAATACGGCCTTCGACTCCTGCCGGAAAGCTGTCGGCGAGGTGACGCAAGACCCGATTGTCAAAATGAAGCTAAAAAACAAAAAAGGCGTCGAATATTACAAAATCAAGGCAAAATCGTCTGACGGCGCTAAATGGGAGTTTAAATGCGATAAAACCGGCAACATTTTCGAAAAAGAACAAGAACTTCCGAGCGCCGATCACCCAGCTTTTGCGGCCTTAAAGAAAATCGATGAAGAACAGGCCCGAAAAATAGCGCTAGAAGCCTATCCGGGCAGGGTTAGCGAAGTGGAATATGAAATCAATACCGACGGTTTTGCGGTCTACGAATTCGAAATAAAAATGGCGGATGGACGCGAAATGGAAGTCGAGGTCGACGCAGGAACCGGTAAAATCATCAAGGCCGAGGAAGATTGATTTTTTAGTGCACCTTGCTGTCAATTGCAGGTTCGGTGCGGGTTATTCAACCCGTTCCGAACGTTTATGTCTGCTTTAGGCATGGTCGAAACGATCAGGACGGGGTTGAAAACCCCGTCCTGCAGTTGTAGGGTGCGCATCGCGCACCTTTCCACGGTGCCGAACCTGCGAGAGGTCCCGACCCTACTGCTCATACAATCTGGCTTTCAATCGATGATAGCCGCTATAAAGCGGAAATATTCAATATCTTGTTGCACAAATCCTTGCCCGACTTTTCAAAGAGTTCGGAAATTAGACGGCTCTCGCTTCATTGCTACCCTGCTCTTTTTTTCCGCGCCCCTGCGTGATCAATGACTGTCAACGTGTTTTTTCAATAAATAAGACAACAAGGGCGGCGTCATTAGTGTGGTGATAATCACCATCAGCACGATCACCGAAAAGACTTCGGAGGGCAAAATGCCGGCGGTGTGACCGGCCATTGCGAATACCAAGCCGACCTCCCCGCGCGGCACCATGCCTATGCCGACAACCATTTTTTTAGCGGCGCCTGCCCCCAAGCCCGCAACCAGTTTGCCGACGACCGCTACCACGGTCAGAATTAACGCGGTCAATAAAGTTTGCGTGTCGAACAACGTATCGAGTTTTACGCTCATACCGGTCAACACGAAGAAAATCGGCGTAAAAAAGTGATAAAGCGGATTCATCAAATCCTCGACATGCTTTTCGGCATGCAGGTCGACTACCTTCATGACATTTTCCTTGATTTCTCCCGTTTCGTGTTGCACGCAAGCTTTCAAGTCGGTGACGATTTCAGGATCATGGAAAAAACGAAAATGTACTTGATCGAGCACCAAGCCGGCAGCAAATGCGCCGATAATCGGTGAAAGCCCGGCAACGTGCGCAAAATAGGCAAACAACAAACAGAAAGTGACCGCCAAGCCAAATTTCATGCCGACGCCGGAACTGATTTTGGACAGCGCATGGCCGATCGGTGCAGCTGTATAGTGACCGAGAATCACAGCGCCGAATAAAAACAGGAAGGACTCGCCGAAAATGCCGGCGATCTCGCCCGAGCTAATGCTGCCGACCGTACCGATCGCCATCACGATCGAAAACGCGATCAATGCCAAGACATCGTCGAATACCGCAGCGCCCAAAATAATTTTGGCTTCCTGAGAGTCGAGCAGCTTCATGTCGCGAAAAATACTGGCTGCGATAGCCACCGACGTTGCCGTCAACGCGCCGCCGATCATCAAATAAACATGATCTTCGAAACCCGGCATCAACAAAGGGCCCGCGACAAAAGCACCCAAAACGAACGGAACGACAACACCGATCAACGCTACCAGCAAAGCGCGGGGGCCGACTTTCATCATTTCGCTGATATTGGATTCTAAGCCGATTTGAAACAAGAGAATAACCACACCCAGCTCGGCGAAAAATAAGATATGTTGATCGAATTTTATCGCTTCGAAAAAATCGAAGCCGATGAGCCCTAAATTACCGAGCACAAGACCTAAAATTAATTCACCCAAAATTGCCGGCTGACCGACTTTTTCAATCAGGCTGCAGGTTTTAGCGCCTATCAATAAGATAGCGATGAATAAAAAACTGCGTGCATCGATCGGGTCGCTGCCGTCAATCGACGGCGATGCGCCAAAAGCAGGGCCTGCAATTAGCGCAATAAAGATAAAAGACCAAAGCCATTGCCGATTCATTCGTGCATCTCCTAAATTTATGGTGATTTTATTTTTTAAACCTTATGCCCTTAACCCATGTTTGACACTAAGATTTAATAATCATTATAAATCAGTACCTTACTAATTTAAAAATCGCCATCAGGCACTACATTTAAAAATTTAGCGTTTACGTTAAGTGTTTTTGTTAATGATTACAATTGTTTATGATTTTTTAAGAAAACAGTGAATCTTGTATTACATTTATCTTAATTGTCAATACTTGTAGTGCCATAAAATTAATAACTCTTTTTCATTCAATGGCTTGTGATTTTGCTTGTTAAAGATAGGTTAACGCTTATAGAGTCAAATAATTGAATAAAATAGTTATTATTGCTTTTTTGATTAACATTTTAATCAAGTGATGTGCGCGAGTGGCGTGTGTTAAAAACCGAAAATGTGACTGTGTGAAGTATAAATTATTCTAAGTTGTCGATTAGACTACGACTTTAAGAATATTGACCTTTGTTAACTTGAAAGCTCATAGTAAGTTCGGTCTGCTATGCTAATGCCCATAAATTTGGGTTTGACTCGTTTTTGATCGAAAAAACATCTTAAGAATCAAATGTGAGAGTGTCTTATCGAGGACCTTCGTTGACGACATCTTCACCAGGTATATCTTTCACTTTTAAAGGTAATTATTCACATCCCCTATCGTTCCCACGCTCCAGCGTGGGAACGTAGACCGAGACGCTCTAGCTTCCCGTACCGCTGGAGCAGTACTCAGGCGTTCCCACGCAGAGCGCTCATCGTTATACATAAATTGTAGGGTACGCTGCGCGTACCAAAGCCGTGCCCTGGCGGCTCGGTTGGCACATGAACATCGCGGGGTTACCATGGTACGCACAGCGTACCCTACGCGGATCGCCTAGCGCTAGGTGATCCGCGAGTGTTAAGTGACAATAAATGGTATTGAGGTCTCGTTGGTTAAGATTGCGAAAAGGGTAATTTTTGACTTATGTATAACGATGAGCGCAGAACGTGGGAACGATAATTGCCGTGGGACTAAATAGCTACTTTTAAAGTGAGTCAATCTTTGGCTATAAAGCAAGGAAGAATGGTTGGTTTATGGCGGTCATTCAGGCGGGAAACGGCGCTGAATATTGATTGCATAAAGCTTTGTTCGATGATTAACGTCGCACCCTATTAGGTCTTAATTAACATTGTTTACTGGACATTTCGAGGAGGCTCCGCAGGATTTATTCTTTTTTACCGTCAGCTGTTGGCAGAATCAGCAATAAGAACTCATAACAATCAGGAATTACTGCTAAAATGACGCCGATTTATTTAATGAATAACTAAATAAGAAGACTATGCGCCTTAAATTACTCGCCTCCGGGCCTCATACTTTTACAACAGCAGGCTTGTTATGCACAGTCCTGTTGAGCGGCTGCGCCGCGACTCCCGCCAACCCAGACGATCCATGGGAGGGCTGGAATCGTAGCGTGCATTCCTTCAATGAAGATCTCGATCATTACATCATGAAGCCAATTGCCAAGGGCTATGATTACGTGACCCCTGAGCCGGTCAATCAAGGGGTCACCAATTTCTTTAGCAATATCGACGATATTGGCGTGATTCTCAACGATATCTTCCAATTGAAATTAGCTCAGGCCGGAAAAGATACCGGACGTTTTTTTCTTAATACAACATTAGGCTTGGGAGGCTTTTTCGACGTAGCAAGCGAAGTCGATTTACCCAAGAATATTGAAGATTTTGATCAGACTCTTGGCTATTGGGGTGTTCCAACCGGTCCATATTTAGTGCTGCCGTTCATCGGCCCGGGCTCTCCGCGAGGCGTAGTGGGCCTGGTTGGCGATGCCTTGATGGATCCGTTAACTTATACGATGTTTGCCGGAGCAGCGGTTAGCGCAGCAAGTACAGCAGCCAATGCGATAGAGGGTGTCGACAAGCGTGCTGGCTTGTTGTCTTCGGAGAAGATTTTAGATGAAGCCGCAGTCGATCGTTACGAGTTCATCAAGACCGCTTATTTCCAACGCCGCGAATACTTGGTTAGGGACGGTGTTATGTCGCCGGACGATCATGATGATTTGTTCGATGATCTGGACGGCTATTTTGACGATGAAGATACCAGTCATCACTTGCAATTGGACAGTCCCGCCGATAAATAGTACGACAGGCTGATTAAAATTACATAAGCAGGCGATTGTTGAGATACATTTTGCTAGTCAAATTTCATTGCCTGTATGCCCGCAAAGACCCAGCCCTAAATTACCAAGATTGTTAATCATAGCCAATGGACTATGGAATTTAGGTGCTGGGTGAAGCTGATTTTATATAACGCCAAGAATGACTTGTAGTAAAAGGGGCTTAGGCGATGCTGGGCGGAAAAATGATCCTGTATTTTATGTACCCACACTATCCTTGAAACTCTGCAATTGCCGAGAAACAAAAGCCTCTACCCTAATGATAAAGCCCCACCCCGGGCAGCCTTCACAAGCCGATACCGAAACTCGCGAAAGCAAGTAGTTCATCCTCCATTATTAATTATCCCCATCTATCTTTTACTCTTTCGTATACGCCACCAGGCCGCCAGTACACTGCCGATAATCGAATGAAAACTTGCCGAAATGGCCGAGGGAATCGGTGCCAGGGCCATTTGTGCAAAGCTGGACTGGGCAAGTACCGCGCCTAAGCCGGAGTTTTGCATGCCTACCTCGATTGAAATTGTGCGAGATGCGTTTTCTTCAAGCCTCATCAAACGCGCCATTGCATAGCCGATTGTAAACCCGCCTAGGTGCAACAAGGCAACCGCGCTCAATAACGGTAAAGCCGAATCCTTTATCGTGCCTGCATTCGCACCAATGATGCTCGCGCAAATCAAAGCAATGACCATCACTGAAACGAGCGGTGCGATTGGCGTTACGGCCTGAACTAAACGCGGCGTATAGCGATTCAGCAACATACCCGACAAAACCGGCAAAATCACCACTTGTAGAGTATTAAAGAATAAGCTCCAAGCATCCACCGGAACATAAGCTCCGGCTAGCCAGTGAGTTAATAGCGGTGTCATGACAACGGCGGCGAATGTAGAGCACATCGTCATCAATACCGATAGCGCGACATCGGCATGAGCAATGTAGCTGACCACATTAGATGCGGTGCCGCCGGGACAGCATGCCACCAGTATCAGACCGACCGCCAATTGCGGATCGAGCGAAAACCCATAAGCTATGGCCCAACCCAAAAGAGGCATCACGGCAAATTGAGCAACGACGCCGATTAAAACCGGTCGAGTAGTACGCGTTACCCGTCGAAAATCCTCGAAGCTAAGCGTAATACCCATGCCGATCATGATAATAGCCAAGCCCCAAACAATCATCGGACCGCTGAACCAAGTAAACCAAGTAGGGAAAAATAATGCTAAACCGCTACAGGTGATGACCCAAAAAGGAAAAAGATTGGCGAGCAAATTAAGTAAGCGAAGCACGTCGTTTTAAACCGAATAAATGACAGGCGACAAGTATACTTTAAATGAGCTCATTCGCGGTTAATCAAGCCGGAGTTTGTATTTGGCACAGCAAATTCGTTCGCCTTCCCCAAAAATCAAGGCTATATTCGCGTTAATAGTTAAAATTAATACTAAGACCAATCTCGAAACTTGAAGACTGCAGGGTACGCTGTGTGTACCCTGCAGTCTCACCCGTAGCTTGGAAACGTGCCCTCCTGTGTTGCTTTATACTGACATAAGCTACGCGCAGCGTACCTAAAATTCATATTGAACTTTTAAGTGCTTCCGGTAGTGGTAGGTGCGTTTTCAGCTATAACCGTATAAATATACCTTGCTGATCGGCATGTCGGCTCTCAAGCAATTCAAGGTTACGCAGTAGCGGAGCGTCATAACCATTGAACAGCCATGACGCCGATAAATGCGACACCAAGCAACTATCACAGCCGAACTTTGGTCCAATGATTAAAATTTCGAGAACTGGCTCAGTCATCTCAATAATTGAGACTTAAATTTCAGTGCCCCACAAATAATTTTCGCCCATGCAAAATAACTTTACAGCAAAAATCATTTCTCTTCAGGAAGCCTATTCAGTATCTCATAGACTTGCCCTCGACATCATGAAAAGCTCGGTATCTTTCGATATCGTTATTGCGGTTGCCCGGGGCGGAATGTTCCCCGCGCGCTTGATGTGTGATTTTTTAAACATTGGCCAACTAGCATCCATGCAGATAAAGCATTACCAAAGTGGAGCGGAGATTCTGAAACACACTGAAATAATCGACCCCATTACGGTAGATATTTCAGGGAAAAAGGTTTTGATTGTCGATGACGTTAACGATACGGGGGAAACGCTAATCGAAGCCGTTAATCATGTACAAAGCCTAAAACCAGCTTTGCTCAAGACAGCCGTCTTGCATGAAAAGAAGAATACTGTTTTCGAGGCCGACTTCAGCATCGAAAGACTGGATGAATGGAAATGGCTGGTCTATGAGTGGGCGGCGGCGGAAGATATTCTGAATTTTTTGAAAAACGACGGCATGCTGCAACAAAACATAGAAACAATACGTGATCATTTAGACAAAAAATACGATCTTTTCATTGAACACCGACTCCTTCACGATATCTTGCAAATGGAACAAAACTATACCTTTCGCACGACATCCTAAGTTGTTAGGATGTCGGCAACTCAATTCTGCCGACATCCCGTAAACCCCGAAAATCAGACATTTTTGCCCTACCCTAATAGGGTGGTCTGATTATTTATTGATTTTGCTTTTGATGAACGAGATGAGCGGCTTAACGCCATTTTCGATGAAAAAGCAAACGGTTTGCTTTGCTGCATGATAAATCACGGCGCTCATCGAAGTCTGTTCATCGAGCGACAGCTTCTTAGCCGATGCTTTTCTGATGTTGTGATAGTGAACAGCCAAGCCGTCGACAAAGACGTAGCGATACGCCCACATTTCGGCGATCGATGTAAACCACATAAATGCGAACGACACGGCCATACCCATGCCGGCGATAATCACGAGCCAGGCAAACATAGGGTGTAGCTTAGTGAGCCACCACGACATGATGTCCGCTATCAAGAATACGTAAGGCATGCCGATTGCGGTGCTTTTGATTACGACCGACGCGGTTTCGGAAAAACTAAAAATCAGACCGACGAACATAAAAATAAAAGCAATACCAAATAAATGGATATGCGATATGCGAATCAACGAGGCGAAGGTAGCGCCTTCGTCTTGTTCGGTCACGGCTTTCAGTTGAGAAAAGTCGTTGTAATTAGGGATTCCCGACGCATCGGCGTTGTGACACATCACACATTTGGTTTCGATGATTTTTTTTGAGCCGCTGGATGCGTATTCCGATTGTTCCGCACCGTCCCGAGTCCATTGAATCAGTGCGAAGCGCTCTTGCTCGGTCGCATAGGGTTTCATCGAGCCGTTTAACTTGGTTTCGAGTAAGGTACCCGAGCGGTTGCCATAATAACTGTAGACGATATCGTCGATCGATAGTCCGAACTTGCCGTCGGCCATACCGTGCGTAAAAAGAATTTGTATCAACGCAAAAAAGTAACCGACAGCAACGGTGCCTAAATAGCCGGTAAACAAGACTTTGATCGGAAGGTCGAGTTCTTTGAGATGGGATTTAAAAGGATGCATAGCGTGTTTCCATGGAAAATAAAAATCGAATTCGTAAAAAGGAAGGTGTAGACATAATAGACGCAAATTGCGGTCCATGTCGGGGCTTGAACGCATGCGAAATGCGCATCTCGTGCAATTTTATAAGACTTTCGGCGTCACCAAGCCTGAAAAAGCCATGAGACGCGGTTCCGGCGACTCTTTCGAACAACCGCGCTCTTTTTAGATCGTGCAATTTCATAGCAAATGGGATTCTAACCAGGTTCGCAACGAGTACTAAAACGGTGCAAAGGTCAGTCCGTTGATCTTCTAATGACGACAGGTCTCGAAAAAAAGGTATAGAAAAAAGATTGCTGCAGCTTGGAGATTGCCCAGAGGGACAGTAATAATGCCGAAATCGCGGTGCCGGCAATCACCAGATCGCCATGTTCGTATCCGGAAGGCAGAAATGCTTCCGCGACCGCGCCGCTTAGAACCATCACAACCAAGGGCAACATATATAGCAATAGCGAGGCCTTGATTAAAATCCCCTCGCTAATTCCGATAACGACTTCGTCGCCGGTTTTTAACTCGATGTCGCAATCGACGGCGATCGAGCGCTTCTTGATAAACTTATCGAGCACCGAGGTGGAGCAGGAGCTTTTTTGCAGGCAACCGCCGCAGCCCTGCTTTGGCTTGCTTTCGACCCAAACTTGGTTATGTTCGATTTTTGCCACGATTGCATTTTCTTCGATCATGATCGCTCCTCGCCACTTTGAATCAATCGATAATTTCGGCAGTATACCGCGAAACCTTAATGCTATCCGACCAATAATACGGGGGAAGCCCGGCTTTTTGTTTGAGATGTTGCAAGAACTGCCGAGGATCGGGCAAGGACTCCCATACCGAAGGTAAAAAGGTACCTCGTTTGAGGCCTTCTTCTAAAATCAAGCCGTCGATACCAGGGCGCAATTGGTCGATTAGATCTTGCTCCGAAGTGAATGCAATCGGTTCGGCGGGATTCAGTATCGAAATATGAATGTCCAATGCATCGAGCTCGTCGGCTTCGAGCGGTGGAAACCGGTAATCCTTGAATGCTGCGGAGAAAGCATTCTCGGAGACATCCTCAGCCATGGGTCTAACCGCTTCGAGCATGCCGATGCAGCCGCACAGTTGTCCTTGTTTTTGCAAGGTCACGAATGTTGCGCGCGGCACAGTCAATTCGGGTGGATAATCGCTTAGATCGATCTTGAGCGCTTTGCCGGACTTTAAGCCATGAGCAATGGATGACTTGGCTAAATCCAGAAGGCGCCTGCGGTCTTGTTCAGTCAACGACATAGGCGCCATACCCCACGACTCGGTCTTTATCGCCTGCGGTATCACCGGAATTTCTGAGATCGACGGCTTTAATACGCATCGATTTTTGCCGCAACAATTTCAATAATCCGGAAACCGGAACTTTGCCGCAGGCGGCCTCGGACGATAGCTTTTCGTATTGCATTTGCTCGATCAAGGTACTGGTTTGTTGATCGAGTTTTTTAGCAGTCGAATAATCGTGATAATGACTTAAATCGGAGCTGATGACGATCAAGGTTTCGGGACCGCCCCAAACCAAATCGAGAGCACGGCTGACTTGATCGGCCGAAGCATCGCCGGCAACTATAGGCACTAATTTAAAATCGGCCAAGGTTTCCTGCAAGAAAGGCAAATGCACTTCCAGGCTGTGCTCATGAGTATGCGCTTGTTCGATATATTCGACAAACGGCAACTTTATCAATGCTTCGACCGCAGTCCGGTCGATAACTACATTGCCCAATGGCGTTGTGTAGTAGTCGGTACGGGTAACGGCCAAGCCGCGAAAAGCCACACGGTGCGAAGGCCCGATCAGCACGACTCGGGTGATGCTGTCGCGGGCTTGTTTTAGTCTCGCATAGGCGCTGGCGGCAACCGGGCCTGAATAAATGTAACCGGCGTGGGGGGCGATAATCGCCTTCGGAACTTTCGCCTCGGTTTCGGCATCATTTAAATAATGATCCACCATTGTTCGTAACTTAGTCGGATCGTCAGGATAAAACAAGCCTGCGACTGCGGGTCTTCTGTTCATAGACAATATCCTGTATAAAAAGAGGAATGAAGAGGATTTTATAGCGGAAAGCTTACAATTCACTGACCCGTTAAAACATTTATTGGTTCCGGGAGAGCGCTAATGCCTAACTTGATTACCCCAGACACCGTTACGACACGCTATTGGCATGCCTTAGAGGATGGGCGCGTACAATGCGATCTATGTCCTAGATTTTGCAAATTGCATGAGGGTCAGAGAGGATTGTGTTTCGTCAGGCAAAACCAAAACGGTCAAGTTGTCATGACCAGCTACGGCCGGTCTAGCGGCTTTACGATCGATCCGATCGAAAAGAAACCATTGAACCATTTTTTACCCGGCACGCCAATTCTATCCTTCGGCACGGCCGGATGCAATCTAGCATGTAAATTCTGTCAAAACTGGGATATCAGTAAATCGCGCGAGATGGATGCGCTGATGAGCTTGGCATCGCCCGAAGCCATTGCCAGAGCCGCGCGGGAAAACGGCTGCGATAGCGTCGCTTATACATACAACGATCCGGTTATCTTTCATGAATATGCCATCGATACCGCAATCGCTTGCCGAGAGCTTGGAATCAAATCGGTCGCGGTAACGGCCGGTTATGTGTGTCCTGAGCCTAGGGCCGAGTTTTATCGATATATGGATGCCGCCAATGTCGATCTCAAGGCCTTTACCGAAAACTTTTATCATAAAATTACCGGCAGTCATTTGGATGCCGTGCTCGATACGCTGCTTTATCTTAAGCATGAGACTTCAGTTTGGTTCGAGTTGACGACCCTGGTCATTCCCGGCGAGAACGATTCGGAAAACGAATTCGAGGCGATGACGCAATGGGTCGTCGAAAACTTAGGCCCCGATGTGCCGATGCATTTCACGGCGTTTCATCCCGATTGGAAAATGATGGATAAGCCGCATACGCCAGTTTCTTCTCTACTGCTCGCGCGAGACATTGCTATCAAAAACGGCGTCCGTTACGCCTATGTCGGTAATGTGCATAAAAAAGAAGCGGACAGCACTTACTGTCATCACTGCGGAAAACTCCTGATCGGCCGCGATTGGTATCAATTATCCGAATGGAATCTCGACGAAAAAGGTTGTTGTAAATTTTGCGGAACGCGTTGCGCCGGCGTTTTCAATGAAAAGCCTGGGAATTGGGGTGCGCGGCGCCAAGCAATCGAGGTCGCTTAATGCTCTTTGCCTAAATCCCCAAGTTCATGCTGATTCATGACACTTTAACTCAAGCATTTGGCTCGATTAAAACCCAGCCGTTAAGGGTTTCGTTGATTATTCTCGCGATGAGCATCGGTGTGGCGTCGGTTACAGTATTGGTTGCATTGGGCGAAAGCGCTCGCAATTACATAGTCCAAGAATTCGAAGCGCTCGGTACGCATTTGGTGATCGTTTTACCGGGCAGAACGGAAACTGTTGGCGGACACCCACCGATTATGGGCGAAACGCCGCGCGATTTGACGCTAGACGATGCCGAAGCCTTGTTCAGAAGCCATTATATCGCCGCGGTTGCGCCGGTTTCGGTCGGTTCCGCGCCGGTTTCGGTGCGCGGCCAAGCGCTCGAGCGCGAGGCGAATATTTTGGGTTCGACGCATGCGTTGCAGCGCGTGCGCCGATTGACTATGGCTCAGGGGCATTTTTTACCGGATATGGATGTTAAGCGAGCGCAACAAGTCTGTGTCATCGGCCAAACGATTCGCGAGGAATTATTTCCGAGAGGTCCGGCCATCGGACAATGGCTGCGTATCCATGATCGCCGTTTTCGAGTCATCGGCGTGCTGTCGACCGAAGGCCAATCGATCGGCGTCGGTTTCGATGAGATCGTGATCGTTCCGGTTGCCTCGGCGCAAGCCTTATTCGATACGCAAGGCCTGTTCCGGGTCTTGGTCGAAGCCAAGTCCAAACCGGCGATGTATAAAGCGGTCGACGACATTCGCGAAATCATCAAGGCTCGCCACGAAGGCGAAGACGACGTGACGATCATCACGCAAGACAGCGTGGTACAAACCTTCGACAAAATATTGACCGCACTGACCTTGACTGTCGCCGGGATTGCCGGCATCAGCCTTGCGGTGGCGGGTGTGCTTGTTATGAATGTAATGTTGGTCAGCGTGACGCAACGTACATCTGAAATCGGCCTGCTGCGGGCATTAGGCGCAACCAAGAGCCAATTGCAGCGTTTGTTTTTGACCGAGGCGGCGTTGTTATCGTTGGCCGGAGCGGTTTTAGGAGTCGCTGTCGGTCAATTGATTTTGTTCGTGTTGCAAATGCTGTATCCGGCGTTTCCGTTCATTTTTCCGAATTGGGCGCTTGCCGCCGCGCTAGCAGTATCGCTGGCTACAGGCTTGATTTTCGGGGTGTTGCCGGCACGCAAGGCGGCGAAGATGGACCCGGTTTCCGCGTTGGCGAAAAGGTAAGCAGACGATGACTATTTTCGATTTGGCCGGTTTATCGCTCCGCACCGTACTCAATCAAAAGCTACGTTCTTCATTGACCGCACTGGGTTTGATTATCGGCATTGCCGCTGTCGTGATTCTGACTTCGATCGGGCAAGGCATTCATCGTTTCGTGTTGGACGAATTCACGCAATTCGGCACGAATCTGCTCGCGATCACCCCAGGCAAAACCACGACCTTCGGCATATCCGGAGCCACCATCAGCACGGTGAGGCCCTTGACGATCGGCGATGCCGAGAGTGTCGGCAGGCTCCCGAATGTCATCGCCGCAATGCCGATGGTGCAAGGCAATGCCCGCGTGGAAACGATTGGCCGCCACCGGCGCGCCAATGTTTTCGGCGTGAGTTCGGCATTGCCGGAAATTTGGAAAATCAATGTTGCCAGCGGACGGTTTCTACCCGAAGACGACCAGAGCGCTTCTCGAGCATTCGCCGTTTTGGGTAGTAAATTGGCTACCGAGCTATTCGGCCGCGCCAATCCATTGGGCGAGCGCATTCGCATCGGTGGAGACCGCTACCGAATTATCGGCGTGATGGAATCGAAAGGTCAAATGCTCGGATTCGATTTGGACGACACGGTTTATATCCCGGCGGATAAGGCCTTGGAATTATTCAACCGGCAAAGCCTGATGGAGATCGATGTCATTTACAATCCCGACATTTCGGTCGACATCGTCGAGCAAGCCATTAAGGATTTATTGATTCGGCGCCACGGTTTCGAGGATTTTACGATCATAACGCAGAATAAAATGCTCGAAACCATGGATTCGGTGTTATCGATTCTGACGCTGGGGGTTGGCGCGTTAGGCGGTATTTCGTTATTGGTCGGTTCAGTCGGCATTTTGACGATCATGACGATCGCCGTTTCCGAACGTATCTCCGAAATCGGCCTGCTGCGTGCGCTCGGCGCCGAGCGCCGCGTGGTTTTTCAGTTGTTTTTAGCCGAAGCCTTGGCGCTTAGCCTCGCCGGAGGATTGGCCGGTATTGCCGTCGGCATGCTTACCGTGCAATTGATCGTCGAGTTTATTCCGGCCTTACCGGTGCAATTGGCATGGGATTACTTGGCTGCCGCCTTTGTATTGTCGCTGGCGATCGGCATGGCCGCCGGCGTGATGCCGGCGATCAAGGCCGCACGCTTGAATCCGCTGGAAGCCTTACGGACCGAGTAGCCGGAACCGAAACGTGAGCTGCCGGGCGTTGCATTCTGTCTATTGCCGGGTTTTTAAATATCGGTCGAGAAACGCTAATACTTCGTCTTTGTATTGCTTGGCGTTGTATTCGAATAAGTCGTTATGGGCCGCGCCTTTGAAAACGACCCACCGTTTAGGCTTGTTCGCCGCATCGAATAACTGCCGTGCTTGAGTGATCCGCGTATGTCGGTCAAGGTCGCCATTTGCGATTAGAACAGGCGCTTGGGACTTGGCGATATGATCGATAGGGCGAAGGTCCGACGGCGAAACGCCCAGGCGCGGTTTAAGCTGCCAAAGCAATAATGGCGTCAATACATGGCTCAATGGCCCGATGCGCATTGCAATCCGGTTGTCGACCGCATCCGCTATCGTGGTATAGACCGACTCTAAAACCAGAGCATCGACATCTAACGGCGATGCCAATAATGCGGCAGCGCCGCCTAATGAAATTGCGACGACTCCGATTCGATGCCCGGGGTTCAGTTTTCGGGCATAAACCACAGCCGCACGTACATCATGGCGTTCGAGATGGCCGAATGTGATATATCGGCCTAAGCTTTCACCGTGGGCTTGAAAATCGATCAAAACCACGGCGTATCCCGCATCGAGAAAAAACTTGGCGCGCCCGAGCATGGCTTTGCGGTTAGCGCGAATCGGATGCAGCAGAATAATTGTCGCTTTTGCATCATCGCTCGATGCATACCAAGTCGCGATAGAGGCACCGGATTCGCTATCGAGCATAGTCTCGACTACCGGGAAATCTAAGTTTTCCGCTTCTATGTGACGATAAGCCGGTGCGACTAACGCGCCGCCTACTTGCCAGGCCTCAACCAGCAAGGCAAGCAAAACCAAGCCGCTCGCACCAATAAAGTATCGCCAAAAGTTGGATCGGGACATCGAAAAACCTACTCCCCTTTTGATTGAAAACCGTCTAAAAATAAAAGGCATGGGATGTGTCTATCGAGGACCGCCGTGAACCCATCCATGGGGCTTGACGGCAAATCCCTGCTGCCGACATCCTCGTTAGCCACACCCCATACCCTCATAAAATTAGCTAATTTTTGAGTATAAGGGGAATAGAAGCGATCTTTAACGATGCTTAGCGTATTGCGTCAATAATTTATCCAGATGATTAGCAAAGTTTTTTCGGTCGTTTTGATTGAGAGCAGCGGGACCTTCGGTTTGAATGCCGCTGGATCGCAATGTATCCATGAAATCCCTCATATTCAGCAGCGATCGAATATTTTCGCTGGTATATAATTCGCCACGCGGATTCAATGCCTTAGCGCCTTTTTCGATCGCTTCGGCAGCCAAGGGGATATCGCCGGTAATGACAAGGTCGCCCGGAGCGAGTTTCTTGACGATTTCATTGTCGGCCACATCGAACCCCTTCGACACCCGAAGGAAAGCGATAAAACGCGACGGCGGCACATTCACTGAATGATTGGCGACCAACGTCAATTGTGTCTTGGTACGCTCGGCCGCCTTGAACAAAATCTCCTTGATCACCACCGGACACGCATCGGCATCCACCCATATTTTCATATTGCAACCCTGTTGATCAGCGCGTGAACAAAAAAAGAAAAAGCCAATTTTTTCCAAAAACCCTTGCAAGCTTAACGAAAATTCTACTCCAATAACCGACAGAAGGTAACTATCATTCCCACGCTGGAGTATGAACGATAGTGGGATGTGAATAAATACGACAGAGAAAGCCGATGCATCTATACAATTGAAGCAGTTGCTACCGATACTTCGAATAAAACCGCTAAGGAATATGCACAAAATAACTTCTACAAGTAGTAGGCTTTGTGGCGGTTCGATAAATCGCTTGACAGGACGCCGTGAATACCTCCATGTAGGCTTGACGGCGTTCCTCGACAGGCATGCTCCACACCCTAAATTGCGAGAATATGTTCAAACTGGGAATTGCTGGGTACCTCCTACCAAGAGTTATTGAGAAATTAGATGTCAAACATGGGTTAAAATATATCCATCGTCGAAGTCCGCTTATTTCATTTCGTTAAACAACATGGCCGAACTTAATCCCCAACAACTTGCGGCGGTGCGTACCGTCGATGTGCCTTTGCTCGTGCTGGCAGGTGCCGGCAGCGGCAAGACGCGCGTGATCACCGAGAAAATCGCTTATCTGGTCAAGCAAGGCACGCCGGCCCGGCATATCGCCGCCGTAACGTTCACGAACAAGGCGGCGCGCGAAATGAAATCGCGCGTTTCGAAACTGCTGAACGACAAAGACATTCGCGGCTTGACCGTGTCCACTTTTCATTCGCTCGGTTTAAATATTCTTCGCAAGGAACACAAGACGCTCGGTTATAAAGCCGCGTTGACACTGTTTGATGAACAGGACAAGCAAACCCTTCTGAAAAACCTGGTCATGCACAACGGGAAGGAATGCGATATCGATAAGGCCGATCATTACGCTTGGCAGATCGGGCAATGGAAAAACGCCTTCGTGACGCCGGAACAGGCCCTGTCTCATGCGACGCAAGAGCAAGCACCGGCCGCGCATCTATATACCGATTACACGCGCAGCTTGAAAGCCTACAATGCGGTCGATTTCGACGATTTGATTTTGATGCCGGTGTTATTGTTTCAACAGTATCCGGAGGTTCTCGAAAAATGGCAGAACAAGATTCGTTATCTGCTGGTCGACGAATATCAGGATACCAATATCACGCAATATCAATTGGTAAAACTGCTAGCCGGTAACCTCGGGCGTTTCACCGTGGTCGGCGACGACGATCAGTCGATTTATGCCTGGCGCGGCGCACAACCGGAAAATTTGGCGCAATTGCAAAAAGACTTCTCGCGCTTGAAGGTTATTAAGCTTGAGCAAAATTACCGCTCGGCCGGGCGGATTTTGAAAGTTGCGAACCAATTGATTGCAAACAATCCGCACTCGTTTGAAAAACGCTTGTGGAGCGATTTGGGCTTCGGCGATCCGCTTCGCGTGTTGAGCCATAAGGACGAAACCATCGAAGCGAAACAGGTCGTTTCGGAAATCATTCATCACAAGTTTAAAACCGGCAGTAGCTACAAGGATTACGCGATTCTATACCGCGGCAACCATCAATCGCGACTGTTCGAACGGGCGCTACGCGAAAACAACGTGCCGTATTTCATCAGCGGCAGCACGTCGTTTTTCGCATATACCGAAATCAAAGACATACTCAGTTATCTACGCTTGTTCGTGAATCCGGACGATGATGCCGCGTTTTTGCGCATTATCAACACGCCGCGCCGCGAAATCGGTCCAACCACGCTGGAAAATCTCGGCGCCTATGCGAACGAGCGTCATGTCAGCTTGTTTAAGGCTAGCACCGAAATGGGTCTAATGCAGCGGCTGTCCGACAAGGCGCGACAGCGGTTACAAAAATTTACCGACTGGGTGAACGATACCGCCGATCGCATGGAGCGCGGCGATACTTTCGCAGTGATCGAGCAGATGATAAGCCAAATCGGTTACGAAGCCTGGCTGCGTGAAAATGCGAAAACGCCGCAATCGGCCGAACGCAAGATGCAAAATGTTTACGAACTGATCGACTGGTTGAAGCGCATCGCCGACAAAGACCAAGGCAGCGAGAAGTCATTGTCTGAAATCGTCTCGAAAATCATGTTGATGGATATACTCGAGCGCAACCAGGAAGAAGAGGCCGGCGATCAGGTCAGCCTAATGACACTGCACGCGGCCAAAGGCCTCGAATTTCCGCATGTTTTCTTAATCGGCATGGAAGAAAACCTACTGCCACATCAAAACAGCATCGAAACCGATAATATCGAGGAAGAGCGCCGCCTTGCGTATGTCGGCATCACGCGCGCGCAGCGTTCGCTGACCTTCAGTTATTGCACGCACAGAAAGCGCTATGGCGAAATTTCCGAATGCGAACCGAGCCGCTTTTTGGGCGAATTGCCGTCCGACGATTTGGAGTGGGCCAACAAAAAACAGCTTGATCCGGCCGTGATCAAAGAACGCGGCAAGGCCAGCCTTGCGCATTTGAAAACAATGCTATCGTAATTATCGCTGCGATCGGTTAGAATACGCATCCCAAACAAGCGCCCGTAGCTCAGCTGGATAGAGCGCGGCCCTCCGGAGGCCGAGGCCAGAGGTTCGAATCCTCTCGGGCGCGCCATTTTGACATCTACCCCAAAACGGCCATTTTTGCTCTGTGCCCTGCCCTTTAAAATCGATTGAGGTCAAATGAAGACTTCGACCTTTACCCCCGTTTGCGCATTTCGCCCATTTCAAAATAAATCAGCACAGATTTGAATTCTATTTTTTGAATTGATATTGAGCTATTCCTTGATGTATCAGCACCAATATTAATATACCTTTCGCACTTCAAATTTCGACAGTGCCCGAAGAGGCACCGGGGTGTGCTGGCATAGAGCCTACAGGGATGTATTCACCCAGCACCTAAATAAGCCATGATTTTGAATCATTGCCAAAGACCTATGGAATTTAGATGCTGGGTTCACGGCGTCCTTTAGCGGACATCCAGGCGCCGAATTTTGATCTACGACGGGCATCTAAGATAAAAGTTAGCTTTTTTTGAGCATAAGGGGAGCAATTGAAACCTATCGGAAAAGCGTGGCACGGCCCGGCCAAGGCATCTTTATCGGCGAACCGCTTGCTAAACCGTTTGCCTAGTCTGCAAAAAAGTTTTAGTGTGAGAAGCATTAAAGCCTACCGAGATTAAAAATGATACCGATACGAGACGATAACCCCACCGTTCGCCCTCCCGTGATCACGATCGTAATCATTGCAGCGAATATCGCGATATGGCTATTGCTTCAAGGCGCTGGCGGAGAAGCTGCATTGGTTAAGTCGCTGTGTCATTACGGCTTAATTCCGGGTGAATTATTGAATACGGTGCCCAAAGGCATGACAATTCAGGTCACTGCGAACTACGGCTGTATTCTGAGCGGCGAAACAGGCAATAGCACCCTGTTGACTCATGCCTTTTTGCACGGGAGTTGGTTTCATTTAATCGCCAACATGTGGTTTTTATGGATTTTCGGCGATAACGTCGAGGATGTGATGGGTAGCTTTCGATTCGTAGTATTTTATTTGCTTTGCGCAATCGCCGCGGCGGGGGCCCAGATTTATAGCAACCCGGGAGCCGCGATACCTATGGTAGGCGCCTCAGGCGCGATCGGCGGCATCATGGGCGCTTATGCCCGGCTATATCCAAGAGCACGGGTACATACGATAATACCGATTGGTTTTTATATCACTTCGTTTTCCGTTCCCGCCGGTTTTATGCTGGGTTATTGGTTTTTGATTCAATTGTTGAGCGGCATTCCGGCAATCGGCGATGAAGCCGGCGGTGTCGCCTTTTGGGCGCATGCAGGCGGTTTTGTCGCAGGACTGATTTTAATCAAACCGATGCACCGCCCCGACTATCTGGCCGAACATAACGCGCTAATGGCCGGCCGTCGACCCGATGACCGGTTTTGATTCGTCACCATTTTGTCATTTAGGAACGAGCATGAAACAACGTCGACAACTTTGGAAGGGGGTTCGGTGGCTCGCTTGACAGGTGTCGGCGGCAGGGCAGATTTTTGCTCCTGCAAAATCTGCATTCATGCCATCCTTGGCAATCAGATTCCGCCGTCAAGCCTACAGGGACGTATTCACGGCGTCCTGCCAAGCGAGTCACCGAACCTCCGCAAAGCCTACTACTTGTAGAAGTTATTTTGTGCATACTCCTTAAGATTCTCAGGATAAATAGATTTATGCAACAAGCAGAATCATTAACATTTACCGCAAACGATTTTTTGGCCTGGGAGGAATCCCAAACCGAGAAACACGAATACATTGCCGGCGAAACCTTCGCGATGGTCGGCGCGCGGCGCGAGCATGTTCTCGTTACCGGTAACTTATTGGCCGCGCTGAAGCTACGATTACGCGGTACGCCTTGTCAATCCTACATGGCCGGCATGAAACTGCGGGTCGAGTCGGCCGACGCGCTCTTCTATCCCGATGTCATGGTGACTTGCCATCCGGAAGACCGCAAGGCCGGGCAATTTTTAGCCCATCCGACGCTCATCGCCGAAGTATTGTCCGACTCCACGGCGGCATTCGACAGGGGCCCTAAATTCGCCGCATACCGCAGTTTGGAGTCGCTCAAGGAATTTGTCATTGTCGATATCGACGCGCTACGGGTGGAGTGTTATCGGCGGACTTCGGACAACGAATGGATGCTGCATGATTACACCGGCCAACAAGATTGCCGATTTTCCAGTCTCGAATTAACGGTTCCGCTCGCTGAAATTTTTGAGGATGTTCTTGCGGATTAAGCGTTCACCAGCCTTGATCGACAATCAAACGGTAATTCATCCAACCGACCGTTTAAATAAACCATTACTGTTTAGCACGGCTTTGGCACTTGCGGTTTGGCTGATTTGGTACGCCTACAGCTCGCCGGATAGCCTATCGATCATCGAAGAAAATTGGACCGTCACTTTGACGATGGTCTTCGGCTCGTTCATCGCCGGCGCGACCAGCGAAGGCGGCGGGGCGGTCGCTTTTCCTGTGTTCACGAAAGTACTGCATATCGCGCCGCTCGATGCCAAGGTCTTCTCATTGGCCATTCAAAGCGTCGGCATGACCGCCGCGTCGTTGACGATTATCGCACTACGCGTTCCGGTTGCCTGGCCGGTCATTGCCTGGGCCAGTTTAGGCGGTTTGGTCGGGGTTTCGATTAGCTCTACGGCATTGGCGCCCTTGCTACCGCCCGCTCTGTTAAAAATGCTGTTCACCGCGATGATCGCCGCTTTTGCATTGCCGTTGACGATCTTGACTTGGCAAAAGCGACTGTATAATGACACGCTGCCGTTTTTCGGCGCGCGCGAAAAAGCCATTTGGCTATTGACCGGAACCGTCGGTGGCGGCATGACCGGCTTGGTCGGTAGCGGCATCGATATCATTTGTTTTTCGGTGATGGTGTTGTGGTTCCGTTTATCGGAAAAGGTGTCGACGCCGACTTCGGTGATCTTGATGGCGGTCAATGCGCTGGCCGGATTTGCGCTGCATGGGTTCTTGCTGGATAGCTTCAACGCGACGGTTGAGCGTTACTGGCTGGCGGCGGTACCGGTCGTCGTGATCGGCGCGCCATTGGGCGCTTATTGTTGTACAAAACTGAATAGTCGGGCCATTGCCGTGATTTTGATCCTGTTGATCCTGGTCGAGTTGCTCAGCTCGCTGATATTGATTCCATTAACTGCTAATATTATCGGCATCAGCCTGACGGTTTTCGTCATTTTTTTGTGGTTCTATTATCGAATGGCCCGGTCCACGCGTTACCGACCGGCTTGTGAAAGAGGAGAAGAATAATGATGCGCACGACTACTTACGGTTTATTTTTATTAATACTGTTTTCGCTGGCCTCCTGCACCAGGGCCATCAAGCCCGAAGCCCTACCGTCACATATCACACTGGGGGACACTTATTACACGCAATTCGTGATGCGTTACGAAAAAGACGTCCATCCGACGACCAATTACCGGCGCGGCGCGTCGATTCCGGTCAATACCCCGGTTAGGCTATTGAAAATGACCAATAAAACGATCGAAGTCGAGGTCGATAATTCCAGCCAGCATTTGACGGTCAAAAATTTTCAGAAACATACCGGCGATGACGTCTATCAGGCCTTCGATAAATTATTCGCGCCAAATAAAGTCGATTTATCAAGGTTCAACGCCTTGGAAAAGCAGCATATTCAAAACGGCACGGTAGCTAAAGGCATGAGCAAGGACGCAGTACTAGTCGCGATCGGCTATCCGCCGATGACCCAAACGCCGAGCTTGGACGGCAACCGCTGGGTTTACTGGAGCCACCGTTTCAATCGTTTCAATGTGCATTTCAAAGACGGCAAGGTGAGTTGGGTCGAGGAATGATTATTCGGTTTTATAGAGTTCGAGAATGACCATGAATACATTTGAAATTAACAAAATGACTACGACAGAACGTCTTGAAACCATGGAGGCAATTTGGGATTCCTTGGTCCGTGACGAAACTGAAATTGGCATGCCTGATTGGCACCGAGATGTTCTCGACGAAAGACGCTTACGTATTGAACGAGGCGAAGCGAAGTGTTTTTCCCTTAACAAATGAGTGGTCGGCGCTAAGCCCATTTTTGCTTTTTTCCCTACTATGTATCCTTGTTCGACATGACCGCCCTCATAAAAAGCATTATCGCCACCGGCTTGTTTTTGTCCTATCCGTACCTGATTTACCGGGGGATCGAAAGCGGGATGGTCTGGTTGGCTCCGGCTATTTTTTCCGGCATCTATCTCATGCGGGCGTGGGCCGCTCCCAGCCTGAGAGTCAAAATCTACAAAGGACTGTTCGCGCTTGCCTTGCTGTTGGGCGCGTATTATCTGCAAACCGTCACCGCGAAAATATTGCCGGTATTGATTCAACTCATGTTGATGGGCGTTTTCGGGCGGACTTTGCTCAAAGACAAGGGACCGCCGTTTATCGAAAGCTTCGTAAGGTTGGAGTTTCCGGAAATTCCTCCCGAAATCCTTGTCTATTGCCGTCAATTGACCCTGCTCTGGACCGCCTTTTTCGCATTCAATGCCCTCATGTGTACAGTCTTGGCAATCTGGGGCAACGACTTTTGGTGGACACTCTATAACGGCGCATTGATCTATGCGATGATCGGCGCTCTGATGATCGGAGAATACATTTATCGCCATTTCCGCTTTCCCGGCCTGGGCATTCCCGACCCGCGCTCGACGATTAAAACGATGATCGTCAACGGACGTAGAATCTGGATGGACGTGCAGGCGAGGTAATCCATGTTATGGATATGCACGAAAGACCATTCATGATCGAACTCAGATGGGAAGGGCCATTTAGCTGGCCAAACCGGATTAATCAAGGAATTGATAAGCCCCTTAGTGATTCGACAGCATCATCGAAATGTGGAGTTTATCTCTGGACTGTTGAGTATTGCGGAGGTTATTTGATATATGCAGCGGGAATAACACGCCGACCATTCGAAAAAAGATTTCGAGAACATACGCGAGCTTACCTTAATGGTGTTTATACCGTTTTCGATGTCCCATCCTTAAAAACAGGTGTCCGTAAAGTGATCTGGGATGGCTTTTGGTTTCAAAAAAATTGTGCGGCAAAAAAATTAGAATTCGATAACCGGTCAGAAGAAATTAGCATCGCAACGAATGAGCTTCTATCAAATTATCGCGTATTCGTCGCACCGATTACACCTAATCCACGTCTTTTAGAACGCATTGAAGCGGCTATAATGAACACACTCTATAGCACAACCGGGCCAACCAGTACGATACCGGATAGAGGAATGGCTTTAGCGCCTCGCTGGCCTGAAGAAGATCCAATACGAATTCGAAACAGTTCTCCCGTATTGTTACATGGCCTTCTGGAAGAATTTGAGGCTTAAGATAGTCGCTATGAAATTAGGCTATTTCTGTACCCGACACTGAAGATACCTACATAATAACTCCTCCAATTATTTTTTACAGCATGGACAATCAATGCAATTGGAACTTATTGGACCGTTTAAAATTTGTTCGGCGCATGAAGGTAATTTTTTTAATTTACCGAATGCATCAAAAAGAGGAATCTACATTTATGCCATTCATCTAGCGAATATGGGTTATCTGGCAACCTATGTCGGAGAAACAGGCGCTTCATATTCAAAACGCATTAAAGAGCATACTGTCAACACATTGAGTGGCTACGAGCGTATTTACGACCCTGATGCTTTGCAAGCGGGCAAAAAAATTTTACTCTGGGATGGGCTGTGGAAATCGAATCGGCAAAACTGTTTTGGAGAATTTATCGAGCGACATAACGAACTTGCACCAATTATCAGCCAATATGTCCGTCTGTTCGACATTTTTTTACTTCCCTTGGATTCGACTGCAAGAGTTCGTCGGCGCATCGAGTCTTCCATAGCAAGGCATCTCATGTGCCAGCCGACGCCAATCTCCGGGCTTATCGATTCCGATATCCGTTATCTAAAAAAATTGAAAGATGAGGAATCACCAATCAACGTAAAAATCTCTGGAAGCTCGGTTATTTGCGGATTTCCACTCAATATCTTGGCTTGAAGGAAAATAAGCTAATTCAATAGCTTTACATGGCCTCAGCTCGGGATAAAAGAGTCATACATTCCAGGGAGTTAAGACAGTATCAGGTGGCTCTGGAAGAAGTGTGCGCGGCATGGATGCCGCGCTCAAGCCTACATGGACGTATTCACGGCGTCTTCTGGAAGAGATGCCTGATACTGGCTGGTTTCTTAAACCGAACTTATACCCTTTGCCAGTCAAATTTCGGCGTCGGGGTGCCCGTCAAAGGACGCCGTGAATGCGTCCATGTAGGCTCTATGACAGCATCCATGCTGCCAAAGCCTTTGCCGAACACCCCGACGCCTCCATACGCTAATGCCGAAATTTGAAGTGCGATAGGTATAGGTTACATAAGATTTCTCTCCGTGCGAAAAATGTAAAGTTATCTCTTACTGATAAACTTCATAGTTAAACTGCCGGATTTAAGATGAGCATCCGTAAAATCAAGCTGCATGAACAAACACTCTAAATGAAAAAACCTATCAAAAACCCGTCTTGCCTTAAATTGCTTTTGCTGCTGCCGGTCTTATTGCCGGCAAATGCTGCCCATGCCGTCGATACCGAGTGGAAAGTCATGCAAAGGATGCAATCGGATACGGCGGTTCGAATCGCCTATCGAGAAACCCGCATACTGGAACTCATCGACCAACCTTGGCAAGGCAGCGGATATCTGTACTCGCTTGCGCCGGATTTGATGATCAAGGAGCAATTACAACCGGAGCGGGTATTGATGGGAATCAAGGGCGACCGGATGTTATATTTCGATCCGGTGAATAATTTGCGCCATCGCGGCGAGCTGGACGCGGCAAATCCGTTAAGCTTGCATATCGCCTTTTTCAATGCCTTGGTCAATGCCGATGTGGCCTTGCTGCATCGGGTGTATCGCGTCGATTTCGACGCCCGGGAGCAAGACTGGCTGATGACGCTGAAACCCAGGCGCGGCGACCGGTCCGGACTGACTGTCGTTATTTCCGGCCAGCCCGGACAACAAGCCGAGCGTATCGAAATCAGGCAGGCCGACGGCGATTTCAGCGAATTTTTGTTGCGCAAGGATGCTGAAGGCGAGGCGATCGAAACCGAAGTGAATCGCTTGTATAAAGAATTGCAGGGGAACTGATTTGCCGAACCGACGCAATAGCCTGTTTTATCTGTTGCCGCCGCTGTTGGCATTACTGGTGGCACTGACGGTCGAATTCAAGACCGATCTTTCCGCCTTCATCATCGCCGGCGACAATGCCGAGGAACTGTTGCTCGCGAGCGAAATGCAGTCCGGTGCATTGTCGCGGCGCTATCTGATTTCGGTCGGTTCGGATACAGGCGAGCCGGTGAGCGGCGCTTTCATAATAGCATTGCAGGACCGATTGAATGCCATCGACGGCGTGCTCGAAGTCTGGTCGCCCGAACGACAAAACCAAAACATCGAAGCGGTGCAAGCGCTATACCGCGATTACGCCGGCGCGCTGTACAGCCTTAAGCCGGAGCAGGATTTGGCAGAGCTGTTCACGCCGCAAGGCTTGGCGCAACGAGCCGAGTTTTTGAAACGAGCGCTATTGTCTCCGCAGGGCGCGATGGTCAAAAGCATCGCCTTGCAAGATCCCTTGTTATTGACGCTGAACGGCTTTCGCACCGTCGGTGCGCAAATGCAACAAGCCGGCATCACCAATACGCAATACCGGAATCTGATCCTGGAAACCGAAATGGCCGGATTGGACGCGCCGCAACAAAGCCGAATTCAGGCGGCGATCGAACAAGCCTTCAAAGAACTGATGCATGACCGGCCGGAGTCATGGCGACTGGAAATGACCGGCGTTCCGGTGTTCGCGGCAGCAACGCAACAATTGATTCAGGGCGATATCGTCCAAATCAGTATCCTTTCTTCGCTCGCGCTAATGGCGTTGTTTCTGCTGTTGTTTCGTTCGTTCGGGGCGCTACTGCAAGTGTTCACCTTATTAATTATCGTGATCCTGAGCGCGATACTGACCACCGCTTGGGTGTTCGGCTATGTGCACGGCATGACGATCGCGATCGGCTCCACGCTGATCGGTATCTGCATCGACTACCCGATACATGCGATTGCGCACGCGCAAACGGTTCGCGCCGAGGACAAGACCGCGGCAATTATTAGAATCTGGCCCAGCCTGTTACTGGGCGGCATAACGACCTTAGTCGGTTATGCCGCCTTAGGCGCGTCCGGTTATCCGGGATTTCAACAAATAGCGGTCTATGCCGGCACCGGTATCATTGCCGCTTTATTGTTGACTCGCTTCATCCTGCCTGGCTTGGTCGCGGACGGCGACCGCAGAACGTTAACGGTTCCGCTAGTCGCGCGTTGGGCAAATTTCTGCGCGCGTTTTCGTCCTTGGCTATTGACGGTATTATTGGTGCTGCTGGCCTCGTCGTTGTTCGCCTTGCCGTCGTTACGCTGGCTCGAAGACATGCAGGATCTAACGCCGGAACTGGATTATCTGAAAGAAAACGATAAACGAATCAGGGCGCGTATGGTCAGCATCGAGCCGGGGCGTTTCTTGCTGATTACCGGGCAAGACATCGAAACCGCACTGCAAAAAGCCGAGCAAGTTTATCCGGTGCTGGATCGATTAAAACAACAAGGCGATCTAAACGAGTATTTCGGCCTGTATCCGTGGTTACTATCGACACGTCAGCAAGAACTTAATCAGGCCCTATTGCAAGACCATCTGACCGACGCCAATCGGCAGCTTTGGCAACAGGCGCTGCGAGAACAGGGCTTGTCGGTCGAACGGCTAGGTCGGTTCGACTATCCGAAGCAGGACGCGCTGACATTAGAGCAGGTATTCGAAACGCCGGTCAAAAGATTGATCGACAGCCGCATCATCAGCACGGAGCGTCAAAGCGTCGTGATGATCTGGCTGGCCGAACATGAACCCGAAGCGCTACGGGCGGCGCTAGCTACGATAGAGGATGCACGCTATTTCAGCCAGCGAGATATGCTCAACGACATGACCCGCGACTATACCGAGCGGGCGCAAACTTTGCTGGCGGCCGGTTTATTTATTATCGTGCTGCTATTGGCCGTGCGCTACCGAAGCCTGGTAAAAACGCTGCAAACCCTATTGCCGGCGGTACTGGCGGCGCTGTTCATTTTAAGTCTCTGGTCGCTCGGCGGCGCGGCGATCAGTTTTCTGCATTTGGTCGGTTTTCTGTTGGTCGTCGCAATCTGTGTCGATTACGGTATTTTTTACCAGGAAAATCGCGGCGGCGATATCAAACTAACCTATCAAGCGATGGCCGCCTCGATGTCGACCAGCGCGCTGGCTTTCGGTTGTCTAGGTACAGCCGAGAGCACGTCGCTAAGAATTCTGGCCGGTGTCGTCGTGCTCGGCGTGTTGCTGGGCTTTTTGTTTTGTCCGCTGATTATCAAGCACCGGGAGGATGCTTGAAGATACGGTAAAAAAACAACATCCCCGAATAACTTTCACGCTCCGCGCTCGTCGTTATCTAATCAAATTTCGGCGCCGGGGCGCTCGGGCTAATGGTTTGAATGACACACATCAGAAGCCTTAGGATTTCGTGATAAATAACGTCTTTGAACTATGCGCTTTGTTGAGGGTTCGATAACTCGCTTGGCAGGACGCCGTGAATACGTCCGTGTAGGCTTGGCGGCGGCTTTCCCTGCCGCCGACACCTGCCAATCGAGCAACCGAACCCTCCGTAAAATGGGGAACTTATTTACGACCCAATCCTTAAAAAAATTGAACAACATCTGAAATGAATCAGTTCCCGATGAAACCGGGCACTCAAAGGAAAAAAAATGGACCACAGTGTACACAATAAGCTGATCTCGTTTATCTGGAATATCGCCGACGACTGTCTGCGCGATGTGTACGTTCGCGGCAAATACCGTGATGTCATTCTGCCTATGGTGGTATTGCGTCGGCTCGATACCCTGCTTGAGCCAACCAAAGAAGCGGTGCTGGAAGAAGTAAAATTTCAGAAAGAAGAAATGCAAGCCACAGAGTTGGACGACGAACCGTTAAAAGCCGCCAGTGGCTATGTGTTTTATAACACGTCCAAGTGGACGCTAAAGTCACTCTTCAATACCGCAACGAACAACCAGCAAATCTTGCTGGCAAACTTTGAAGAATACCTGCTCGGTTTCAGCGACAACGTCAAAGAAATCATTGAATGCTTTAACTTGAAGTCTCAGATTCGCCACATGGCGTCAAAGCAAGTGCTGCTGGATGTCGTCGAAAAGTTTGTCTCGCCTTATATCAATCTAACGCACGAATCCGTTGAAGATCCGAATGGCAACAAAATGCCAGCATTGACCAACCTGGGCATGGGTTATGTGTTTGAAGAGCTGATCCGCAAATTCAACGAAGAAAATAACGAAGAAGCGGGAGAACACTTTACACCCAGGGAAGTGATTGAACTGATGACCCATTTGGTCTTTGACCCGGTAAAAGACCGGCTTCCACTGACCATGACTGTCTACGACCCGGCTTGCGGCAGTGGCGGTATGTTGACCGAATCGCAAAACTTCATCGAAGAAAAATACCCGAACGACAATCGTGATGTGTATCTCTATGGTAAAGAGATCAACGACGAAACCTACGCTATCTGCAAATCCGACATGATGATTAAGGGCAATAACCCGGAAAACATCAGAGAAGGCTCAACCCTGTCTACCGATGAATTTGCCGGTACCAAGTTCGACTTCATGCTGTCCAACCCTCCCTACGGCAAAAGCTGGGCCGGTGAACAGAAGCACATCAAAGACGGTAGTGATGTGATTGACCCGCGTTTCAAAGTAAACCTGAAAGACTACTGGGGCAATGAGGAAGTGGTTGATGCCACGCCTCGCTCCAGTGATGGTCAGCTGCTGTTCCTGATGGAAATGGTCAGCAAGATGAAAGACCCGGCCGTAAGCCCGCTCGGCACCCGTATCGCCTCTGTTCACAATGGTTCGTCACTGTTTACCGGCGATGCCGGTGGTGGCGAAAGCAACATTCGCCGTTACATCATCGAAAACGATAGGCTGGATGTCATCGTGCAATTACCGAATAACCTGTTTTACAACACCGGTATCACCACCTATATCTGGGTTTTGAACAACAACAAACCTGAATCACGCCAAGGTAAGGTGCAGTTAATCGACGCCAGCCTGCTGTTTCGCAAACTGCGCAAAAACCTGGGTAACAAAAACTGCGAATTTGCCCCCGAGCACATTGAAGAAATCACCCATACCTATTTGGCCTGCGCCGAAGTTGAACGCCAACTCAACGACAACCAAGACCCCATTGGCCTGGCCAGCAAGGTGTTTAACAATGCCGACTTTGGCTATTACAAAGTCAGCATTGAGCGCCCTGACCGGCGCAAAGCGCAATTCACGCCAGAGGCCATCGCGCCGCTGCGCTTTGATAAAGCCCTTAGCGAAGTGATGGAGCACCTTTACCAAGAACACGGCGAGCGCGTCTACGACGCCGGCTTTTTAAAATCCATCGACAAAGCCATTCTCAGTTGGTGCGAAGACAACGACATCAGCCTAAACACCAAAGCCAAAAGCAAATTGCTGGATGTGAAACACTGGCTGTCATTGCAAGCCCAGCACCGCGTCGCCACCGAGCTGATGGCCGCCATCGGACAGGAGGAATACAATGACTACAACCAGTTTAAAGAATTAGTCGAAGCCCAACTTAAAGCGCAAAAAACCAAACTGAGCGCCTCAGAGAAAAACGCCATTTTAAACGCCGTAAGCTGGTACGACGACAGCGCCGCCAAGGTGGTGAAAAAAGTGGTTAAACTCAGTAACGACAAAATGACTGAATTGCTCGAACGCTACCAATGCACCGAAGCCGATTTACCCGATTTTGGTTATTATCTGCTCAAGGGCAATGAATTCATCACCTATGAAAGCAGCGCCGACCTGCGCGACAGCGAATCCATCCCGCTGGCTTACCCAGCCAAGGGTGAGCATTCCGCTATTCATCAATACTTTGTGAATGAAGTACAGCCCCATGTCGACGAAGCCTGGCTTAACCTCGATTCGGTGAAAATCGGTTATGAAATCAGCTTTAACAAATACTTTTATCGTCATAAGCCGCTGCGTTCATTAGAGGAAGTTGCAACCGACATTATTCACCTGGAACAGCAGGCGGAAGGGTTGATCGCAAATATTTTGGGTTTAAAAAATCTATCCGAGGAAAACACAGTATGAAACATGAGATGGCTAGCGTGCCCCATGAGTTCATGTCTGAGGTGAAAGCGTTGGTTGAAAAGACGCGTAATACGATCGCCCAAGAAGTGAACCAGCAAATGACGTATTTATATTGGCAACTTGGAAAGCGAATCAACGAAGAAGTGTTGCAAGGGCAGCGCGCTGACTATGGGAAAAAGATTGTCACATCGCTGTCGCGACAATTGACTGCTGATTACGGCAAGAGTTTTAGCGAGAAAAACCTACGCAAGATGATGCAATTTTCGGCAATTTTTCCGGATGAAAACAATGTCGCACCACTGATGCGACAATTAAGCTGGACCCATTTCACTCTTCTGATCCCCATTGCGGATGAATTTTGAAAGCGTTCACATTGGGCAAGTTCAAAGCCGAAAAAACTGCAAAATTAGGAAGATACAATTATGGTAACTATTGCAGAAATGCCGAAGTATAAGGCTTATAAGGAATCTGGTGTGGATTGGCTTGGTCTTATTCCTGAACACTGGGATTTAAAGCCACTCAAGCATGGTGCCAATGTAGTTCTAGGTAAGATGTTATGCCCATCCAATAAAGGTGGATACTTTTTAAGGCAATACCTCAAGTCAAAGAATATCCAATGGCTGAAAGTTGATGTTAGCTCGGTAGATGAAATGTGGTTTTCTAAAGAGGAGCTAGATCTATACAAACTTGAGATTGGCGATTTGGTTCTTAGTGAGGGTGGAGAAGTAGGCAAAACTTGCATTTGGCAAGGTGAACTAGCGGAATGCTATATACAAAATTCTGCGCACAGAGTCAGAATGTTTGAAGAGAATAATAATAGGTTTTTCCTTTATCAAATGTATTCTTGTGGAAATAGAGGTTATTTTGATGCAATCGTAAATCGCGTAAGCATTGCACATTTGACTAGAGAAAAGCTCGTTAATGTGAAATTTGTTTTTCCGATTCAGCACGAACAGGCTCTCATTGCCAAATACCTAGACCAAAAAACCGCCCAAATCGACGAAGCCATTGCCATCAAGCAGCAGCAAATCAGCTTGCTCAAAGAGCGCAAGCAAATCATCGTTCAGCAAGCGGTCACGCAAGGCCTCGACCCCAACGTACCCATGAAAGATTCGGGCGTGGATTGGATTGGGATGATTCCAGCGCATTGGGAAGTTCGTCGAAGTAAATTTTTGTTTACACAGCGAAAGGAAAAAGCTTGGAAGGAAGATGTGCAATTATCAGCAACTCAGGCTTACGGGGTAATACCGCAAGAACAATATGAAGAATTGACTGGTAAGAGAGTTGTTAAAATCCTGTTCCACCTAGATAAAAGAAAACACGTTGAAAAAGATGATTTCGTTATAAGTATGAGAAGTTTTCAGGGGGGACTGGAAAGGGCGTGGTCACAAGGTTGTATTCGTTCCTCGTATGTGGTTCTTAAAGCTTCAGAAAAAATAGATCCTTCATTTTATGGGTATCTATTGAAACTGCCCTCATACATCAAAGCACTGCAGCAGACAGCAAGTTTTATTAGAGATGGGCAAGATCTTAACTTTGACAATTTTTCTCAAGTTGACCTATTTATTCCCCCAATTGAGGAGCAAGCTATGATTGCAAATTACATTGATGCTTTTATGAAGTCTTCGGATGAAGGATCGATTCTTTTAGAACAGCAAATAGAAAAACTCAAAGAATACAAAACCACCCTGATCAACAGCGCCGTGACAGGCAAGATCAAGATCACGCAAGAAATGGTCGAGCAATAGGACGCACGAATATGTTCACGGTGAATCATCAAACCAACAGAATCAGTCCGGTTAAAACGAAGAAGTTTAGTGAATTGGGCTTTACCGAGCGCAAGCACCTTCAGGAATGGTTAGCACACCAGCCTGACGCACTCGGCGAAGAGCTGTTGATTATTCAAAAGGAGTTCGATGGTTTTGATGATACCCGTGAACGCTTGGATTTACTGGCGCTCGATAAAGATGGCAACCTAGTCATTATTGAAAACAAGCTGGATGACAGTGGCCGCGATATGGTTTGGCAGGCGCTTAAATACGCTTCTTATTGCGCCAGCCTGACCAAGGCACAAATTGTTGAGATTTACCAGCAGTACTTGGACCGCTATGAACCAGTGACAGGAGAAGTTGACCTGTTAAATGCCCCTCAAAGTGCCTCAAGCCGAATTTGCGAGTTCTTGGATGCGCCTGATTTGGATGAGTTAAAGCTCAACCTGGGGAATAGCCAGCGCATTATGTTAGTTGCGGCAAACTTTCGCAAAGAAGTGACCAGCACCGCACTGTGGTTATTGGGCCAAGGGATTAGCATCGCCTGCTTCAAAATCACCCCCTATTCACTGGGTGAGCAGCTACTGATTAATATTGACCAGATTATCCCGACACCAGAAGCCAAAGAACTGATGATTGGCATTAATGCCAAAGAAGCGGAAGAAAAAAGTACCGAAGTGGTATTAAAAAACCGTCATACCGTTCGCCGGGAATACTGGGAACGCGCCTTAGAGGCTTTTCAGAAAAGCCCTTGTCAACTTTATAACAATATTAGCCCTAGCAATGACCATTGGTTATCAGCCGGTTCTGGTTTGAGCGGTTGCCCTTACAACCTGATTTTTCTGCAAAAAGAACTACGGGTTGAACTGTCGATCAGCCGCAGTGAAACCGAGGATAATAAATTCTTGTTCGATTATTTGCTGGGCCAAAAAGCTGATCTCGAACAAAGATTTGGGAATGCTCTGCACTGGATGCGGCTAGACGATAAAAAGATGTCTCGTATCCAGTTCTGCGTTGAGGTAGATGGCTACAACAAAGAGACTTGGCCAAAAGCCGTCGCCTGGCATCTTGAACAGATGAGTAAATTTGAACAAGCCTTAAAAGGTAGCCTACAAAAGGCGGCAGAGGCACTGAAACAACACCATCTAGCAGGTAGTGAACATGCTCTATAACCCGCCTTACACCATTACGCCCGCTATTCTAAAGCAGGTTGCCGGCATCAGTGAGACCATAGGGCGTTTAAGCATGCAGGTGGAAATGAACAACGCTCTGCGGTTACGCCGTGCCAACCGCATTCGCACGGTGCAAGGCTCGTTAGCCATTGAGGGCAATACCCTGAACGAAGGTAAGCGTCCAACGCCACCATCTAAAAAATTTTTCCCGCCGTTGTTATCCTCATTATTTTTCCACGAGGAGAGCACATGGCATTATCGGACAAACAGAAACATCACATCGAAGCCTGGCAAGCCAGCGGATTGACGAAATCAGCGTATTGCCGTCAGGTCGGTTTAAGCTACAAAACCTTTACCCGTTGGTGCCGATTGGCTCGGCAAGCGGCGGACTCCGATGCGCCTGCATTAATACCGGTCCGGCTGCAACCGGAGTCGACGGCCTCGGGTTCGTTGTCGTTGCGTTGGCCGCAAGGCCACGTTTTGGAAATACCGGGCAGTGTATCGCCACATTGGCTCGGGGAGCTGCTGCAATGTCTGGCTTGATTGAGAGTCCGGCGCAAATCTGGCTGGCGGTCGAGCCGGTCGATATGAGGCGGGGCATCGATGGCTTGTCGGCGATTGTCCAACAGCGCTTAGGTTATGCGCCGTGCGCCGGGGCGGCGTTTATTTTTCGTAATCGCGCCGGTAATCGTTTGAAAGTGTTGCTGTGGGACGGCAATGGCGTTTGGCTGTGTCAGCGGCGTCTGCATCGAGGCTCGTTTACCTGGCCCAAGGCCTCCGAAACCGTATTTGCCCTGAGTCAGGCGCAGTGGCAATGGTTGATTGCCGGTGTCGATTGGCAGCGCTTATCGGCGTCATCGTCAGCCGATTGGCAAGTCTAAAAGGCCTGAAAAAAAACACGTAAAAAATCGTAGAAACCCAGTTGAATCAAGTGCTTCAGAGGGCTTAATAGGGTATAATAAACCCCATGAATCCACTGGCTGAACTTGATCAATTGAACCTAGAGCCCGCCGCGAAAAATCATGTCGCGGCGTTGCTTCAGGCGCTTCTTGATCAAGCCGCTCAGGACGCCAAAACCATTGAGGCTAAAGACCTCAAAATCGGCGCCCTGACCTACGAATTGGCCTATTACAAGCGTATCCGCTTCAGCACCAAGAGCGAAGCGCTGGCACCGCTGCAACGCGACGTATTCGAGGAAGCCTTCGATACCGACATTGCCGCTATCCAAGCCGAGGTCGAGCAGCTTCAAGACGACCCGGCGGGTGATACTGCGGGTCGCCCCAAACGTCCGCGCGCCGGCCGCCAACCCTTACCGGATCATTTGCCCCGCATCGAGCACCGTCACGAACCCGAATCCTGCACTTGCGGTCAATGCGGCAAGGACTTGGTCAAGATCGGCGAAGACGTCACCGAACAACTGGATGTCGAGCCGGCCAAATTCTTTGTCCATCGTCATATCCGCCCGCAATATGCCTGCCGGACTTGCGAAACCGTCACGGCGGCACCGATTCCTCCGGCCGTGATCGACGGCGGTATGGCGGCAGTCGGCTTGCTGACCTGGGTGCTGATCGGCAAATTCCTCGATCACTTGCCGTTGTACCGACTGGAACAGATCGCCGCCCGCAGCGGTGTGATCTTGTCCCGCTCGACACTGGCCGATTGGGTCGGACGCCTCGGCGTCGCCCTGGAGCCCTTGGCGGAACGCCTGGCTTGGCATCTAAGGCAACGCGATAGCTTGCATGCCGACGAAACCCCCGTTTCGCAACTGGATCCCGGCAACGGCAAAACCAAGAAAGCCTATTTATGGGCTTATCGCAGCAACGACTTGCAACCCGGCCCCAAGATCCTCGTCTTCGACTACCAAGCCGGTCGCAGTGGCCGGCATGCGCAGCGCTTTCTACAAGACTGGCATGGTCACCTGCTGGTCGATGACTACAGTGGCTACAAAGCCCTGTTTGCGACGGCGCGTGCGCATCCCGAATCGTCTTGCCTACTCGAGCCGTGCGTCGAACTGGCGTGCTGGGCGCATGTGCGCCGAAAATTCTTCGATCTGTATCAGGCCAATCAGAGCCCGATCGCGCAGGAGGCGTTAAATCGTATCGCGGTCTTATATGCGGTAGAAGCCGACGCGCGGGAACTGACGTCCCTAGGACGCCAAACCCTTCGGGCCGAAAAAAGCCTGCCGGCACTCACGGACTTACACGACTGGCTGCACCAAACCCGGTTGCGCACCGCACCGAATACCGCGTCCGCCAAAGCCATCGATCACGCGTTAAAACGCTGGCCAGCCCTGACGCGTTACGCCGAAACCGGCGATTTACCGATCGACAACAATCCGGTAGAAAACGCCATCCGACCCATTGCCCTGGGCAAAAAAAACTGGCTGTTCGCGGGATCCGAACGTGCCGGCCAACGGGCCGCCGTCATTCAAACCCTGCTCGGCACCGCCAAACTCAATGGACTTGATCCGGCCGCTTGGTTAAATGAAACCCTGGAAAAACTACCCACCTGGCCCAATAGCCGGATCGACGAATTGTTGCCGTTCGACCGCGGGGATTAAATCATGTTCTGTCGAGCACGAATAGGTGGCTCGGTTGGACGCTTACGAACGAAGCCCAGATCACCGCTATTTTAGAGGGTAAGCGCATCATTGCCCCACCCAAAGAAGTGCTGGAAGTGCAGAACGCACTGAAGGCCTACGATTATCTGAGCCAGTGGCAACCCGCCAATAAACAGCACTTGCTGCACGCGCATCAGGTGTTGATGGCGGGTTTATTAGAAGACGCTGGGCATTACCGCCAAGGCGGTGTGGGCGTTATGTCGGGCAATCAGGTGGTGCACATGGCGCCGGTAGCCAATCAGGTGCCACGGTTAATGGCCGACCTGCTTAACTGGCTGCAAACCAGTGATGCGCCAGCGTTGATCACGAGCTGTGTGTTCCATTACGAGTTTGAATTTATTCATCCCTTTGCCGATGGCAATGGCCGCATGGGGCGTTTGTGGCAAACCTTGATTTTAAGCCAGTGGCAGCCCGTGTTTACCGACATACCCGTTGAAAGCCTGATCCACCAACATCAGGCGGAATACTATCAAGCCCTGCGCGACAGCACAGCCCGCTCGGATTGTGCGCCCTTTATTGAATTTATGTTGGCCATCATTGCTGTAACTCTGCAAGAAACCTTGGCCAACGAATCGGACTCACAGCAAAAAACGAGGGTAGAAACGCGGGTAGAAACGCGGGTAAAAACCCCGGAAAAGATTTTGGCACTACTGGCACACCACCCCGAAATGGCATTAGCCGATGTGGCGGTGCAATTGGGGCATTCGCTCAGTACCATTGAACGCGCCGTTGCCAAACTGAAACAGCAAAAGCGTCTTGTCTATCAGGGCCCTAAAAAGGGTGGCTATTGGCAAGTAGTAAACCAAGAACAGAGGGATAAACATGGTCAGTCAAACCAATGAACAAGCCTTAGAAGCGGCGATTGAGCTGGCGTTAACCGGCACTTGTCTTGAAGCTAAGAAAGGAGGTATAACCGATATGGTTGTGCCGCCTTATGCTGCGCCGCACTGCGGTTATGTTGCTGGAATACCGGCTGATTTCAATATGCAATACGCCATCGATGAACGTTTCTTCTGGCAGTTTCTGGAAAAAACTCAGGAACAAGAGCTGGCCAAGCTTCAGAAAAACAACCCGGGCGATTGGCAACGTAAGCTGCTTGAACGTTATGACCGACTGATCAAAAAGCACGGTATCTTACATCTATTGAAAAAAGGCTTAAGTGTCGATGATGCGCATTTTAACCTGCTGTATCCCGCACCACTCGCCAGTAGCAGTGAGAAAGTAACGCAGAATTTTGCAAATAACATTTTCAGCTGCACAAGACAGGTTCGGTACTCGCTTGCCAATCCGCTGCAAGAGATCGATATGGTGCTGTTCATCAATGGCATTCCTCTGGTCACGCTTGAGCTAAAGAATGCTTGGACGGGGCAGACTGCGCGTTATCACGGCCTGAAACAATACCGTGAAGACCGAGATACAACACAGCCGTTACTGACGTTTGGACGTTGCTTGGTGCATATGGCGGTGGATACGGATGAGGTTTACATGACCACCAAATTGGCTGGGGAAAGTACCTTCTTCTTACCTTTTAACAAAGGGCATAATCTGGGCCAGGGTAATCCTCCAAATCCGCAGGGTCATAAAACAGCTTATCTTTGGGAAGAGATCTTCACCAAAGACAGTATTGTCAACATCATTCAGCACTTTGTTCGGCTAGATGGCGGCAGCAAAGATCCATTGCCAAAGCGAACGCTCTTCTTCCCGCGTTACCATCAGTTGGATGTTGTTCGAAAGTTGGTCGATCATGCCTCGAACAACGGCGTCGGTCAGACTTATTTGATTCAGCACTCTGCCGGTTCAGGTAAGTCAAACTCGATCACTTGGGCGGCTTATCAGTTGATTGAAACCTACCCTGCGTCGGAAGCGGTATCCGGTGGCAAAGGTCTGGAGCAACCTTTGTTTGACTCGGTGATTGTTGTCACAGATCGGCGTTTATTGGATAAGCAACTCAGAGACAACATTAAGGAATTCTCTGAGGTCAAAAATATCATCGCCCCGGCACATAAGTCATCCGAGCTGAAACAGGCATTAGAGAATGGCAAGAAGATCATCATCACGACCATTCAAAAATTCCCCTTTATTATTGACGGCATTAGCGATCTGAGTGATAAACGCTTTGCCGTGATTATTGATGAAGCTCACAGCTCGCAGTCGGGTTCGGCGCACGATAGCATGAACCGAGCCATGGGGCGCACAGATGTCGAAGAAGCGGAAGATGCGCAAGACAAAATTCTGCAAGCCATGAATTCACGCAAAATGCGTGGCAATGCCTCTTATTTGGCGTTCACGGCAACCCCGAAAAACAGCACCTTAGAGAAGTTTGGCCAGAAGCAAGCAGACGGCACATTCAAACCATTTCATCTGTATTCGATGAAGCAAGCGATTGAAGAAGGCTTTATTTTGGATGTGCTGGCCAACTACACCACCTACAAAAGCTACTATGAGATTGAAAAATCCATTGCCGAGAACCCTGAGTTTGACACAAAGAAGGCACAGAAAAAGTTAAGGGCTTATGTTGAGCGAAGCCAGCACACCATCGATACCAAGGCCGAAATCATGCTTGAGCATTTCATTCCACAGGTGGTGAATGCCAAAAAGCTTAAGGGCAAGGGCAAAGGGATGGTGGTGACTCAAAATATTGAGGCAGCGATCCGCTACTACAAAGCCATTCGTCGTATTTTGGAAGCGCAAGGCAATTCGTTTAAGGTTCTAATCGCCTTTTCCGGCACCAAGGAAGTGGACGGTATTGAGTACACCGAAGCCGATATCAACGGCTTTGCAGAAACCGACACCAAAGACAAATTTGATACCGATGAGTATCGCTTATTGGTGGTTGCCAATAAGTACCTGACCGGCTTTGACCAACCCAAGCTTTGCGCCATGTATGTCGATAAAAAACTCGCCAGCGTTTTGTGCGTGCAAGCACTATCCCGCCTTAACCGTAGTGCGCCGAAGTGGGGTAAAAAAACGGAAGACTTGTTTGTTTTGGATTTCTTTAACTCCGCTGAAGATATTCAGGCTGCATTTGATCCGTTCTATACGGCGACTTCGTTGTCTCAGGCAACCGATATCAATGTTCTGCATGAGTTAAAGGATGCTCTGGACGAGGTAGGGGTATATGAGTGGTACGAGGTAGAGAATTTTGTTGCGCGTTTTTTTAACAATGAAGACGCGCAAACGTTAAGTCCGATTATTGATACCGCAGCGGCCAGATTTGAGAGCGAATTGGAACTGGCGCCTGAAGCTAAAATAGACTTCAAAATCAAGGCCAAGCAGTTTGTTAAGATATACGGCCAAATGGCATCGATCATGCCTTATGAGATGGTGGCATGGGAAAAGCTATTCTGGTTCCTGAAGTTCTTGATCCCTAAACTAAAAGTGGCAGACCCTGATGCGGATGCCATCGATGAACTGCTGGAGTCAGTAGACTTGAGCTCATACGGTTTACAACGTGTGAAACTCAACCATGTAATCAAGCTGAACGATCAAGAAACAGAGCTCGACCCGCAAAACCCTAATCCTCGCGGTGCGCATGGCGGCGAGAAAGAGGCTGATCCGCTAGACGAAATCATCCGTACCTTTAATGAGCGCTGGTTCCAAGGGTGGAGTGTGACGCCTGAAGAGCAAAGAATTCGTTTATTGAGTATGCGAGATGCACTGACTAAGCATCCGGATTTTAAAAGTAAGTATCTGGAAAGCGCCGATCCCCACAACCAGCATTTGGCTTTTGAAAAAATGGTGAAGGAAATCATGTTACAAAAACGAAAGGATGATTTGGACTTCTATAAGCTTTGGGCAAATGATGCCGCTTTTAAAGCTTCGCTTATGAACAGTATACAGCGTATGGTTGACGGGTATATATAATGGTAAAAGCCGTATTGATCATGAAGAGCTAATTATTCACACCCCTCTATCGTTCCTACGCAGAGCGAAGGAACGATAATTGCTGTGGGACTGAATACTTACGCTATGCTTATACGCTTGTTTATTAATACTAAGAGGAGGTAAATGATGAAATTAACTTATTTGGTCTTATCGGTTTTTCTGTTGGGTTTGAGCGGTTGTGCTTCGCAAGGCTCGAAATCCGCCAGTCAGCCGATACAAACCAGCGGCACCGGCACCTTGATCATTAAACCGATCGCGTTTAAAGACGAATCTTATATTCGAGGCGCAGTCAAAGAAGAATGCAACCTAGACGGCAAGTTATCTCAGTTCATCAAAGAAAATGCCGCGCGGAACTATGCAACCATCCTGACCGATACCGAAGCAGGACCGGCGGACGCGAAAGTTCTGACAGTCACGATCGATGAAGTGCAAGGCGCTGCCGGCGGAGCATGGTCAGGCCCTAAAATCGTCACGATTACCGGAACACTCACTGAAAACGGCAAAGAGTTGGGCGATTTCAAGGCCCGCCGTTATTCCGGAGGCGGCATGTTCGGCGCCTATAAAGGCACTTGCGCCATTTTAGGTCGCTGCGTTAAAACCTTAGGCCGAGATGTCGCCGAATGGATGATGCATCCGACTGCAAAGGCTGTTTTGGGCGATTTATAAGGTCATTTTATGACTGCTATCCCCAGCTCATGCGACGTTCTGGTGATCGGCGGCGGCCCGGCCGGTAGCAGCGCGGCTACACATCTGGCGCAAGCCGGCATCGATGTCGTGTTACTCGACCGGGCGACTTTCCCTCGCAACCAAGTCGGTGAAAGCCTGATTCCGCATATTTGGAAATTTACCGATATGACCGGCGTATCGGAAAAAATCGAACAAGAAGGCTTTCTCGCTAAAGCCGGCAGCATCACGGCCTGGAACGGCAAAATCAAACAAATCCGCTTTTCGGACTTCGGTTATACCCGCCCCGGCCTGCATGTCGAGCGCGATATTTTCGACGACATCCTGCTAAAGCATGCCCAAAGCTGCGACGCCCGGGTGTTTCACGAAGTCGCGGTCAAAAAAATCGACCTTTCCGACAGCCGTTGGCCGAAAGTACACTATACCGACAAGCGCGGCAGCAGTAACGATGACGGCAGCATTCGTTGCCGCTTTGTCGTCGACGCGAGCGGCCCGAGCTCTTTGTTGGCCAACCAGTTTAAAACCCGCCGGACTATCAGTACGCAAACTAATTTTTTATCGTTGTGGGGTTATTTTACAGACTCACGATTTGTCGGCGTCGACCGCCAAAGCCATAGCGAAGACGAGCTGGCAAAAGTCAAGCCGGTTACCTTTGTCATGTCCTTTGAAGACGGCTGGATCTGGCATATCGTATTGCGCGGCAAAACCAGCGTCGGCCTTATCGCGCCGACCGAGCGCACCAAAGGCATGGATCGCCAGCAACGGGAAGCTTTTTTTCTGAACGTCTGCACAAAACTGCCGCACTTGAGCCGTCTGCTAGAAACCGCACAATTCATTGAAGGCTCGCTGCAATTCAGGCCGAATTATTCTTATTATTCCGACAATATCTGCGGCGAAAACTATTACTGCATCGGCGATGCTGCGGCTTTTGTCGACCCGGTATTTTCTCACGGCGTGCAAAATGCCTTATACAATGCGGCGGCGGCGGCGCTGGCGATCAAAGAATCGCTCAAGCACGAAAGGCATCGCTTGCGTTACAGTCAATTATGCGAAAGCCGTATGCAGCAGTTTTACGGCTTCTCGAGAGCCTTGTCGCTCGGCGACTTCGGTTGTAATGGCGTCAATCCGCAGCTCGTTAAAAATCTGATGAAAGCGATGCCGCCTTTGGAATTGGAGCTCATCCTGTTCGCCTCGGAAACCACCAACCGCTCCGAAAACTTCCGACGCCTGGCCCGGGAAGCCGGCGTGTTAGGGTGCTTTGAGGAAAGCTTTTCCGGTAAAGCTCATGAACGAATCGAAGCTTTGGATTTTTAAGCGGAGCAACCCGGATTTAGTGAAATGGAATCCGAAAATTTCGAAGCCTGAAATCTCCCGTATTCCGCCCTGTCTGCGGACGATTACGCAAAAGGTGTTGCTTTATTAACAAGACAATTGCCTTTGGGGCTTCGGCTTGTCCGGGTTAAGCAATGTCAACAGAAATAAATATGTGATAGCTGTCTCATTTCTCAAGAAGATAAGGTGCATTATCTTCATATAAGAAAGAGAATCGACGTTAGAAATCGTTATTACCGGAGTGCTATGCGTACCACGGCAACTTCACCAATGCTTAACACAAGCCTTTAAGGTTTGATCCGGGTAGGGATTCGGTGCTTAACGAGCATGAAGGTACGCGCAGCGTACCCTACAATTTATGTATGACGACGAGCGGTTCTCCGTGGAAACGAGGAAAAACCTTTATCCAAAAAAGGAGCGATGCACTGTGTTGTAGGTAGTTTTTTTACGCGGGAGCAAGCCTAACATTCATTTCAGCTTAACTAATCGATTAAGCAAGGCGAATTCATGAAAAACACATTACAGCAACTGTTGCCTGCCGCTTTACGCAAAAGCTTGTCGATCGGCCTTAGAGGCCGCCTGCTGTTGCTGGTTTTTGTGTCGTCGATTCCGGCTTTCGGTTTAATCATCTATTCGGCGATCGAAGATCATAAGGCTGCCGAACGAGAAGCTCGAGAACAAACACGGGCTCTAGCCGCGAGGATCGCCGATAAACAAAACCGGCTATTCGAAGAAACGCGGCAATTGCTGATGCTATTACCGAATATACCTTATGTCACCGTTCCCGAATTATTGCCTCTCTGTCAAGAATCCTTGCCGCGCATTCATCGCCAAAATCCTTTATTCGCCGACATCGGCATGACGGATAGCGAAGGTAATTTATTATGCAATGCACTGAATTTCGAGAACCCTGCCAATTTTTCCGAACGATTATGGTTTCGCCGCGCCATCGCTAGCCGACAGTTCGCCATCGGCGATATCATCTTTGGTCTACCTTTAAAATCGCCCGAATTGATCATGGGTCACCCCGTCTTTACAGAGGACGGAAAGCTATTGAAAGTACTCTATGCCTCGATCGACCTGTCTTGGCTGCAGGCGGCACTAACACCGTTATTACAGTCGGACGAGACCGTGGTATCGCTCATCGATACCGATAATACCGTGTTGCTGCGCGTTCCGGATACCGATTACGAATGGACAGGACGATCCGCGCCGGCGTGGGAAATACCGAACGACAACTGCCGGGCATTCGAAGAACTTAAGGGTGTGGACGGCATTTCACGAATCTATGCCTCCGAACCCGTGCTATGGATCAACGATAAATGCATCCATGTGCGGGTCGGCGTGCCCAAAAAGGTTTTTTTCGAGCTGGTAGAATCGCGCATGTATCGAAACATCGCCGTATTATCGGCCGCTAGCTTTGCGGCATTGTTAATTGCCTGGTTCGGCAGCCGATGGCTGGTCTTGCATCGAATGAATATTTTAACCGATGCGGCGCAACGTCTGGGCGAAGGCGATTGGTCCGCGCGCGCCAACCTCGATAAATCCGATGACGAAATCGGCCGTCTCGCGCGCATATTCGATCAAACGGCCGCTCGATTACAGAGCCGCGAGGCCCGCCTGATGCAATCCGACCGGGCGCTGTCGCACGCCAACCGCGCCTTGAATGTCTTGAGCGCCGGCAACAGAGCCATGCTGCATACCGAGGACGAACAAAGCTTGCTGAATGAAATCACCCGTATGATCGTGGAAAAAGGCGGTTACCGAATGGCCTGGGTGGGATTTGCCAAGCACGATACCGACAAAAGCATCGAACCTGTGGCGCACGCCGGCAGCGATCGGGACTATGTCGACCGCCTAAACCTAAGCTGGGGAAATGATAGTACGCGCCATGGCGCTTGCGGACGAGCCATAGCCGAAGGCCGTCCAATAGTCGTGCCCGACATCGCCATGGCGCCGGAATACCGTTCCTGGCGAGAGGCGGCTTTGCAATGCGGCTTCGCTTCTTGCATCGCACTACCGTTGATCGATAGTCATCAAACTTTGGGCATGCTCAGCATCTATGCCACGGAAACCGATGCTTTCGACAGCGTCGAAATCGAATTATTGAAGGAGGCTGCTGCCGATTTGACTTACGGTATTTGCAGACTGCGCGATCAAGCCCGGAGCCGGCAAGCCGACGAAATCGAAGACCTCTACAACAAAGCGCCATGCGGTTATCATTCGCTGGACGAACAGGGACGCTTCATTCGCATCAACGACACCGAACTGGCTTGGCTGGGCTACGCACGGGAAGAAGTGATCGGTAATATGCGTTTTTTCGATCTCTTGACACCATCGAGCCAAAAGGTATTCGAGGAAAATTTTTCTATTTTCAAAAAACGAGGCTGGGTACGCGAGCTCGAATTCGAGATGCTGCGCAAGGACGGCACGATTTTACCGGTATTACTGAATGCTTCCGCGATTCGCGACGAAAACGGTAGCTATTTATCAAGCCGATCGACCGTTTACGATATCACCGATCGAAAACGCGCCGAAGAAGCGATGCTTCAGACCAAAGAAGCAGCAGAAACCTTATCCCGCATCAAAAGCGAATTTTTGGCCAATATGTCCCACGAATTACGCACGCCGCTTAACGCAATCATCGGCTTTTCCGAAGTACTCAAAGACGAGCTGATCGGAGAAATGACGCCGGAGCAACGTGAATATGTCACCGACATCTTTCATAGCGGCCAGCATTTACTCTCGTTGATCAACGACATCCTCGATCTGTCGAAAATCGAAGCCGGCAAGATGGCCTTGGATCTCGACACGCTCGATATCGACGATTTACTGCGCAATAGTCTTGCTATTGTCAAGGAAAAGGCTGCGGCACACCGCGTCCGGCTGCAGCTTGAAACGGCAGAACCGATAGGGCCGGCCATGCTCGACGGACGTAAGACCAAGCAGATCATTTATAACTTACTGTCCAACGCGGTCAAATTTACGCATGAAGATGGCCGGGTGACACTACGGTACCGCAAGGTAAGCCGCCTCGATGTCGAAGCTTGGACTTCCGATGCGGAAACTTGTCTGCGAATGCCTTTACCGGTAAACCACTTCGAGCAATTTATGGAATTCGAAATCGAGGATAGCGGCATCGGAATTTCGGTCGAGGATGCGCCTCGCCTATTCCACGCCTTTTCGCAATTGGATTCCTCACTGTCCCGTAAAAGCGAAGGCACCGGGCTAGGCTTGGTGTTAGTGTTAAAACTAGCCCAACTCCACGGCGGCACCATGGCCGTGGCCAGCACGCCGGGACAGGGCAGCCGTTTCTTCGTTTGGCTGCCCTGGCGCGATATCGGTGCCGATCATATCGAGCGGCTCCCCTCTAACCGGCAAAACGAGTTGGACTCCGGGCATTCATTGGCGCTGGTGATCGAAGATAACCCGGTCGCCGCCGAGTTGATCCGCTTGCAATTGGAGCCGGAAGGATTCGAAATAGCGCTTGCCGAAAATGCTGCAGCGGGACTTGAACTCCTGGCGCGCCTACAGCCCTCGCTGATCATTCTGGATATCCTTTTGCCGGACATGGACGGCTGGGAACTGTTGGCCCTTATCAAACAATCCGATAGCCCCGCAACGAACATTCCGGTGGTCATCGTATCGATAGTCGCAGACGCGCAAAAAGGCTTCGCTCTGGGCGCCAGCGCGGTATTGCAAAAGCCGGTAGGCCGAAACGAATTGGTTAACGTGCTGACAAAATTAAGACCGGTAACGCCGATGGAAGGCGTCAAAGTTTTGGTCGTCGACGACGATCCGAAATCCGTGGACCTGTTATCAGCTTATCTGCTCGAACCCGGGTATATTGTATTGAAGGCCTATGGCGGCAAGGACGGCATCGCTCTGGCTCAACGCGAACGACCCGATCTGCTGGTGTTGGATTTGATGATGCCAGATATCAACGGATTCGATGTCGTGGAAGCACTGAAGCAGAGCCCCGACACCGCCGATATTCCGATTGTAGTGGTAACAGCGAAGACTTTGACGACTGAAGACCGCGCCGTCTTGAACGGAAACGTTGAGACCATCATGGAAAAATCCAGTTTCAATCACAAGAGTTTCGCCAACGAAGTCCGAAGATCTTTGCGACTGAACAAGAGAACAATATGACTGCGCAAATACTGGTAGTGGAAGATACGTTTATCAATATGAAACTCGTCTGCATGCTGCTTGAAAAGGCCGGCTACCGGGTGTTGCGGGCCGACAACGCCGAAGACGGCATCGCGCTGGCGCAAAGATATTTGCCCGACCTAATTCTGATGGACATTCAATTGCCCGACATGGATGGTCTTGAAGCGACTCGTCTTTTGAAAAAAGCGGATGCTACAAAGCATATTAAAGTCGTCGCATTGACCGCTTTCGCAATGAAAGGCGATGAGGAAAAAATGATCGCGGCCGGTTGCGACGGCTATATCGCCAAACCGATTCAGTACAAAAATTTTCTTGGAGAAGTTGAAAAAACGCTTTCGATGAACCTCCCAAAGGAAGAACGCCATGACAATACCTAAAAAAATCTTGATTACCGACGACGACCCGATTAACCGTAAACTGGTGGAAAGCCTTTTAAAACCGAATGGTTACGATATTCGTAGCGTGGAGTCCGGACAAGCCGCGCTGGATGCGGTCGATTTCGACCCGCCCGACTTGATTTTGCTCGATCTGATGATGCCGGGCATGGATGGCTTCGAAGTGGTCAGGCGGCTCAAAGCCGATGCCGCTACCGGCCGAATCCCTATCGTGATGTTGACGGCGCTCGATGACGACGGTTCGCGCGCCCGCCTGACTTCGGCCGGGATCTCCGTGATCCTGACCAAGCCTTTAGACCGCTGGGCCTTACAAGGCTGTATCAATCAATTGCTGGGAGGCTGTCATGGCATCGAGTGATACGCCTATCGGCGAAACTCACACGAAAACGGAGCTAGAGAGGAGGAACCGGCTCTATACCATGTTGAGCCATATCAACCGGTGTATTATCCGCACCAAAGACCCTCAGGAACTTTACTTTGCAGCTTGCCGCATCGCCATCGAAAGCGGCGGTTTCGCGATTGCCTGGATAGGCTTGATCGACTCGGAAACTGGAAGCCTGATACCGGTCGCCTCTGCCGGTAACGTCACGGTAACTCAGCTCAAGAGTTTAAATGAAGGCAAATTCGACGTCTTATCGAACGACAAGGAGACCGCCGGCGGGTCGCGCTTTTCATCCTGGACCGAAATGTCCGAGCAATTAGGCTTGCTTGAAGGCGCCTCCTTTCCGATACGGCTTGAAGGCAAGACCGTCGGCTCTTTCAATATCGCGGCGAAAGAGCCGGGCTTTTTCCGCGACGCCGAAATCAATCTATTGCTCGAAGTGGTGGATGATATTTCGTTCGCGCTCGACATTATCCGCCGTGAGGAGAAGCGGACCGCCGCCGAGAGTAAGATGCGCTATTTCGTCTATTACGACTCCCAAACCGGCCTCCCTAGCCGCGCGCTATTCGAAGAACGCTTGAACGAATCTTGTTATAACGGAAACGCGCATCAAGTCGTCGTGATGGTCGTTAACCTTCGCAGGCTACAAATCGTCTTGCATTTACTGGAACCCGATACCGGCCTGGCGATTATTCGGACTCTGGTCGACAGACTCGAATCGGTATTGCCGGCCGTTCCTCGCGCTCGCATCGACGAGGCGAAATTCGCCCTGCTATTGCAAGATCCGGAAGGTTTGCATGTCGCGGAAGAGCTGGCCTGGGAAATTCATAAGGTCTTGGCCGAGGCCGTCGAGATCGACGGGCAAGAGTACTATCTCGACCCGTTTATCGGCATCGCAAGATTTCCATTGGACGGCGAACCGGCGGAGGTTCTCAAGCACGCCATACTGGCCGCCTCTTCCCCCGACACCGACACTATTTGCCGTTTTTTCTTCGCCGATATGGATGAAGGATCGCGGCGGCAACTGAATCTCGACACCGCCTTGCGCCGCGCTCTGGAGCGTAATGAATTCATTTTGCATTATCAACCGCAATTGGATTTATCGACAGGCCGAATCATCGGCGCCGAAGCCTTACTGCGTTGGCAAAGCCGCGATTACGGCTTGGTTTCGCCGCTGAACTTCATCCCGCTGCTCGAAGAAAACGGCATGATAAACACGATCGGCGAATGGGTGCTGCAAGAGGCTTGCCGGCTCAATCGAAAATGGCAAGACGAAGGACTCCCGCCGTTGCGCATGGCGGTCAATCTTTCGGCTAGACAATTTCATGGCGGCGATATTCCGAACATAGTCAAGCGAACTCTCGAGAAAACCGGTCTTGAACCGCAATGGCTGGAATTGGAACTGACCGAGAGCATCGTACTGATGGATGCCGATAAAGTCATCCGTACGATGCACGAGATATCGGCGGAAGGCATCGGTTTCGCATTGGACGATTTCGGTACCGGCTATTCATCGCTCAGTTATTTGCAGCGGCTTCCGGTTGCCCGGATCAAAATAGATAAATCCTTCGTAGCTAATCTCACTTCTAATCCAAGCGATGCGGCGATCGTTCGCGCGGTCGTCGGAATGGCGCACAGTTTAGGCTTGAAAGTCATCGCCGAAGGCGTCGAAACCGAAGGACAACTGGGTTTTTTACGCGGCATCAACTGCGAAGAAATCCAGGGCTACTTATTCAGCCGCCCATTGCCGGCCGATGATTTTACCTTGTTATTACGAGAGGGCCGAAGTATTCCGCCCAAGCAAATCGAGAAGCCGGAACGGGTCTTATTACTAATCGACGACGAGTCGAATATCATTTCGGCATTGACGCGCGTATTACGACGCAAGGGATTTCGCATCGTCGGCACTACGAGTATCAAGGAAGGATTCGAATTGATGGCGATTCATCAACCGGGCGTTGTCATTTGCGACCAGCGCATGCCGGAAATGACCGGAACCGAATTTCTAAGGCGGATCAAGGACATTTACCCCGACACGATACGCATCGTGCTGTCGGGTTATACCGAATTAAATTCCGTGATCGATGCGGTCAATCATGGCGAAGTCTACAAGTTTCTGACCAAGCCGTGGGAAGACGAAGCGCTTTGCCAAGTAATCGGCGATGCGTTTAATATTTACGAATTGCGCCAGGAAAATCGCTATCTTTCTCGAAAGCTAAATACAAATCGAGCTAGATCCGAATAGACTTAAAGAGACCTTTTCCCCGCGTGCATCAAGCTACTCCCTTTTGATTGAAAAACCGTCTAAGAATAATAAGGATTTGGTCGAAAATAACTTCCTTATTTTTGGAGGGTTCGGTAGCTCGATTGGCAGGTGTCGGCGGCAGGGAAAGCCGCCGAGACATCCTCGCCACGCACACCCCGCACCCTTTTTATCCTCAAATTGGGAATTGCTGCCGAACCCTCAACAAAGCTCATAGTTCCAGGATGTTATTTATACCTTTCGCACTTCAAATTTCGGCAGTGCCTGAGGAGGCGCCAGGGTGTGCGGCAAAGGCTTTGCCAGCATGGAGCTGGCATAGAGCTTACAGGGATGTATTCACGGCGTCCTTTGACGGACACCCTGGTGCCGAATTTTGATCTGCGATGGGTATATCACAGCAATTCCCAGTTTGAGCAGTTTCGCCGATTTTAGGGTGTGGGGTATATCACGAAATTCTAAGGTATGGGATATGTCTATCGAGGATCTTGGACGATTTTGATACTGCTAGGTTTCCACGCTTTGTGTCGTAATCACCGGGACCTAAATGAAAAGACGGTTATAATTACTTAAATTAATTAACTATTCAGTCCCCAGGCAATTATCGTTCCCACGCTCTGCGTCACTGCCATTAAGTTAAGCCGTCACAAAATAAGTAATACTGGCATTCAGGATCGAATGTGCTTCAAAAGCTTGCCATCCATGGCACTGGATTCCGCCAGTCCATGGCGGAATAACGGGTTTCCCTTAACTTAATGGCAGTGACGCTCTGCGTGGGAACGATAGGGGTGTGAATAATTACTAAATTAATCGTCGTTTAATAATAATTTTGGAGCGTTTATATCATGATCGATAAAGCTATTAAGTTGCCGGTTTTTGTCATTTTGCTTTGTGTGTCGACGTTTGCTCATGCCGAGCCCGAACAGGATAGCTATGCCACTCAATTTTTTGCCAAATCAGGCAATGCTTTGGCAAATATCACTACCGGTTGGCTAGAAGTCCCTAAAAACATTTATATTACCACTCGAGAAACTAATATTATTTACGGTTTCATTGGCGGCACCGGCATGGGGATTTTTCATTTGGCTGGACGCATAGCCACAGGCGTGTTCAACCTTATCACCGCGCCGATTCCTTCCGACCCGATCGTCAACCCTCACTACGTCTGGAACGATTTCGGCACGAAAACCACATACGCCGTTCAGTTTTACCTAGAAGAACCCAGTACCGAAACAGCTCCTCAATAACCTAAGTCGTCTGTTGACGAAAGCAATTCTATCAAAATGTCTTTCATCCCCCGATTATTGCCGTTATTGTTGGCCCTACTCGTAATATTATTTCACGGCACGTTTAGCTTCGCTCAACAAGATGAAGAACTCGAAACGATACTCGAATTAGAGATGCCCGCAACACGTCAATTGATGGAACGCGCTTTTAGGTTGACGCGTCATGGGCGTAATCGTAACGACTATTGGCAAGCGGCAGTCAATTTTTGCAAAGCAGCGCGCCTAGGCAGCATCGAGGCCCAATATCAATTAGGCATGTTGTACGCATCCGGAACCGGCGTTCGCTCTCATCGTGATTACGCTGCCGCTTTATTTGCCACGGCCGGACAGCAAGGTCATCAATTAGCTCAAGCCATGCTCGATTCCATGCCGTTGAAAAAACTACAACTACCCGGCTGCATGCTTTCCGACAAACAATTGCCGGCTAAATCGGGCTATCGATCGCATTCGTTCTCTTTTTCCAAGGATATCGACATTGATAAGCTGATAAAAAAACTGCCGCCTCAAAAAACATGGATCATCGATTTGGTCTATACGATGGCGCCTTGGTATCAAATCGATCCACGCTTGGCGCTATCGATTATCAGCATTGAATCGAACTTCAATCCCAATGCCGTCTCGCCCAAAAATGCGATGGGCTTGATGCAATTGATTCCGGCCACGGCCGAGCGCTTCAATGTCCAAGACGCGTTCGATGCCGCACAAAACATCAAAGCGGGTTTACGTTATTTGAGGTGGTTGCTAAAACGTTACGATGGCGATGTGGCGCTCGCCGCGGCCGGCTATAATGCGGGGGAAGGCGCTGTCGATCGACATAAGGGCATTCCACCCTATCCCGAAACGCAGGCTTATGTAGCGCGCGTACTCAATTTATATAAAAAGAAACGATGCTGCGATGGGTTTTGAGTTTGGTTTCGTTGCATCATGATCAGGCGCCCGGCCTCATCATCAATCAATTAAGGCGTTAATATGTCATTGTCTAAACAATTGCTTTTGCTAATTTCGTTGATTTTTCTGGTTATTTTCAGCATCAATTTTGCGTTGAGTTTAAACAAGATCAAAAGTTATCTGGAAATCGAAGCCCAGGTTCATGCTCAAGATACCGCAACGTCTTTAGGCTTGTCCCTCAGTCCTTATATGACTAACGAAAGCGATCCCATTTTAGAGACGATGATCAACGCGATTTTCGATATGGGTTATTATCGCGAGATAAAGTTGGTCAACGTCGACAATAAAACCTTGATCAAAGTAACCAACGACAGAGTGTTTACCGAGGTTCCTCAATGGTTTGTCGAATGGCTGCCTATGCAAACTGCAACCGCATCGAGCGAAATCAGCTCCGGCTGGATGTTAAGCGGGACGATTTTTGTTTCGACCAACCCGGGATTCGGTTACCTAAAACTCTATCAATTGGCCCAAAGCGCCATGACGTTTACGTTGATTACTTTCGTCGGCGCGGTTTTATTGTTATTTTTGATATTACGTTTCGTTTTATCGCCGCTGAAAAATATTAATGCATTGGCCTTATCGATTGCGAAAGGACAGTTTAAAACCATCGAAAATATCCCGTGGACAACCGAGGTTAAAAATGTCGCCTTATCGATGAACTTAATGTCGAAAAAAATCGAAGGCGTCATTAACAACCTGAATCATAAACTGGACGGTTTAGGGAAAAAATTACACAACGACGACTTGACCGGCTTGCTCAAAAAAAGTTGTTTCGAGTCGGACATGAAACAATTGTTCCTGAACAACACAGAAGCCTATGTTTTCATTATTAAAATAGACGGCCTAACTAAACTAACGAAAGAATACAGCGACGAGCGAGTCGACGCTTTTTTGAAAACGTTCGCTCAGTCTCTTCGAGACATCAGCGCTTGTTATCAAAAACATCAGGTTACGCCCTATCGGCTATTGGGCTCGGAATTCGCTTTGTTGGGGCGTACTTTAGATCGAAATCAAGCCGAGCATTTAGCTGAGTCGTTGATCGAGTCGCTCACCGAAATCGCCGAAAAGTACGGTCACACCGATATTGCTCACATCGGTATTTCTTCGATAAACCCGCTTGGAACACCGGCGATTAGCTTGGCTTCGGCAAACGAAGCTTTCGAACAAGCGCAACTGATAGGCGCAAACAGTTACTTCATCAAGGAGGACAGCAGTCATGCGAAAGATGTCGGCGAGTGGAAAAATTTGGTCTTCGACGTCATCGATAACCGTGACTATGAAATTGCTTACCTCGATCCAATCCAAGACCTGACAAGCGAACGGGTTTTGATCGAAGAAGCTTCATTTCATGCACTCGATTCCGAAGGAAATCCCATCTCGGTAGGCCCGTTTGTCGCAATAGCTGAAAAATTCAAAAAAATCATTGCGTTGGATCGCGATATTATTCGGCATGCGCTTGACTATATCGACGCGCAACATCTCCAGCACGCGATTGCCGTCAATGTTTCGACCCGAACGATCAAGAATGCCGAATTCAGAACTTGGCTGGTCGAACAACTCAAATCTCGTCCCGTCGGCAAACAATTGATTTTCAATATTGCAGCTTATGCCGTCACCAAAGACTTCGACGCTTATTGCGAGTTTTTCCGATTTGCTCGCACGCTCGGCGCGGGAATCATGATCAAGCGATTCGAGCCTCAATCGATGCCGTTGGAATATACCAAAGCATTGCGTCCCGACTTTATCCGTCTGACACGCGAATTAAGCAATGATTTAACCGATCACGAGGCAAAGATAGCGTTTATCGAAACTATCGTGCAGGCGGCCGAGTTACTGGATATCAAGGTGATTGCCGAAAACGTCCAGTCCGATGAAGACTGCGCAACGCTCCTCGCTCTCGGTGTCGATGGCGCCAGTCGATAATTCTCATGACGATAAGCGTTTTACGACAATGGCGCCTGATCAAGTCGATCTGCTTGTTGGTCGGCTTGTGTCTGAGTCTGTTCGCAACGGCTCAAATCGACATCAGTTCGGAGCTATTGTCACGAGTCGAAAACAAATATGGTGTAGCGGGGCGTCAGCGTGTCGAAGCTTGGAAACAATTGCTGGAAAACCCCGACATTAAAATATTGTCGGCGCGAGAAAAACTCAAAAAAGTCAATGATTTTTTCAATCAAAAAATTGACTTTGTCGATGATATTCTTTTGTGGGGCGTGGAAGACTATTGGGCGACACCGGTCGAGTTTTTGGCTCAAGGCGCTGGAGACTGTGAGGACTACGCCATCGCCAAATACTTTACGCTAAAAATACTGGGAGTCCCCGATGACAAATTACGCATCACCTATGTCAAAGCCGTTGAGTTGGGACAAGCACATATGGTTCTGACATATTTCGAGACGCCACGCTCAGTGCCGCTAGTTTTAGATAATCTCATCCCTCAAATCAAGCCGGCAACCGAACGCGGCGATCTGATACCGGTTTATAGTTTCAACGGTTCGGGGTTGTGGTTGGCCAAAGCGCGAGGCAGCGGCCAACGTGTCGGCGGATCCGATCGTTTGAGTCTTTGGACCGATCTCACGAACAGGCTGCTACAGGGCAGCCTGTAAGGCGTCTTTTCAGTACGCTCCTCTCAATTGAAAAAACGGGCATCCGCCTGTTGTTCTTCGGTGATTGGTTTGATCTCTTCCGGCAAGTCCGTTCCCAAAAACCGGTTCAATTTCCCCATGCCGGCCAAAATGCGATAACGCGCCGCAAGTTCGTTATACATGGCATCGGTATAGGCTATGCTGGCCATATAGACCTCGTTCGTCGTATCCAGCAAATCTAAAAGCGTGCGCTGACCGATATTGAATTGACGCTTGTAAGCCTCCAGCGTCTTGATGCTGGAAGTTCGATGCGATTCAAAAAAAGCCATTTGGTTGTTGAGCGTTTGATAAGCGACCCAGGCCAGCCTAACACTTTCCATAACCTGTCTATAGGTATTGTCTCTTATGTTTTTGGCTTGAGCGATTTCGTGAGCGGTTTGGCGGCGTCTGGCGATGTCTCGCCCGCCATTAAATAAGTTGTATCGCACGCGAACCATAGCCGTTAAGTCTTCATTGACGCCGCGAATACCACCTGTGTCGTCATTGTTATCATAACTCACTTCAAAATCGACCCGAGGATAAAACGGCGCCGACGCGGTCTCATGCTGCGCTTTCGATTCTTTGATATCCGACTCAGCTTCTTTTAGCGTAGGATGATTCGCCAAAGCCAATTCGATCGCGTCATCGAGGTTCGACGGGATGTCGCCGTTTTCCTTCGATGGGCTGGGTGCTTCTTCCAATGTTTTAGGTAATACGCCTATGACGCGATAATAGCCAGTCTCGGCATCTTGCAAATTACCTTGTTGAGCGAGAAAATTCGATTCTGCGTTGGCAAGACGGCCGGTTGCTTGATCTAGGTCCGATCTACGGCCGACCCCGCGCTCGGTCCGCAGCCTGATTTGACTAAAAATACTGCGATGAGTATCGAGGTTTTCCTGCGCCAAATCCAATAAGTCTCGATTTCGTAGCATTTCGATATAGGTTTGAGCAGCTTGAAGACCAATGATTTCGGATCTTCCGAAAACTCTATACGCCTGCGCATCGGTTTTGAACGTAAACCGGTCGACTTCATGCGGCGTTTCAAACCCATCGAAGATCATTTGTCGAAATTGTACCGATGATTCGGTTCTGCCAAATTGATTGACGCCTCCCCTTTGATTAGTACCGCCAAACCCTCGCGTGAACGGCGTATTCGCTCTTTCCAAACCGTAACCGGCGGACACATCGATCTTGGGTAAATAATTCGCCTTGGCTTGATCGATTTCTTGTTCATAAGCCAAACGTACCGATCTGGCTTCCTGAATCTCGGGATTCTCGTCGAGAGTTCGTTGTACGGCTTGACGCATCGACTCGGCATGACTTGGCAAAACAGTCAAACTCAATGCCAAACAAAAACCTAACAATGGCTTCTTCATATCTATTTTTTCCGTTAATGTTATATCCCGCACCCGTTTCGTTTACCGAGTAAATATACCTATCGTAGATCTAAGGCACCGCGGTGCCTCCTTGGGCACTACCGAAATTTGAAATGCGAAAGGTATAGATTACGGACAGTTATTCGGTCTCATTCTGATTTTCATGCAAAACGACCGAAGCAATAAAGGCATCGAAACCGGATGCCGGGTAAATGGTCCTCGATGTAGTATAAAAACCGCAACCGCCTATATCCGCAAGTTTATTTAACATCGATTGCCCCGGTATATCACTCGAATTTCCTGTCCATACCGTGTAAATGCAAATCGAATCGCCGTAACGGGCTTTCAGAACCTTGGCGAGCGTCACCGGAGAAGTGATGTAACCGTTGCCATCGCTAATGATCAATAACGCCGTTTGCCCTGAAATCGAAGACAAATCCGCTACGACTTCTTCAAGCGCATTAGTCAGCGTCGCGCCACCGCTTACGCACTCTTGTTGGCCTAGGCTAGACAGCCATCGATCATGATCATGGGGCTCGAGCGGGTAATCCAAACGGCTAAGCCGCCAGTCCAAACAAGGCCCAAAGCCAAATCGTCGAAGCGCGACATTAATGTCGAGCCCTTCGATACTGTTGTTTATCCGAAACAATAGCTCTCTGGCTACCGAAAATTTTGTTGGCTTGGCATCGCCGGGAAAATCGTTATCTTGATCGGCATTGCCATGATAGGCTTCTTTCATCGAAGACGAGCTATCCAAGAGCACATAAACGTGATCGGCTTTTTGTTGATAGCCGTGGTTTTGAATCAAATGATCGAGCTCGATCGTTTTTATCGGCCGGAAGGTTCTGATTGGCTGTTCTGCACAAGCGCTTAACGCAATCGCTATCGGAAAAATTGTCGTCAGTAAGATTTTTTTTATTTTTATCATAGAAGAATTATGGGTGTTACGAGATCGATGATCTCTTAACGTTCAAGCGAGCTATTTTAACGAATGTTCGTACGCTCAATATACCTTTCGCACTTCAAATTTCGGCAGTGCCAGAGGAGGGGCCTGGGTGTCCGGTCGATTTTCGCTCCAAAATCGACATTCACGCCATCCATGGCGCTCACAAAGGCTTTGCCAGCATGGAGCTGGCATAGAGCCTATATGGACGTATTCACGGCGTCCTTTGGCGGACACCCAGGCGCCGAATTTTGATCTACGACGGGTATACATCCTTATCAATCGCGGTTCTCAAACGAGAGTATTGCTAAAATATACCTTCGTCCGTATCGATCAATGGTGAAAGAGAAATCATATCCGAACGCAGTCGCTGACGTTTGGAGAGTTTTTCCTGAGCAAACGGCGGTAATTCGGTAATAGCAAACACCTGTTTTTTTATCAATAGATCCACCACGTCTTCCAAAACCCGAATAAGCTCTAAGTCGGACTCTTCTAGTTCCTGCAAGACTTTGTTCGACAAGGACTGAGAGTGTCGATACTCCAAAACCTCGGGTTCGTCATCGGTCAACCATTGTGCATCAATGGCCGTTTCGGTGTCATATAACGCTATAATCTTTCCCGCGCTATCGCGTATTGCATAGGGCATAAGTTATCGTAAAAGTAACCAAAAGCGTTTTCATTCTAGTACAATCAAACGCTTTGTAAATAATTATTGGCAGCGACAATAACAACAATGAGCCTATCGAATTCGGAACAAGCGGGGAATATAGAAATAGCCGGCGGCAACGACAACGACAGTTCGTCGGTTAACGATCCTTTACTGAATGCATTGTTGGTCTTATGTAAATTGTTGCAAAACCCGCACTCCGCCGATGCGTTGACGGCCGGCTTGCCCTTGGAAAGCAATCGCCTGACTCCGGATTTATTTCCGAGAGCCGCCAAAAGAGCGGGCCTGGCGGCAGGTCTTGTCGTCAGACCGCTCGATCGAATTTCCAATTTGGTCTTGCCCGCCATTTTGCTGTTAAAGCAAGGTCAAGCCATAATCCTGCTGTCGAGAGATGGCAACCAATGTAAAGTTCTGTTTCCTGAAACGGAAGACGGAATAAAAACTGTCGCGCTGAACGAACTTAACCAAGATTACACCGGAGCCGCCTTTTTCGTTCAACAAGAGCATTCTTTCGACAGCCGCATCGACCAAACGCAAGCGCCCAAGTCAGTACACTGGTTCTGGGATGTCATTTTCAAGTCCTGGCCGATTTACAGCGAAGTCTTGATGGCTTCGTTTCTGATCAACCTCTTCGCGATATCCACGCCGTTTTACGTCATGAACGTGTATGACCGAGTGGTGCCTAATCATGCGCTGGAGACCTTATGGGTCTTATCCACCGGCATGCTGATTATCTATACTTTTGAATTCATCATGAAGAGCTTACGCAGTTACTTCATCGACACCGCCAGCAAACGTGCCGAAATCATCTTGTCAGCTACTTTATTCGAGCGCATCATGGGCATCAAAATGGAATCCAGGCCAACGTCACTAGGCGTGTTTGCCAATAATTTCAATGAGTTCGAGTCATTTAGAGACTTTTTGACCTCGGCAACACTAACCGCATTGATCGATTTGCCTTTCACGATTCTTTTTTTGATCGTCATTTGGTATCTTGCGGGAGACATGGTAATCATTCCGTTGACCGTCATTCCGGTCGCATTAGTCAGCGGGTATTTCATTCAAAAGCCGTTGAGAAAATTGTCTCAACAATTATCCCAATTTTCGTCGCAAAAAGGAGCAACGCTCTACGAATCGTTATCGAATTTGGAAACCATCAAAGGCGCCAGCGCCGAAGGACAATCGCAAAAAAAATGGGAAGAAACCGTCGCTTATATGAGTAAGCTGAGCGTGAAATCCCGTTTTTACTCGTCTTTTGCGACTAATCTCATCACTTTTTTACAGCGCATGACCTATCTGATGGTCGTTATTTATGCAGTCTATTTAATCATCGAGGGTGAATTGACGGTAGGCGGGCTCATCGCCTGTACGATTTTGACACGCCATGCCTTGAATCCAATAGGAAAATTCGCCGCGTTGTTGACGCGTTACGATGCCGCCCGAACTGCGTTAGATTCATTGAAACAATTGATGAATCAACCCGTTGAGCGCGACGAATACAAAAAATATTTACATCGCCCCAAATTCAAAGGCTCCATAGAATTTAAAGATGTGACTTTCAGCTATCCAAATCAACCGATCAAGGCACTTGAAAATGTCTCATTCAAGATCGATGCCGGGGAACATGTCGCGATACTCGGACGAATCGGGTCCGGCAAATCGACGGTCGAAAAATTGTTACTAGGGTTTTACGAGGTTCAATCCGGCGCAATTCTGATAGACGGCACCGATATTCGTCAAATCGATCCATCAGACTTACGCCGTCAAATCGGTTACGTGTCTCAAGACATTTCGTTGATGCACGGCAGCGTCAAAGACAACATTACGCTCGGCGCCCGATACGCAGACGACACGATGATTTTACAAGCCGCACAATTAGCCGGAGTGACTCATTTTGTTGACAAACACCCGCAAGGCTTCGAAATGCCGGTCGGCGAACGCGGGCGCTCGTTGTCTGGGGGGCAACGGCAAAGTATTGCCGTAGCTCGCGCACTGCTGTTGTCCCCACCCATTTACGTGATGGACGAGCCGACCAATGCAATGGACAACAGTACCGAAGATGGTTTCAAAAAACGCTTGGCCCCTCATATCAGGGATAAGACACTATTATTGGTGACGCATAAAACGTCTTTGTTAAGTTTGGTGGATCGTTTGATCATTATGGATAACGGACGAATCATAGCGGACGGCCCGAAAGACCAGGTTCTCAACGCTTTAAAACAAGGTCAGATCAAAGTTTCCAGTTAATCGGAGAGGATTCAACAGTGTTTTTAAATTCAAGCGCGCGCGAAAAAGACGAAGACGCTAGATACATAAGCGACATCTATGCCGGTGTGCTGTATCGCTCCTCGTTTCACAGCCATCTCATTTTGTGGCTAACCGCTTTGTTTACCTTAGTCGCATTGGCTTGGGCAAACTTCGCGATGCTTGACGAAATCACGCGCGGTTCCGGAAAAATAATTCCTTCCACCAGACTACAAGTCATTCAAAATCTCGAAGGTGGAATTCTGGCTGAAATTCTTATCCGCGAGGGCGATATCGTCGAAAAAGGCCAACCGTTAATGCGCCTCGATGATGTTCGCTTTGCCGCAACCTTCGGCGAGGAACGCATCAAACAATTCGAGTTACAAGCACAAATCGCAAGGCTGAATGCATTGGTCAATAAAACGCCACTGCTAATCCCCGAAACCATCGAAACCAACTACCCCGAATTAGCGCGGCAAGCTCAACGCTTGTATGAATCCAAAAAAGAAGAATATCAATCGACCTTGGAAACCATTCAACAACAAGTTTCTCAACGCGAACAAGAACTCGTTGAGGCGGAATCGAAAATATCACGTTTGACGGATAGCTATGCGATGCTGGCCAAGGAACTGGAATTATCGGAGCCGCTGGTCGACTTTGGCGCGTTGTCCGAAGTGGAATTATTACGCTTGAAAAGAACGGCCAACGACTTACAAGGAGAACTAAGAGCCACGCAACTGTCGGTACCGCGTTTACGCGCTGCGCTGAAAGAAGCCAAAAGCCGTATCAATGAACATCAAACACAATTTCGCACGGCTCTTATCCAGGAGCTTAATGACGCTAAAGTTGGATTCGATCGCATTGCCGAATCGATGCGCGCTACCGAAGACAAAGTCAGCCGCACGTTGATCAGAGCCCCCGTTAAGGGCACAGTCAAGCAAATCAAAATCAACACGATCGGAGGCGTTGTTCAGCCCGGCATGGATTTGATCGAAATCGTACCGTTTGAAGATCAACTGCTCATACAAGCCGAGATCAGGCCGTCCGACATTGCCTTCTTGCATCCGGGTCAAAAAGCCATTATCAAATTGACCGCCTACGATTTTGCGATTTACGGCGGCTTGGAAGCAACCTTGGATCATATCAGCGCCGATACGATTACCAACCCGGAAGACGGTAAAAATTATTATCTTATTCGTTTGACCGCCAAACAAACTTATTTCGAAAGACATGGGGATCTGTTGGACATCATTCCGGGCATGACCGCCGATGTCGAAATTTTAACCGGCAAAAAAAGTGTTTTGGACTACTTACTGAAGCCTATTTTACGTGCCAAAGCAACCGCGATGCGAGAACGATAAGAACGTAACGATGACAGCTTCGATTCTAATCATATCCAGCTCGAATACTACGTTGAATAAATGGCGCTCAGCGCTATCCAACAATTATGTCGTCGAGTTCGCCGATCGAATGGAATCTATAGATAATCGCTATCAACTGGTCATCATAGAAACAAGTTTTATAGATCGAGAACGCCCCCCTTATCAATTCATAAAAAATTATTCGGGCCGGGTTTTGTTGATCGGACATAATTGGCCCGATAGTCGGCAAATAGAGCTCATGACAGCCGGTGCAGCCGGGTATTGCGAAGAAGACGTCGGCACAAAAATTATAGGAATAGCCGTATCGAGAATTTTAAAAGGCGATCTCTGGATGAAACGTCACCTGGTTTCGAAAGTAGTCGCCGAACTGGTCAAAATTGCCCATTCAAGCACACCACCCCCACCCCATTCCACATCGGTCGATCTCGACTGCCTGACGCCACGCGAACATGAAGTGATCGAACGGGTTCAAAAAGGTCTGAGCAACAAATTGATCGCGTCCGAGCTCGATATTTCGGAAAGAACTGTCAAAGCTCACATGACATCTATTTTCCATAAATTAAATATCCCCGATCGATTTCATTTAGCCGTTTTGCTTAACGATAGAAAACAAGAATCGAATTAGAACTTTTTAAAACGGTAATTATACTCATCGCAGATCAAAATTCTGCACCGGGGGTCCGTCAAAGGACAACCAGGCGCCGAATTTTGATCTACGACGGGTATATTAAATAACCTCCCTAAACCCTCGGCAACTACTCCTGCGTTTTCGCTCTGTTCATTATGTCACAGTACCACACTGTACTTTTCGTACAATAGTCAAAAAACTAAAACCGTGGAACAATGAAAGCGTCAGTAAATTAATCAATAGCCTTTGACCGAAAGGTTACTATAATTATCAAAAGCTTGGAGAGCAATAATGGCCGTTCAAGGTGTCGTGTCAGTCATAGAAGGAACCGTTAAAGCCATCAGTGCCGATGGAACGGAACGCATTTTGAAAAGCGGCGATCTCGTATTGCCGGAAGAAAGGATACAAACCGACGCGAATAGTTCTATCGGCATCTCTTTTGATGACGGATCTTTCATTACACTAGGCCATAACACAAATGAACTGATCAGCGAATTATTAGAATCCGGCAATGACTTACTCGAAACCTCCCAAGCTTTAGCAGACTCGGAAGAAGATCTTCTAAGCGAACTTGAAGATAGAAGAGACGCTATCCAACAAGAAGTTGACGAAATCCAACAAGCATTATTGGAAGGCGCAGATCCAAGCGTTGACTTAGAAGCTCCTGCAGCTGGCGCGCCTGGCACCGGAGACGGTACGGTATCGGAAGGAAGCAACGAAGGCAGTAGCACCGTCATCATTGAATACGAAGGCGATCAAGTCGACCCTGATGCTGGATACAGCACTATTGGCCCAAGTCAAGAATTTACCGAAGATAATGAAAGCTTCGATCCTCTTTTAGCGGAAGAAGGTGATACGGACACCGATACCGATACGGACACCGATACGGACACAGACACAGATACCGACACAGATACGGACACCGATACAGACACGGACACGGATTCCGACACCGACACCGACACCGACACGGATACCGACACGGATACCGATACCGACACGGACACCGATACGGACACCGATACGGACACTGATACGGATACCGATACCGATACCGATACCGATTCCGATACAGACACTGATACGGATACCGATACCGACACAGATACGGATACGGATTCCGACACCGATACCGATACGGACACCGATACCGACACCGATACGGATACCGATACCGATACTGACACCGATTCCGACACGGATACGGACACGGATACCGACACAGACACAGACACAGATACGGACACGGACACAGACACGGATACCGATACCGACACCGACACGGATACCGACACGGATACCGACACCGATACTGACACCGATACTGACACTGACACTGACACCGATACGGATACGGATACGGATACGGATACTGACACGGATACCGATACAGACACGGATACCGATACGGATACAGACACGGACACGGATACCGATACCGATACCGATACGGATACCGATACGGATACCGATACCGACACCGACACGGATACCGACACTGATACCGACACTGATACGGATTCCGATACAGACACGGATACGGACACCGATACCGATACCGATACCGATACCGATACCGATACCGATACTGACACCGATACGGATACGGATACGGATACCGATACCGATACCGATACCGACTCAGATACCGATACAGACACGGACACGGACACGGATTCCGACACCGACACCGATACGGACTTGGATACCGACACGGATACCGACACGGATACCGATACGGATACAGATACAGACACGGACACCGATACGGACACGGATACCGATACCGATACCGATACCGATACCGACACAGATACGGACACCGATACAGACACGGATACCGATACCGACACCGACACGGATACCGACACCGACACGGATACCGACACTGATACGGATTCCGATACAGACACGGATACGGACACCGATACCGATACCGACACGGATACCGACACTGATACGGATTCCGTGTCAATGGCCAACAGAATTGAGCCAGTTTTGGCCATTTAAATTGAGCCACTTTTCCAGGGTTACGATGCTTGATTTAGCTTTGATTTGAGTCGATAACTTTCCCCTCCCAGCATAAAAATGTGTGAATGATGGATGATGCGGTCGACGATGGGTACGGCGACGTTGTCATCGATAAAAAACTCGCCCCAGTTGGTGAATTCCTTGTTGGTGGTCAGGATCACCGAGCGGTATTCGTACAGCGCATTGATGAGCTGAAACAGGTTGTGCATGCCTTGTTTGTTCATCGGCAGGTATCCTAGTTCGTCGATGATCAGCACATCGAATTTGAGCAGTTGGTTGATTTTCTTTTTCAACTCGCCTTTGAGTTCGGCCAGTTCCAATACCTCCATCAAGCCTAGTGCGGTGTTGAAGCTGACCTTATAACCGGCATCAATGGCTTTCAGGCCGATGCCGATGGCCAGGTGGGTCTTGCCGACCCCGGGCGGTCCGATGAAGACCACATTGTCCCGATTGTCGATAAAGCCGAAGTCGAGCAGACTGTTGACTTCCCGTTTACTGATGGTGGTCTGAAAGCGATAATCGAACTCTTCCAGGCTTTTGAGCAAAGGAAAGCCAGCGCGTTTGCGGTTTTGCTCGATGCGCTTGGCGTTGCGCTGGCGCTGTTCATGTTCAACCAAGCTTTCGGCAAACTGCAGGTAGGAACTTTCATGGGTCTCGGCTTGGCCAAGCAAGGTCGGCAAGTGCTCGGCAATGGCCGTCAGGCACAAGCTGCGGTATTGCCTGGCAATCTGATCAATGGATGGCATGGCTCTCTCCTTGGCCAGCCGAGTGGCCATTCAGGGCACGATAACGGGCCAGCGGACATTCTTGCTTGATGGCGGCAGTGGCCTGCTCTGATGGCGGCATCGATAGGGCATCGCTGTCGTCCGAGCGTCCCACAGACTGCCGCCAGGCCTCCAGTCGTTCTTTCAGGCCGCTGGCCGTTAACCGAGGCGTGTCGATCAGTCGCGTCAGCACCGCTTCGGGAATCGCACCCTGCTGTTTGATCTGCTCGGTCAGCACCTGCTTGGCACCGGCCAGCTGGTCTTTGTAGATTTTCGGCGAGCTGGCTTTCAACAAGGCACATAGCTGAGTCACGACCGCCGGAGACGGCAGCAGTTCATGCAAGTCCTTTTCAAGCGTTTCGATGCGTAGCGACATATCTCGGTAATGATGCCGGTTCTTGATAATTTGCCCCTTTTCCAGACACACAGCATGTTCGGCGATCACTTTGTGAGTACTGAGATCGCTGATCTGGATGACGCCGTTAGCTTCATGCACGGCGACACGGGCGCATTGATACGCCATCGGTACCGAGTATTTATTGGATTGCCAGGCGATCAAGCCGGTTTTATCCGCCTTGCGGGTGATGCGGGCCTGGCTGGCGGTAGCGTCAACACAAGACGGCGTCAGGTAAGCCCGCATATGGCCTTGCTCGTTGGCCGCGTAATGTATCGCCGGTTGTTGGCCGGTGGTGCCGTGTCGCCGTTGATTGGCTATCCCGTCGAGCCAGTCGGTCATATGGGCCTTCAAAGCATCCCAGTCGGTAAAAGTCTCGCCATACAAGGCATTTTGTTTGACGTATTTGACCCCGGCCTCGACCTTGCCTTTGCTTTCCGGATCATAACCTTCACAAGCCCGAATCGTGAAGCCCGCTGCCGTGGCGTACTGATGGAAGCGCTGGTTCAAGCGCAACTCGCGAAACACTTCGCTAATGACCACCAGCTTGGTCTGATCGTACACGCACTCTTGCGGCATGCCGCCGAAATAGCGAAATGCCGCATCGTGCTGGCGAATCAGCATCTCGGTATCAATCGGCTTGGCACAGATCGAAACATGCATCAGACGCGAATACGATAGCACAAACACTATGAAATATACCGTCGTCGCCACGCCGCCAATCATCACATCGCGGAGTTCGCCGCCATCGACCTGGCATTGTTCGCCCGGCACCATGTCCAATACCGGCTCATAATAACGCGCCTGCTTAAAGCTAATCTCTTGCTTGAGAGCCTGTATATAACGCCGTACCGAACGGTCGGAAACGGCCAAATCGTCCACTTTGGCCTTCAGTTTGCGCAGCACTTTGACCGCTGACAAGCCCGGATAGGTTTGCAGCAACTGAATAATGTAGTCGCGGTAATCGTCCAGCTTCTTACCACGGGATATCTCTTCCTGCAGGGCACTAATGTCCGCAGCCGACAGCTTCAGGTATTTGCTCACGGTGTTACGGGAAATACCCAATTGACTGGCAATCTGACGCTCGGATAAGCCGTTGCCATCGTTGTATAACGCTTTAATCTGATGGATCACAATCCACTCCTTCATGACGCTCCCTGGAAAAAATTCAGGGACTCTGTCAGATTTATTGGTATAAATAAAGTCTGAAAAAGTGGCTCAAAATTGTTGGCCATTTCTGGCTCAGTTTAATTGACCATTAACATTCCGATACAGACACGGATACGGACACCGATACCGATACCGACACGGATACCGATACCGATACCGACTCAGATACCGATACGGATACGGACACGGATACCGACACGGATACGGATACCGACACAGACACGGATTCCGACACCGATACTGATACTGATACCGATACAGACACGGATACTGATACCGACACGGATACGGATACAGACACAGATACGGACACAGACACGGATACCGATACCGACTCAGATACAGACACCGATACGGATACGGACACGGACACCGATACGGACTTGGATACCGACACGGATACCGATACCGACTCAGATACCGACTCAGATACCGATACAGACACGGATACTGATACCGATACAGACACCGATACGGATACTGACACTGACACCGATACGGACACGGACACGGACACCGATACGGACTTGGATACCGACACGGATACCGATACCGACTCAGATACCGATACAGACACGGATACTGATACCGATACCGATACCGACACGGATACCGATACAGACACGGATACCGATACAGACACGGATACTGATACCGATACCGATACCGATACGGACACTGATACGGATTCCGATACCGACACCGACACGGATACCGACACGGATACCGATACAGATACGGACACCGATACAGATACGGATACAGATACGGATACGGATACGGACTTGGACACCGATACAGACACGGATACCGATACGGATACCGATACGGATACCGATACGGATACGGACTTGGACACCGATACAGACACGGATACCGATACGGATACCGATACGGATACCGATACCGATACGGATACCGATACCGACACGGATACCGATACCGATACCGACTCAGATACCGATACCGACTCAGATACCGATACGGATACCGATACCGACACGGATACCGATACAGACACGGACACGGACACGGATTCCGACACCGACACCGATACGGACTTGGATACAGACACGGACACCGATACAGACACCGATACAGACACCGATACGGATACCGATACAGACACGGACACCGATACCGATACCGATTCCGATACAGACACTGATACGGATACCGATACCGATACCGACACGGATACGGACACCGATACCGATACGGACACCGATACCGATACCGATACCGATACCGATACTGATACTGATACTGATACCGATACGGACACCGATACAGACACGGACACAGACACGGATACCGATACAGACACGGATACGGATACGGACACAGATACCGACACGGACACCGATACGGATACTGACACGGATACGGATACGGACACTGATACGGACACTGATACGGATACGGATACCGATACGGACACCGATACCGACACTGATACGGACACCGATACGGATACCGATACCGACACGGATACCGATACGGATACCGATACCGATACAGACACGGATACGGATACCGATACGGATACCGACACGGATACCGATACAGACACGGATACCGATACAGACACGGATACGGATACCGACACGGACACCGATACCGACACGGACACCGATACAGACACGGATACGGACACCGATACCGACACGGATACGGATACGGACACAGATACTGACACCGATACGGATACTGATACAGACACGGACACCGATACAGACACCGATACAGACACCGATACCGATACGGATACGGATACGGACACCGATACTGATACCGATACGGACTTGGATACCGATACGGATACCGATACCGATACCGACACGGATACGGACACCGATACCGATACCGATACCGACTCAGATACGGATACGGACACCGATACTGATACTGATACAGACACGGACACGGACACGGACACAGATACGGACACAGACACGGATACCGATACGGATACCGACACGGATACTGATACCGATACGGATACGGATACGGATACGGATTCCGACACAGACACGGATACGGATACGGATTCCGACACAGATACGGACACCGATACAGACACGGATTCCGATACCGACACTGATACCGATACGGATACGGATACGGATACAGACACTGATACGGATACAGACACCGATACCGATACGGATACGGATACAGACGATGACTGCGAGATACCTCACGCAATCTCATATATTGCCTTCAAGCTGGAAGGACGAACCGGCGGTGTTATAAAAGTCGAGTTTCCAAGTAGCCCTGAATTTACCAATGTTGCTATCGCCGTATCATTGGCTGAATTCATTGAAAACAACAATGGCTCCAATGTGCTCGATATCATCATCAAAGCCGGACCGGGGCATTACGACCAAACAGGACAATCGACTACTACCGATGGCTGGACGACTAATCCTGGAGGTCTAGTTATTGGACGTACTTATTCACTTCAAGACTTTATCGATCAAGGTTTTGAGGCCGACCCTGACTCTAGCTGTATTACAGAATATGCAGCGGTGAGTATGTCTGCGGAGACAATAACTACTTATGAATTTGATGAAGAGAATATAGTCAACGCTGAAGAAACCTCTTTTGAAGAAGAGTTTTCGGATGAAGAAATTGACACCAGTACAGAAGACGAGGATTCGACCGAAGAAAAAGAGGAGTCCACCGATGATGAAGATGTGACTGAGGATGAACAATCTGATGAGGTCGATCAAGATTTGTCTGACGGTGAAGACACCACTGACAATGAAGAACCGGATAATTCCGATCATACCCCGGATGACCACGAGCCAGATCAGGATGAAGAAAGCAAAATGCCTGAAGAAGGCTCTACTTCTGATGAAACCGACGAGTCCGCCAAAACTCAAAATGTCATTAACAACGAAGAACCTGATAATGGTGATGAAGAGGATTCCGATCAGGATAACAATGGCAACAGGCAAGGCAACAATGGTCACGGCAATGGCGATCAAGATGCTCCTGCCAATTCCGGAGACAACAATAATGCTGAAAACAGCGACAACTCCGGCCAAGGCAACAGCGGCGGCAATAGGCAAGGCAACAACGGTCATGGTAACGGCGACCAAGATGCTCCGGGCAATTCCGAAGACAACAATAATGCAGAAAACAGCAATAACTTCGATCAAGGCAACAGCGGCAAGACTTTAAGTCTCGAAGACCTGTTAGATGATGGAGACGATTTGTTCATGAGCGATAACGACCCTAGAACTTCTGGCGCCGATATGGACGACCCGCTTAATCCATTTGAAAACGGCTTCGATTTACCCGATAGCCTAGAACCGGATCCGGAATAATTAATGACCTTGTAAGCTCATATTCCGTAGTCGATCATTCTAAAAAGTTAATGGTCGCCTGCGGAGTCCATGCGATTATTGACTAGCACCATTCAATTGGAATATTGCGAATTATCTCGCAGATAATCCGGCTACGCCTTGATAGGTTCTCTAGTTGTAAACCAATTCGTTACTTCATACATGGGAGATTAAATGATAATCCAACATCGGTTCTACAAATGCACGGCATTGATCATGCTATTAATTTTTATGGTAATCATGCCTGCCAAAGCTGCATTGATTTCCGACTTTACCGGTCCTTATAGCCTCAACAATTGGACGGAAACCATAGGTGGCAATGGCGCTATTGATTTAGACGGGTTTAGCTCTGTGACTTTAACCGGATCAGATCGAGAAACTCCTTTAGACTATCCTAATGAGTCTCCTATTGTTGTCGATTTCACGATTGAAGCAGTCGCTTCTGGTTTCGTATCTTTTCAATGGTTTTATGAAACATTGGATAAAGATGAGTGGTTTGGAGGCTCTCAATGGGACCCATTCGGCTACTTGCTTAATGATGTGTTTTTCCAACTCACTGACGACAACGGTGCTTTTGAACAAACCGGCCAAACCCACTTCTTCGTCAATGCAGGCGATATTTTCGGATTTCGACAAAAAACCATAGACGATCAATTCGGAGCCGGAATTACAACAATCAGTCAATTCAGCGTGCAGGTGCCTGAACCTCATATTTCGTTTCTATTGAGCCTGGGGTTAGCCTGCTTTCTTTTAACTTATTCGCGTCGGCTAAAAAGAAGTTGACAGGCTACATCATCGACTTTCATCGCTTCGATAAACTCCAGAGAAAAGCCCAATAAAATACACGCGATAAACCATCCCAAACTAATGAGCCGCTCCGAGCGGCTCATTCCTGCTTTGTGGACCGACAGACTCTAAGTCTGTCCAAGAAAATCAATCAAACCACCCTTCGATGCACAAAACTCACTCATGGCAGATCAAAACCGAGCATTTCATAGCAAAACGGACTTTTCGGCGGAACATCGGTTATTGAATGACATCCGTCAGGCATTAATTTCCGGAGAGAGCGCTTTTTCAACGACTGACCTTGACTTGCCATTCGATCCGGCTATTTCGCAGATTTACATTTCGCTGTTTCAACGAGGTTTGAAATCGATACGCTGGGGGGCTAGAAGAGCAACGATCGAAGCTACATTGCAACGTATCGTTGAAAAACTCAAAACCAACCCGGCTCTTTCCGACTTTGCCGTTCAAGACGCCAATCAATGCCGGATTTTGTTTGAGATGGTGACCGAAGAGCGCCCGTGCCCACTGAAATCGTTAACCGGGTCGACGTTTTGCGACAGCCGTTTCGAGCCGGGCATTACCGGCATCAAATACGAATTTAAAGGCGTATTACGCTACTTTATGCCGACCGACGCCGTCGTGCATAGCATCATGTCCGTTTCGCAACTGCTGCGCTTCCTCGCGAAAAAAACCGGCATCGCGAAACAATCCAACCGGTTTTCAGTTCGCGAAAAACTGATGCGAAGCGAACCGATATCTTCTAGCCTGATCAAAAGTATTGCGTTCATCAGCTATACCGATCGAGAAATCTTACCGCTTTATCGCGGTTATCCGATTAGCAAAGTTCGATTCGACAAAGAAACCTTGCTTGAAAGTACATTGAAAAGCATCGATTGGCTCGTCGCCAACATGAACGATGACGGCAGTTTTTTGTATTTTTACGACGCTTATCAAGATACGAAAGTAGACTTCGATCACCCCAAAATGGCCGATCCTTTGTATAACAACATATTGCGTCATTGCGGCGGAACTATCTCGCTGTTGCGCGGTTATGAATTAACCGGACGCAACGATTATCTCGAAGCCGCTGGCCATTCGATGCAATATCTGTTTTCGACACTCAGAGAACACGAGTGGCAAGGACGCTACGCCTGCTATCCGTTCGACAATAAAAAATCGAAACTCGGCGGCGCGGGCGTTGCACTAGTCGCGCTGATGCATTATTACCGGCATACCGGCGATGAAGCCTATCGACTCACTATCGACGGTCTCGTTCGACATATTCTGTCTCGAATCGCCGACGACGGCGAAATGATCGGTTATTACATTCACCCGTTATTCAATCAAGGCCAGCCAATCATCGACCCGCCCGATGATATCAAAAGACAATTATTCTCTTTTTATTATCCGGGCGAAGCCTTATTGGGACTGGCTCTATACTACCAGTGGATCGATCGGATCGATGACGATTTAAAAAAAGAAATCGCCGAAAAAAGCGAAAAAGCGCTGGATTTTTTAGTGGACATCCGGCCCGTAAAATACAAGGAATTGTTTTTGGAGTTACCCGCCGATGCTTGGCTAATGCAAGCGACCGAGGAATGGGTTAAGGTCGAAGGTTTTCGCAAAAATAGCTATATCGACTTTGTGTTTAATGATGCGAATGCCATGATCGAACATAGTTATACAGATGAGAACTCGCCCTATTTAGATTATGCTGGAGGCTTCTATTATTACTATGGCGACCATGTTTATCACGACGGTTCGCGTTGCGAGGGCTTAATTGCCGCATATTATCTGTCGACCTATCTGGGGGAACAGAAGCGTGCCGACAAAATAATGGCGGCAATGATCGCGTCCGCCAAGGGCCTTATGTATACCCGACATACAGCGGAATCGACATATGCGCATTTATATCCGGAAAAAAGCATAAACAGCTTTCGTTTTAAACTAACTCGTCAATGGGTTAGGGTCGACTCGGTACAGCATACGGCTTGTTTTTATTCAAGGTTATACTTCGTGATGTAAGGTCGAATTTCCGACTTAGAGAGCAAATACAATCAAAGTGCTTTTCTGTTGGGTCACATTATTGGCGCAAATATCCTGTAGTTCTCGAACAGGCACTTCGGAGCAGAATTTGATTTGCAAAGAAAATAATGAAGTATTTTCAGTAGTTCTGGAGGCGTGCAAAAATGGCAAGCAAACTACATATCGGCGGCACGAAAAGAAAAGCGGGATGGGAGATATTCAATATTGTAAAAACCGACCATGTCGACCATGTGGGTAATGCCAATGATTTATCTCGTTTTGCGGATAACACATTTTCTGCAATCTATGCTTCCCATATTTTGGAACATTTCAGCTATATTAGCGATCTACAAGAAGTTTTGAAAGAGTGGTTTAGAGTTTTACTTCCCGGTGGAAAAATTTATCTTAGTGTCCCGGATCTAGATACATTGGCCACCCTGCTGGTCGATAAAAGCCTAAGTTTTAAAGATCGGTTTTATGTGATGAGAATGCTCTACGGAGGGCAAACGAATGCATACGATTTTCATATGGTAGGCCTTAACGAAGATTTTTTAAGGTTTTATTTAACAAAGGCCGGGTTTAAAAGTATTACGAGAGTCGAAAGATTCGGCATTTTCAACGATACGAGCAATAAGCAGTTTTTAAACCGGCCTATTAGCTTGAATATGACAGCCCTTAAATAAACTGTAATCGTTTAGCCCATTTATACCATCGCACATCAAATGTCGACGCTTCAATACCTTCTCCCTCTGGGAGAAGGCTAGGATGAGGGGATAAAAAAACCGAAATTTGATGTGCGATAGTTATAAATTGCACCACGAGGTTCATGATGGTCTAGCCATTGTCCCGGCAATTGAAAGTTCTCTGGTTGAGAGGGCGCGGTCACTCGCCCGACAGGACGCCGTGAATACATCCATGTAGGCTCGACGGCGGCTCCCTGCCGCCGACGCCTGTCGGTCGAGCAACCGCACCCTCTTCGGAATCGGCATTGTGTTGAATATCGAAAAATTAGGGGACTAAACAAGGCAATCAGGTAGGAAACAGAAAATGTCGGATTCATTTAAAAATGTGTTTGCGCAGGGAGTTGCTGCATTTGAGCAAGGTAACTATGACGAAGCCGCTGCTTTTTTGAAAGAAGCAAAGAGCATGAACACGGATGACTCGCGTGTTTTTCGCGTGCTAGGCAATTGCTTGCGTCTGCTTGGCAAGGTCGATGAAGCTATTTCAGTATATCGAGAAGGATTGCAAATCAAATACGATTTAAATACGCATCAACGTTTAATCAATACCTTAAATTACAGTGACGAGCCTCCTTCGTTAGTTGCCCTAGAGCATAAAAAATGGGCCGAAGCATATACAAATCACTACGTTTTAAAATATAAACTTTCGCTTAAGCCACGCAGTAAACATTTAAAAATTAGAATCGGCTATGTGTCTCCGGATTTTAATGCTCATCCGGTGGCTTATTTTTTGTTGCCTATTATTCAAAATCACAATAAGGACATTTTTGAAATATTCTGTTATGCCAATATTAATCAAGAAGATGGTGTGACTCATCAATTTAAACTGGCCGCCGATCGATGGATCGATATTCGACACATGTCTACAGTACAGTTGTTCGATCAAATTCAACAGGACGCTATCGATATTTTAATCGACGTGGCAGGCCTGACCAGCGGTAATCGGTTAGATGTATTTGCTTTACGGGCTGCCCCCGTCCAAGTGACTTATTTAGGGTATCCCGGCACAACAGGTTTAAAAACAATGGATTATCGCCTTGTTGACTCGATCAGCGACCCTCAAAATGTCTCAGACGAGTGGCATTCAGAAAAACTGTATCGCTTGCCAGATTGTTTTTTATGCTTTCGTCTGCCCCCTGAAAATTTGAAAATAAATGATGCGCCGTGTCAATCAAAAAGTTTTGTGACCTTCGGTACGTTCAATAAAATTTCAAAAATCACAGATAGAACGATTGCTTTATGGGTACAAATCTTACAGGCCGTTCCTGATTCCAAATTTGTGCTGAAGGGGAGAGGTTTTGAAAAGAAAGTTGAACAGAATCGTATCAAGAAACGTTTTGCCTCTGCCGGTTTAGAACAGATAGACAGACTAGTATTGTACGGATTCTCGCCAAAAAGATCAGAGCACTTATTGCTGTATAACGAACTGGATATTGCACTTGATACTTTTCCTTACAACGGCACCACAACAACGATGCAGGCTATTTTTATGGGTGTGCCGGTCATTGCTTTAGACGGTAAGTCACATGTCGCAAGAGTCTCGCAATCCATATTAAGCGCAATAGGCGCAAATGAATTAGTCGCAATGGATGAAGAAGACTATTTCTTAAAGGCGGTACATTTGGCGAACGATAAAGAACGCATCGCGCATTATAAAAAAGAGCTACGTTCGATGCTTGAAGATTCACCGATTAGGAATGAAATGAATTTTATTGCAAACCTGGAAGAAGCTTACAGGAGAATGCTTCGAGAAAAACAACTAAGGATTTGGTAAAAAATTACTTCCCTGTTTTTAAAATGTAGGGACAATAATAGGCAATCGAACACGGGCCGACGAGAGCCTGTTGTCACATTTCCCGTTTATCCCTCATCGTCTAGCATTTGCAATCAGCCTCAGAACCGAAATGTACATCCACACTAAGGTCACTAGCATGCCCAGTCCCAAGTACCAGCGCATCCACGAAGGTTGAGCGCGTTGTATAGCATTGTCTATACGACGAAAATCGACTAGTAAATTTAACGATGCGGTCACGACGATAAAGCCAAACCAAAGCATCCCACCCACACCGGCACCATGCAAAAAAGGCAAGGGCACACCGGCAAGCAATGCGGTAAATCCCACCAAATAAACCAGCGCGATAGTAGCCGTCGCGGCGTAAATCAGCACAAAAAGTTTTCGCGTTACTTTAATCACACCGGTCGCATACAACGCATACATTACCAAAGCGATGCTGAATGTCACAACCAAAGACTGTACGGCAATGCCAGGAAAGCGTTGTTCAAGTGAAAGCGCCAATCCGCTCATGAACACCCCGCCCGCTAAGGCATATAACGGCGCGGTTACAGACGCCCAGTGCCGATAAAAAGCGGTCAGTAATACCAAACTAAAGCCGAAAACGCCGCCGCCGAAGCCGATATTACGAACGATGTTCGCGACTACTTTGTCATTGCTCGCAATGCTCGGATAAAAATAAGCCGCCATAGCCAGTGCAGCCAATAAACTGAGCGTAAATAAAAGCCCCAGAGAAAACATCTGTTGCCGAAGAGAAAGCCTGAAAACCGGTTGCTCAGTTGGGGAAGAAATGGGTTTAAAGCTTCGAGGTAAATTCAATAATGGGCTACCCAGTCCCAAAGTTCTCGGTAATGCCATAAGTCGCGTACCTTGTCATAATCAAATCAGCATTTTAGCCATAGATTTGATAAAGTCTCAATAACACATGCGACAACTACGTTGACATTTACCGGTACAGAACAGGCAAGTAATATATCCCCACAGGTGTGGGGATCGCTTGGTCTTTGTTTCTGTCTTGATGCTGAAATTGCGGTTCATCCCCACGGGCGTGGGGAACGCGCCAGGTTGTTTTGGTGCGTGCGCTGCGCTTCTGGTTCATCCCCACGGGCGTGGGGAACGCCGATTTTGAGGCTTAGGCTTGTCTTAGTATTACGGTTCATCCCCACGGGCGTGGGGAACGCATAGCTAGTCCCGGCTGGATTTCGGTCGCCGACGGTTCATCCCCACGGGCGTGGGGAACGCTTGTTGGCTTCTTCGGACGCGCGCTGTAGCACCGGTTCATCCCCACGGGCGTGGGGAACGCCTGCAGCCGCTTTCGCGCTCTCGTCATCCTGGCGGTTCATCCCCACGGGCGTGGGGAACGCGTCATGTTCGCGAACGAACAAGGCCCCTTTTCCCGGTTCATCCCCACGGGCGTGGGGAACGCACGCGAGGTGCTCGAATGAAAGGCGTTGGGTCCGGTTCATCCCCACGGGCGTGGGGAACGCCACTAATACTGATTTCGGCAATTTGATCGGGACGGTTCATCCCCACGGGCGTGGGGAACGCAAGTTGCGTCTGATCATTTGGGTGCCGACGAGCGGTTCATCCCCACGGGGGGGGGGGAACGCACTAACTCAGTCGTAGCCCTGGAAATAACCTGCGGTTCATCCCCACGGGCGTGGGGAACGCGCCAGCGCGCGGAAAACAAAAACGCACGATCGCGGTTCATCCCCACGGGCGTGGGGAACGCTTAATAATAGAAATGGCCCGCGTCCGTGAAATACGGTTCATCCCCACGGGCGTGGGGAACGCTGCTAAAAACAGAAGCTGAAAACCGAAAAGAACGGTTCATCCCCACGGGCGTGGGGAACGCCGTCCAGAACCGATCGCACGACCGCAGCCGGACGGTTCATCCCCACGGGCGTGGGGAACGCTTGGCTACGGGCATAACCTAGACTCAAAGCCACGGTTCATCCCCACGGGCGTGGGGAACGCCTCAGCGGTCGAATCCCAAGACTGGTATCAAGCGGTTCATCCCCACGGGCGTGGGGAACGCCTTGCTAGTGTCCTCGACCGCGTCCGCCAACGCGGTTCATCCCCACGGGCGTGGGGAACGCTTCCTCTTGTGCGGCCGGATTTGCCGGGATGACGGTTCATCCCCACGGGCGTGGGGAACGCTTCTGCAAATACTCCAACCGCTCCAACAACCGCGGTTCATCCCCACGGGCGTGGGGAACGCAAGAATGGTACTACATCGATCAAGCGGTAAGGCGGTTCATCCCCACGGGCGTGGGGAACGCGCGACCAATGCCGTCTAAATACCAATCCCCACCGGTTCATCCCCACGGGCGTGGGGAACGCAAATCAAACGCACATGAATTCGTCATTTACAACGGTTCATCCCCACGGGCGTGGGGAACGCGGAGATGAACCGCAAGAGCAAGGCGCTGGACCTGGTTCATCCCCACGGGCGTGGGGAACGCTTTTTATAATGTTTGTTCATGATTCGGTTTGTCGGTTCATCCCCACGGGCGTGGGGAACGCGATAGCGATTAACACTGCATTGAGCGCTGCCGCGGTTCATCCCCACGGGCGTGGGGAACGCGACGACGGGTATCGAGCGGACGAATGCGTATACGGTTCATCCCCACGGGCGTGGGGAACGCTCTGTATGCCGGTATATTTTCGGGGATAACAACGGTTCATCCCCACGGGCGTGGGGAACGCCGTGTACTTTCAGCCGTATCTGATGCAAATGGCGGTTCATCCCCACGGGCGTGGGGAACGCGTGGTGTCGTCCAGATCAACATACCAAAGTAGCGGTTCATCCCCACGGGCGTGGGGAACGCTAGGAAAGCGGCACCCATGCCCACAATAGCAGCGGTTCATCCCCACGGGCGTGGGGAACGCCGCTGATGTTCAATCCAGTCGAGGCGTTGATCCGGTTCATCCCCACGGGCGTGGGGAACGCCCCCAACAGCATGCCAAGCCCTTCTTGAGAAGCGGTTCATCCCCACGGGCGTGGGGAACGCTTGACACCCGTACCGGCAGCAAAGGCCGTATCTGGTTCATCCCCACGGGCGTGGGGAACGCACTTATCTTAACCGATTGTTAGATAAACAGAAAATCAACCTGCAAATTTCTACCGATTATTTTCGGTATTTCCGGATTGTTAAAGAGCGGTTCATCCCCACGGGTGTGGGGAATGCTAAAGAGCTTTGGCTTCATCGTCTTCAATAGGATAAAAGGATACGAGTTTCAGCCCGTCGAGCTCGACCGGCAGGCGTCGGTTTTTGCCTAGCGTCATGAAATCGAAACCGGACTCGGTATTGGTCGACCAAACCATCACGGCGTTGCCGTCTTCGATACCGGCCTCGATCTGTTGCCAGATCATTTCGCGGACTTTAACCGATAAATCGCCGACATAAACTCCTGCTCGGATTTCGATGAGCCAGACGGCTAAACGACCTCGCAGTCTCGGCGGTACATTTTCAACGACAATGACTAACATGATGATTCGGTGAGTGGTGAGTAAATATTGTTATCGCGCTTCAAATTTCGTTTTTTGCTCCCCTTATCCCGGCTCGTTTCGGGAGAGAGTTAGCACGAATGCGCCGAAATTCGAATTACGAATAGTTTAGCGCTAACTTCGGTGCCCAACGTCGCCGATGTTTTCCGGGTTCGGTATTGCCGGCTCGATGTTTTCTTCGGCCGGCTTCGGAATTTCCAACTCGCCGGCGGCAAGGACATCTTCGATCGTCGGGATGATTTTTTTCAGGATTTTGGTTTGCCGAAAGATATCCCGGCACATCAGGCGCACCTCACGCTCCGGATCGTGATAATTTTTCGCAGCGATTTTGAAAGCGTGCGGAATGATATCGTCGAATTTGAACAAGTCGGCGATATCGTAAACGAACGACAAGGGCTTGCCGGTATGAATAAATCCGATCGCCGGCGCATAGCCGGCGGCCAATACCGCCGCTTCGCAGATTCCGTAAAGACAAGCGGTCGCCGAACTAATGCAGCGGTTCGGCATGTCGCTTTTGTCCCATTGCGACGGATCGTATTTGCGGCCCTTCCATTCGACGCCGACCTGCTTGGCCAACAGTTGATATGTCTTTTTGACTCGGGCGCCCTCAATGCCGCGCAATTGTTCGACGCTCCGTCGTTCGGGCGGCTTTTCGCCGAAACGGATTTCGTACATTTTGCGAACAACTTTCAAACGCGCTGTGTCGTCCAAAGCCAGCTTGGCCTGATACAACAATCGGTCGGACCTTGCGCCGCCCGGCTGTCCGGAAGCATAAAGCCGAACGCCCGCATCGCCGACCCAGACCAGCAAGGTACCGGCTCTAGCGGCCAATGCTGCGGCATGATGCGAAATCCGAGTGCCCGGTTCCAGCATGATACAGGCGATGCTGCCGACCGGGATATGGGTACGGATACCGGTTTCGTCGATGACGACGAAGGCGCCGTCCTTGACATCGATTTGGCCTTTCTGGATGAAGACCATAGATACGCGTTCTTTCATGGCGATGGGTTTTAAAGGTGGAAGCATAGGCTAGGATTGGTTTAGGTCAGGAAGTTGCAACAATCGTTCGCTCCGCCAAACCCTAACGACATGGATTTGCGGATTGTCCAACCAATAAACGACTCGAAAAGGCGGGTGGATAAGTTCGCGAATTTTGGGCTCGGCAAATTCCGGCACGATCCTGCCAATCTCGGGATGTTTGATCAGGACTTCAAGATGGGCAATGATCCCAGAAACAAACTTTTCGCCGATGTGCTCGATCCCCTGCTCCCGATAGTAGGTTTTGATGTCCATAAGATCGTTAATGGCTGAATCGGCAAACAGTAGTTTCATTTAGTCAATAGCTAACTTGGTTTTGACTTCCGCCAACTCCATGACTCGGCCATTTTTCACATCCATCAAGCCCTGGGCGACGGCTTTCATAAAGGCACGCTCTTCTTGATCTTTTTCGTAATCATCCAAATTTTGCACCACTGCGACTCCACGGCCCCGGCTGGTTAACAATATAGGCCGATGGGTGTCTTTTACTTGATTAATCACCTTGGCCGGATTTATCTTTAAATCGCTTAGCGAAATAACATCTTCGGAAAATTTAGTTTGCATCTGCTCATCCTTACTGATTTTAAGACCGGATTTTAGCACCTGTTTACTGGTGCTGTTTGATTCTACGAAGATCGACAGTAAATCAGACAAGGTCGGCACGGATAGCCAGACCGAAGAGTTCATATCAATCCGCGGCGCTGGCGTAGCCTTGCGAATGCCTCTTGACTGGAGACGGTCTTTCCTTCTACTGCCGCCTGTTGGCTTTGGGTCAACAACTTTAGCAACGCCAGCGTTTCTTGGGTTTGTTCATAATCGGCGACCGATTGAATCACCATGGCCGCTTCACCGTTTTGAGTGATAACCGGCGGTTGATGGTCGGTTTTGAGTTTTTCGATCACCTCGGCGGCATTGGCTTTTAAGTAACTGATGGGTTTTATATTTTCGGACAATTTCATTCTGCATACTCGCAAATAAGTCTAAATTTCAGACCGGATTAGATCATCACCAGCAACCTAACGAACTCTAAGCCGGAGCCCAAGGCCGTTACCATATTCGCTTGGCGTCGAGTGATAATTTGCAAAGTCGCCCTCACAACACATCGTTAATCCGCAGTAACGTCATGCCGCAGACTACAGCGGCTTCGGCTTGTGTATATTGATTGACCTGAATGCGTTGTAATAATTTCACATGAGCTTGCTTGTACATCAGGAATCCGGAAACAAAAGATTTTGAAAGGGTTTGCGATTTTTCCAACGGTAGGTTTGAAAGTCTCGCATATCGGTAGAAAGAATGCGTCCGTGACCCAATTCTTCCGCCAAAATAACCAACGAGGCGTCGGCTAAATCCATCGGCAAGTCGGCGTATTTTTGCATCAACACTATCATCCGTTTCAAGTGAGCGGGACGCAGTTCGTAAATGTCGAACAAGCCTTCATCGTATGTCGAGAGAAATGCACAAGCTTGATTTTGCCCCAATCTCGATTGCAAAAAATAGCTGGTTTCCGTTATGACTGGCCAAGTCGAAACCAAACCGGCATCAATCCGGCCAAGCATATCAACGGCTTTAAGATGATATGAGTCATCCTTGTTGAGCAACGCATACCAAAAACCGGTATCAGCGATGACCCAGTTTTTCATCGATATATTCTGCGACATATTCTTTATACCGGACCGAACCATCGCTTGGCCCATGGCCTATGCCGGCCAACTTATCGATTAACATCCGGTTTTTTTCTGCGCCCGATAATTCCGTTTTTTCATAAAGTAAATCCAAGGCAATTTTGATGATTTCCGTCGTATTCAGATTCGTTTTCCGTTGTATGGCTTTCAGTTTCTGTTCGTAATCTTCGTCAATTCGAGCGGTAATACGCATTTCAAATCTCCTATGCGACTCTTTGTCGGTCGACTATAACACTAAGCCCTCGGCAACAGAAAGCAAGCCGCAGCCGACGGATTTGAGCGGGCGAAGCATCAGAAACCGGTTTTGAAAAGGTTTATGATTTTTCAACGGTAGGCTTGAAAGTCTCGGATATCAATGGAGAGAATATCAATTGATACCGTGCTTTTCCTTCAAGCCGTTATAAAGATAGTCTTTATAGTTTTCCGACAAATCTTCCGGCCCTTCGGCTCACCCGACAAAATTGCTTTCCAACAAAGCCTTCATCTTGGCGCCGGAGTGAGTTTTTTGCCTTAACGACTCGGCTTTTTCCGCCAGCAGTTCCTTGATAATCCGGGTTACGGTTTCGCCGGTTTGTTCCTGGATAAAAAGTAAGTCTTGTTCGCTTTGATCGTCTAATCTGGCATTGATTTTCATATTCGCCGCCTACATTCGGCATGCCGTGCCGACTATATCATCAAACTTTGGCTACCGACAGCAAGCCGCAGCCGAAGGCTTTGGCCGGGCCGATACCTTGTTGGACTTGCCCAATAAATTTATCCGGTTCTTGTACGATCAAAACACCTTCAAATGTAACAGGTACAATCTTGCCGCTGTGACCTTTTGGATTTTCTTCATCTTTTTTATAAAAGTACAACGGAGGGCAAGGACGAATAACCAAACTATCGAGCTGCGCCCATGACTGCAGTTTGCGTTCTAGCCAATTTTGACGGTCTTCATCTTTTATCAGGGGCACACGATTAGATTTAATTTCCCCTTTTTTATTTTTTCTCTCTTGCTCATCTTTTATGGTTCTAACCGGATTGGCAACCAGCAAGAAACGCAAGCGCTGGTTTTTAATTATGATTAATGGAAGCTCTCGCGTAGCCAGCAAATTGACCTGTTTATTTCCAACACTTGGCGCTATTTCAGACTGCATCAAAATAGATGCACCTACACCCACTTGTTGCTGCTCAACTCGAAATAAAAAGCTGCGCACTTTATCGTCTTGACCTGGAAACAATTTCCATAAGTCTTGATGTATCTGGTAGATATTTTTCGGTTTTTTAAAATCAATGAATACTTTACTCAGGTACATACTTGTCTCCCGAACCTAAAATATAAATTTTTCGGTTGTTAAATTGGCGCACGTTAGTAGCAAATAAGGGTTGATCACGCACCATCATTGGTGTACCACCGTCCAATGCTATTTCACTGTAAAGCGTACCTTGATAGGGCTCAATTAAACTCAGGGCTGCTTGTACATTGTGTGCGCTCACGACTGTTTCGTATAGAGGGCTTTGTATTGGACAAGAACGCCGTCCTAGAAACGGTGTGTAAACCGGCTTTTTGATTGCCTGCTTGATTCGCTCCAGGTCATAATCAGTATTTTCTGAAAAAGCTAGCGCTACTGTAAATTCAGCATCGCAAAGATATTCGCGCCTTGAAACTATTGCTTCAGGCCTAGCTTTTCCGTCAACCTTTCTTGCATGTTGCACAGTATGAAAATCAGTGATTTTTTGCATTGACACGAGTTTGTCTTCTGCGCCTTTCCGCTGGGCAATTTTGCGTTTATTAACCCGAACTGTCAGTTGAAAACTCTTATCCAGTTTTTTTAAGGATTTTATTTCTTCGCGCTCGATGCCAAGACACGCACCTAACAAGCCGACAATCGCGCTACGCGTTGGAAATATTAAGCTGGGGCGATAATCTTCATAAGTATGTCCTCCCCAAGCCTGCATAGCGCCTTGCAATTTAATGATAAGGTAATCCTGCATGATCTATACCTTGCCGTCATTTTGTAACCATTGCTCCAACTCGGCTAAGGTTTTCATGCGTTGGGTGGATGGTAAAGCACAATTTTCACTACTGAAAAAAACAGTCATGTCTTTAAAACCGTAAATATCATCAGTTTTTTGTTTATATTCGCAAAAAGCATCAATTGATGGTTTACGAAAACCACCTTTTTGTCCTCTTGCAACAGGTTCTTCAAAAGCATTGGCTAAGGAAATAGGCATATCACTCAACGATACACAGGCAAAATCGGTAAGATTAAATGCGGCAAAACTATTTTGTTTAGCGGATGGAATAGTGGTGGCTAGTAAATGTAAAAAATGTTTGGCGATTTCCAATGCCCGCGCACGGTCAACACCCAGGTTTTTTTGCAACAGCGACAGGTTAAGGCTAGCGTAACGGTAAAAAACACCGGCGCTGAATTCTTGGGTATCCAAGTGGCCTGAACCTGTTTCACCGGAGTCTTGAATCAAATCGTCAACTGCCGTAAACCAATCAATATCGCCATCGACGGTATGCGTAGTGATGGCATGGGCGACCGCCATTGCGCCGTCAACTTTGCTCATAAGGCCATCGGTTGTCATACGCCCAAACAGGGCAATGTCCACGGCGGAAGCGAGGGCGTTGTTGATGGCTTCGGCTTTCTCCTTCAATTGTTTTTCTATTTTTTTGTTAATCGCTTTCTCTATTAAATCCTCTAAGTTCTCTTTCTTCTTTTTTGTATCTTCAATCTTTTTCATTTCATCCGCTGATAAGCCTTCATTTTTAACTGCTTTGATGACACGGCAAATTTCCCTAATTTCATTGCTTACCCAAGGCGCAACGGCAATTTTTTTGCTGGCTTTCTTGGCCGCCCCTTTTTCAGCTGGATCATCGCCATTGTCTGACGCGTCGGCTTCGCCAGCAGTCGCTTTAGCAGTTTTCACAAAGCGGTCAATTGCTTCGCTAACAAAAGCGGGCTCAAATTCGTCACTTAGTTCTTCAATAAACTTCTCGTTCAACTTGCTTAAATCGCGGGTGCGGATAGACGGTTCTCCCAAGTTTTGCTGCCAATAATTGTTGCTATGTTCTTGCAAACGGGGCTTGCGCATTTCCCGCTTCAAACTCTGGCTGGAAATCCGCACCCGTCGCGTGCCGCCAAAAACAGCGGTTTTTTGCATCCCCATATCATCACGATTTAGGCAGGAGGAATTATGAGAAATCAGGATGTGGTAATTGACGAAGTTTTTATCAGACATTTAGGGTTCCTTGTGATTGTAATAATTCATGCAGAAATTCAGGGGCTAAATCAGCGCCATTGGGCCAAACAATAGTATCGAGTTCTTTATCTAATTTGACTTGGTTGAACACATTCAAATCTTTAAGCGGTTCAAACATACCTCCCCACAATTCGTTGCTTAAATCGACAACGCCTTCTACGTCATCGTTAAATTTGAGCCATATTCGGTAATCTTGCAGATGCTTGGCATCGATAACGTGTAATATCATTGCGGTTACTCCAAAGGGGCTATTTCTTTTAAAGGCTCGCGTTGTTGACAGTAACGCCAATTTTCAAATAGTTCTTCCTGATGCAAATCCAACCATTCCAACACATGTTTTAACGCTCGTTTTGGGAACTTACCCTCAACAATGCCGCCATCGATGGTGACGATAATTTCGTACTCGCCGTATTTGGCATGGAAGTGGGGCGGGCTGTGATCTGACCAATACATGGTAATAATGATGCCTAAAAAACGGCTGATGATAGGCATGATCAAACCTCTGTTGTTTCTTGGGTTTGGGATGATAAGGAAATATAAAAATCACGCATCAATTGGTGCTTGTTCTTTTTCCCCCAATAAAACAGAAGATTACCCAGCTCTGTCCAGTCGGCATAAGCAATGGGTTTTATTTGTTGCACAACCCGCCTTAACTGAATCAAATCATCAGGAGATTCTCTACGTACCACTAAAAACAAGCGTTTCTCGCTAATGCCATGCTCTTGTAATGATCTGCCGAGTGGTGTGCCATTAGTTCGCTGTTGCACCCAAGGTAAAAAATAAACCACCTGCGCTGCCTGTTTTTCGTGTTGTTTTAATTGAAATTTAGTCGCGTTGATTAATTGATAGAACGCAGCAATTCCCGGCATATCATCAGGACTGGTTGTACGCCGTAACATGGCCTTCTGGCCGTTATCCAGTTGCTTATAGCGTTCTACTAACTTTAAATAATCATTTTCCGGCTTAGTCATGTACTGCTCCCATTTTATTTAGCCTATTGTTTAACAGGGCGCGGCTTTCAATAATGGCCTGTAGCATTTTAGGTTCATGCTCATAAGGTTCCATAATTTGTTCAAAAATTTTCCGAGCTAAAGCTGCAAATTGTTTTTGATAAGACGCTATGTCCTCCCAGGCCAATTTTCTTAAAATACTGTGCATCATACTTTCTGAGTTTTCGAAATACGCTTGCTTGGCTTTACCTTTTACTGCTTTTTTAAAACCCGATTCTTTGCCTTTATGCTTGCCCTTATCTATGGCGATACGAGCAAATTCATTCATTGCCCAATCCAATTTTTTGTAAACTTCAAGTCCCATCTTAATTAAATGATCCATTTCAGCACTTTTATTTTCCCAATTGGTAGAAAGACTATAAGTTTCATGTTTACGTCCGGCCAGACTTTCTGCGCTCCCGCCTTTAACATAACCGCCTACGGCTAATTTGATATTACGCCCCCGCCAAGTGCTGTTATCTTGATATTGCTGTACGACCAACGCACAACTTGTACCTTCTTGCTGTGCATCAACTATTTTCAATTGCTTGTTCGTATAGAAAAAACACAACATTTGCCCCCATAACGGCAAATCATTGCGAGCTGAAAGAAAGGGTTTTTCTTTCGCGTTGCCTGTGTGTAGCCGTAGTATGTCAATCGGAGTATGGGGGTGTTGCCAAAAGCCTGGAACGCTACACATGCCGGCATTTTTAAAAAAGCCAGTGGCCAAATCATTTTTAACTTCCAACTTTATTTTTGCAGGTTGCCAGAATAAACCTCGCAACAAGCCGATTTGCAGCGCGTGTTCTTGTTTGTCTGTATGCGGCTGAATAACCCAAGTGGGCTGCCGAATCTCTGCACTCAATAATTCGGGGGCTTTCTCCTGTAAAAACGCTTTACTCAGTACGTTTGTCCAAATGGTTTTTCTTAAATTCTCACTTAAAACTAGGGTTGTTAACGGCATTGAGCCTTTTAAACCTACTGAAAATGCCGCGCCCCCTAAGCTAAAACCATTAGTCGCTTGCTGAAATAAAGCAATGGCAGCATCGCCCAAATGAACAGCCTGAATCTCGTCAGGCGTGTTAAAAAAACCATTAGATGATGCACTGGTGCTGGTTTTTTCAGGCAAACCTATAAACAGTTTCTGTAACGATGCCCAATTTTTATTGCCTTTCTCCGGTGTCACTGTGGCGCTTTGCATAAAAGGTGTCTCGGCGTGAAGCAGATCAAACCAGCTGATAAATGGTTGTATGGCCTGCTCATACTCTAGTTCAGGCATCGGTTCAGACCAGCGTTTTTTCAAGGCTTTTGCATCTTCCGGCATCAACACTACTTGCACCAAGCAAACAAGTAACTGCAAGGCAGCGAGATCCATATCGTCACGCAAAACCGCTAAATGCCAATCTTGTTTTTGCTTATCGCACAACAACTGTTTTAAGGAAATTCGTTGCGCTTCACCGTTTAACGATACGGGGATCCAATTATCAATCAGTAAATTCATTTTTTCTCCAGTCCAAAATTAGGCGCGATTTGTAAGATACGGTCAAAACCGCTGTTCCTTACGTTTTCTTTATCGCCAAACCTATCTCTTTACAATAAATAAACGCAACCTTTTCCAGCCGACTAATCCAGTGTCCTTTTTCAAGAACCATCGGTAAAAAGCGCAATCCTCTAGCATCTGCTTTAGGCAGTTGATCCTGCCATCTCTGAGTGACAGAAACCGAGTTCAAGTTGATCGCCTCCCAATACTGCCATTTTTCCAAGCCCTCCAAATCAACATCGTCTAAGGTAAAAAACTTGCCTTGTTTTTTAATGACCGGAATAATGGTTAAACTCATTTCACCGTCACGCGTCAGTGATCCGGCTTTATCGCTTTCATCGCTTTTAATCTCCTCAACCTTCCGATGAATTATCATGTTTGCAATCATGCGCTGAACGCCAACTACTTCATCTGAATATTTTTGGTAGGCTGTTTCTACTGCTTCCGGCTCATCGCCCCATGCTTCTTCACGGTAAACCTTTTCTATCCAATCCCGATATGCGGTATAAGCTCTTAAATCTTCCTGATTTGAACTAAAGACAATTACTTTATTTTTCAGAAATTGTTCTGTTCGCCACAAGGCCCTTAGATTTTGATAAACATAGCGGGTATCACCGTAGACAGTCTCTGTAGCCGGCACAATCACCACGCACCGTGGATGTTCAAACCCTAGCGGTCTGTTATAGCGTTGATGCCGGTGCAGTCGACCCAAACGCTGGAACAATAAATCGACCGGACAAAGCTGAGTCAACATCCAGTCAAAATCTAAATCGAGACTTTGTTCAACTACTTGGGTTGCCACCAAAATTCGCCCACCTGACGCACGTTCTTTTTCATTCTTACCGTAATAGCGGGAAATTTCTTGCTCTATTTTCTGACGATCAACAAATCGAAAGCGCGAATGGAATAAATCAACTGGAATCGTCGTTAATGCGGCTAACTGATGGGAAAAATGTTGCGCATCGCTAACCAGATTGCAGATTACAGCAACTTTCGCACCTTGCTCAGCGGCTTGAACGATTTTTTCCAACTGCTCTGCCGATAAAACGAGCTGCTCAGCCCGCCATGTTTCAACATTTACAATGCGTTCAGCAGTTTGCTCGGATTCCGGCAATTCAAAGGGAGAAATTTGATTGGCAGACGCATGGGTCACTAACGGATACGCCGGATTTTTCTGTCCCGATTGAACACCCCAGCTTTGTAATAATTTGGCTTTTTGATGATGCGGCAATGTCGCGGACAATAAAACAGCACTCCCGGAGGCTTGCTTTTGTCGCTTAAGTACTTCAGATAGTAAACCGTACATGTAGCTGTCATAGGCATGAACCTCATCAATAATTAAAATGCTTTTTTGAATACCAAAGCCACGGACAAATTGATGGCGCACCGGCAGCACCGATAATAAAACTTGGTCTATGGTGCATACGCCCATTTGCCCTAAAAATGATCTCTTTTTACTCGCTCCCAGCCATTCTGAGCATTGTACCAGCGCTTCTTCAGCGCCTTGGGCTGTCAATCGGGAATTTGCCAGAATGGCTTTGAAGTCAGAGTTTAAATCCCTTTTGCCATGCGCCAAAACTACGCTTGCACCGCCATCAAATAATTTATCGGCAACCTTTTCTAATCGCTTCAACATTGCGTTGGCAGTGGCTTGGGTCGGCAATGCAAAGATGATACTGCTGCCATATCCAGTTTTGGACGTTAATAATTTTGATGCGTAAGCTAATGCAGCTTCGGTTTTTCCAGAGCCGGTAGGTGCTTCGATAATCGTTAATCCTTGTTCAAGAGGAAAACTATCAACTACTGTTTGTAAACCTTGTGGCTTGTAGTCTGGGAATAGAACAGTCATGCCCCCTTTACCGCTCACTTTCGACAACACACCGAACGCCTTTAGTGCATTTTTGGCGGCAGGTAAACGCGAATCAAAATAGCTTTTTAGATCGGTTTGTATTGCCGTTTGATAGGGGAAATAATCATTCGATGATCCTATCCAATCACAGACGCTACAAAATCCTGCAAGCATGCGTGGCATGGTCTCTGGGATGTCGCTGTATTCCAAGCCAGCAGGCTCCAAGAACAGTTTTTTAAGACTTTGCACCCATTCAATGCGTGCCTGTTTATCTTGTCGCTTAATGTCATCACTAATAAACGCAGGCTCTACCAACGAATCGTTGTCAGGAATGCGCCCATGATGCCCTGCCACTTCCCGCATCCAGTCCATGGCTTCATTTTCACTTATACAATCAAAACCATATTCGGAAACTTCTTGCTCAAACCAACCATAGCCATTACAGCCGTGATCGTACTTGGTATCCACTAAGCTATTAAGAGTGGTGTATATATCGGTTTGTAACTTTTGCATCGTGACGGACGATTTCATCTGAAACCGAATATCCAGCTTACCCAAGTCATGCAAAACGATAAAAAACATCAGCCAGGCATAGGCTTTTTCTTCTGTTTCTACCTCGATTGATTGCCTGAATTGCTGTCGAAGTGGAGCGCTACTTTCCCACCATTGATCAGCCACCGCCGCCACATCCAAACAATGATACGGCAACAAATGATAGGCCGGACCATCGGCATTTTCCGCATCCGGCCTGGCTTTACCCCAGTATCGGTAATACAGCGCTTGATTCATATCGTCCTCGTCTAACGGTCTTGTTGGTCATTATGCATAGCCACCGTATCAAAGCGTGATACGGTACTTATTCTTTTTGATAAATTTTCGCCATTTTTTGAATTTGCTCGATCGCGGCTTCGCGTAAAAAGGCAGGTTCCAAAATTTCGACTTCGGCGCCGTGGCGGAGAATATCCATTAATAGTTCGCGGTGATCGCCGAACGGTATGTTCAGCTCGTAACTGCCGTCTTCGTGCCAGCGGCCGGTTTGTTTCGGATGCCATTGTTCGTCGGCGACCCAGCGGGCGCGTTCGGGCGTGAATTTCAGTTTTGCGGTGTGTTCGGCTTTGCCGGAGAAGATGCCGTAGGAGGAACTGAAATAATCTTCGAGTTGCTGTCGATCGACGTTTTGGGAGGGTATTTCTTGGCGGGCGGCGGTTTTAATGCGTTCCAGTGCGAAGGTGCGCAGTTCTCTTCTAAAGTGACACCACGCGTCAAGGTACCAGTTGTCCCGGTAGTAAACTAGATTTTGCGGGGATACGCTGCGTGTGGTTATTTGTCCGTCGCTACGCGCGTCGTAGACCAAATCGAGGCGTTTATTATCGAATAGCGAGCCTGCGATCTTGGCGAACCATGGATTTCGAACTTTTTGTCGCGAGGCGATCGGGATGATTTTGATGCATTCCAGTTTGCGTTCTGCGCTGCTTCGATCTAACGCGAGAAGTTTTTCGATCCGGTTTTGCAGTTGTGCGATTTGCTCGCCGAACAGGCCCGGCGATATTTTGCGCAGCATGGTATGGCAGGTCAGCAAGCCCCATAATTCCTCGGCATTGAACCATAAGCCGGGCAGTTCGTAAGGGTGTTCGCCGGCTTCGGTGTCGTAATAATAACCGTTGCGTTTACGGTCGTAGGCGATCGGCGCGTCGAAGTGGTCGCGCATGAGTGTTAGCAACCGCTTTACGGTCGCTTCGCTGCATTCGAGTTTTTCCTGTAATTGGGCATTGGAAATCGGCGTTCGGCGACCGGATAGGATGGTGTGTAATTGGTAGATTCGTTCAAAGCGGTCCATCGCCGCATCTCCTGGTTTAGTGTCAGGTTTTTTAAGGATAGCGTATTTTCGGAAAACTCATGCTCACTTCCATTGAGCTAAAGGTCAGGATTTACATTTGATATCAACAAAGCGGGGCTTGCAGTCAAGCATTTACACATGAAGGGAGCAGGTTTAATTAATAATTTAACCTGCTCCCTTTGGGACCGTTATCGGCCACCAGCGTTATGGAAAATATATCGAATCAAGGTTCTGCACTCTTTTCTGACAATCTTTTCGAAAATCGACATTGTATCGGCTTTCGGTTCTGTTGATTGTTTCAAGTGCGACTGATCTTCAGATCCGGCTTTCAAAACTGCACGTTGATGAAATATTTTATGCAACTTGTTCGCATGAATCATAATGACCTCCTAGAGGATGAAAGAACATTATTTTGCAAAAAATGGCAAGGCTAAACTTCCATATTTTTCATTGCCATTCGGGTTAATCCGGACATAATTTCCGCATTTCAAATTTCGGCATTCCGCTACTTATTTCAGCCCGCCTAATCTTGATTTACGAAAAATTACTCCATAAAAATACCCTGCATGATTTTCCAAAGACTTCATTAATTGGCGTCTTCGAATATAAATTTATCCATTTTTCCTTTCATTTTTCTTTCATCTAGAAGCAAATAGACACCTATCTCCCAAAGTATGTATCCATATCGCGATGACTATACCCATCGGAGTTCAAAATTCGGCACCGGGGTCCCCGTCAAAGGACGCCGTGAATACGTCCATGTAGGCTCTATGCCAGCTCCATGCTGGCCCCTCACCTAGCGTACCCGGCTTCAATCAAAAAGATCTGCATCGAACTTTTGCTTGGCCAATAGCTTCCGGAAGCTTTCGGCGTCCAGCGGGCGGCTGTAATAATAGCCCTGCACTTCGTCGCATTTTAATTCGTTAAGAAAAGCCGCTTGTTCTGCGGTTTCGACACCCTCGGCCAAAACGGTTAGTTTCAAACTGTGTCCGAGTGCGAGAATCGCTCGGGTAATGGCCATATCATTGCTATCTTGCGGAATATCCATCACGAATGAGCGGTCGATTTTCAACTTGTCGACCGGCAGGCGTTTCAAATAACTGAGCGACGACTGCCCGGTTCCGAAATCATCGATCGCCAGGCTCACACCCAATGCGCGAAGCTCTTCCATGATACGAACGTTCTGTTTCGCTTGACGCATGATATAGGTTTCGGTGATTTCGAGCTCTAGGTGCTGGGGAGGCAGTCCCGTTGTTGCAAGGACGTTGCCGACCGTTGCCAAAATATCGCTGCGTTCGATCTGCGCGCCGGACAGATTGACCGCGACCTGTTTGAATGCGTAACCGGCGTCGAGCCATGCCTTGGCTTGACTGCATGCGGCCGATAGCACCCATTCGCCGATCGCGACGATCAGCCCCGATTCCTCGGCGATCGGAATGAACTTGTCGGGCGCGATCAGGCCGTGCTCGTGATGATTCCAGCGCAATAAAGCCTCGGCTCCGATCAATTCGCCGCCGGATAAGGCGAATTGCGGTTGGTAATGAAGATGGAATTCCTGGCGTTCCAGTGCGTCGCGCAGCTCACTTTCGAGAAAAAGACGTTCTTTCGCGCGCGTAGTTAGATACGTTTCGTAAAACTGAAAATTACCGCGTCCTTTTTCCTTGGCTCGATACATCGCAAGATCGGCGTGTTTGATTAAGGACATGGTGTCTTTGCCATCCTCAGGATAACAACTGATGCCTATCGACGTGCCGATCTCCAGCTTATGGCCTTGAACGATGAAAGGTCTAGAGAGGTACGCAATGATTTTGCGGGCGACCTGTTCGACATCGGAGCGGCTCCCGGTATTTTCGAGCAAAATGATGAATTCGTCGCCACCCAAGCGCGCGACCGTATCGTCTTGGCGCAAAGAACTCTTGATTGCGTGTGCGACCATGCGCAAAAGCTCGTCTCCGGCCGGATGCCCGAGACTGTCGTTGACGTGCTTGAACCGGTCCAGATCAAGAAACAAAACTGCCAGCGGATGGTAGTCGCGATTCGCCCTCTCCAGTGCATGCTCGCAGCGCTCGTTGAATAACTGCCGGTTCGGTAGTTCGGTCAAGGCATCGTAATAGGCCAGATGGTAGATATGTTTCGCGCTTTGCTTTTGTTGGGTTAAATCGTAAAAGACGCTGATATAGTGCGTCACGCGTCCGATGGCGTCGCGCACCGACGATATATTTTGCCACAGTGGTATCAGTTCGCCGTTCTTACGCCGGTCCCAAATCTCACCCTGCCATTTGCCGTCCCGTTCGAGTGCGGCCCACAGACTGCGATAAAATTGCTTATCGTGGTGCTCGGATTTCAGCAAGCTCGGTTTTTGTCCCAACACCTCGTCGGACGAATAGCCCATGACTTCGCTGAACATGCGGTTGACCTTGACGATGCGCGTATTCGCATCGGTGATTAGAATGCCATTCAGGCTATTGTCGAAGACGCTCGCCGCAAGACGCAACTGCTCTTCGGCCAAGCGTTGCTCGGTGATATCCTGAATCGTTCCGACCAACCGTAAAGCCCGCCCGGCATCGTCATAGTAGATGACGCACCGTTCGTGTATCCACTTAATTTGTCCGCCGGCCGCTAACAGACGATGTTCGATGTCGTAAGAACCATGCGTGCTTAGGGCGGATGTGAAAGCCCGGTCGACTGCGGCCCGGTCGGCTGGATAGACGAGTTCGAGAAAGTCCGCATAGTTACGGGGTATCGAAGCCGAATCGAGCTCGAAAATAATACACACTTCCTCCGACCAAGTGAGTTTGTCGCACGTCAAATCCATTTCCCAATGCCCCAGGCGGGCGATTTTTTGCGCCTCTTTCAGGCGTTTTTCGCTTCGGCTCAATCGCTCTTGTTGTTGTTTGAGCCGCGTGATATCGCTCGCGCAAATGACGGCGCCTTCTTCTTTGCCTTGAGGGTTGTGTTGCAGACTCGCCTCAAACCAATAATGGCGATAGCTTCCGTCGCGGCTTCCCAGACGGTGCTCAGCGGCATAGGAACCCGAACGCCGCACGACTTCAAACAGCGGAGAAAAAACGGGCCACGGCAAACCGATCGCTTGTGCGACAAGCGCTTGTCGTTCGTCGGGATGCAACCAGTCGTCCAGCACGCGATTGTCCGGAATCGAATCGGTTCCGGTCAACTCCTGCGCGCAACGCCGATTGACTTGGCGTATATGCCCATCAGGTCCCAGCACGATCATCATCGCGCCGGTCGAATCCATGACGCGACGGATGAAATTACTTTGATTCAGCTGATGTAGGTTGGCTTCCTTTAGCTCGTTACTACGTATTTCGAGCACCCGCAGCATCGAATCGGCCTGCTTGGCGTCGATCGACAATTGTTGCTCGAGCGCCGCGTTGGCGATTCGAAGCGCTTCGAATTCGACCCGCAAACGCGTCAGTTCCTCATTTAGGTGCGATTCATTGACGGGAAACTTGCTCGGCATATTTTTCCAGTAGAACGAAGGCATCGTCGACAGCTTGGCGCACCGGTTTTGACAAGCCCGGACGGAACGGTGCCGCTCCAAGGATTTCCGCTGCGATGATCTCGATGCGTGGGCAGTCCGGCAACGCGGCAACGGCCTTTAACAAATAGCCTACGCCGATGCCGTGGCCCGGTAACGTGATTTCGGCCGTAACAACATTCGGCGATAATCGGCTTAATTTCCCTGGTATGCCGCCCGATGCGACGGCGTCGACGACCATCACCTCATGGCATCCTTGAAATAGCGCTAATGCCGCCAGACCGGGCGTTCCGGCGTCGAACACGCGCACGTTATCCGGCAGCGGCAGCGCCGCTAGCCGTTGGTAAACCGCCGGACCGAAACCGTCATCACCGTGGAGCGGATTACCGAAGCAAACGATATGACATAATTGCCGATTACTCATGGCCCGAAACGTAGCCTCGTGCCGGTGTTCAGCACATGTACCGTGCACACTAGGCACGGATCGTGGGAGCGAATGACATGCCCGATTTCTACGGGATCGTCCGGATCCTGAACGCTCAGTCCGACTAGGCTTTGCTCCCAATGCCCCGGCAAGCCTCCGCTGTCTCTAGGAGAGGCGTTCCACGCGGTTGGTGTGATGATTTGATATTTTTCGATGACACCGTCTTTGATTTTGAGCCAGTGCCCGAGCGCCCCGCGCGCGGCCATGATCAGACCGTATCCTTCTCCGTCGGTTTCCTGTGTTTTGGCCGGATTCAAAATATGCGGCTCGTGTAGATTCGCTGTTAACTCGTCGAGTATCAGTCGCGCTTGCTTCAATTCGACGGCGATTCGCCTGACCCGCGCGAATTGCCGAAGCCAAGCGCTGCCGCCTTCGGCTTGGTGCAGCGACGCAATCAGTGCATCGCCGCCGATCAGCAGCTCGGCCACCGGTCCGGTCTGCACCACCTTATCGCCGTAGCGCGGAGCCTTCGCCCAAGTGTAGCGGTCGCTGTTCGGCTGAAAATCGGGGACGGTTTCGCCGTTCCACGGATGCCGCCCGCCGTCATAAGGCCGGAACCAGGAATGACGAACGTGCTCATTGATCAGTTGTTGATCGTATGGCCCGACCGTGCCGCTTCCGCCGTCGTAGAAACCGCCCGGCAGCACACGCGCGTCGTGCGGCGCGGACCAACTGTCGGGATCGCACCAGGCGCCATAGCTGAGCATGTGCGGCGTACCCGAGGCGCACAGGTGTAGGCCGAGCGAGCGGGCCGCGCGGCTCATCAAACCCAGCGCGCTGCCGGCATGCGCCGGCGTATCGAGCCAAGCGAAATAGCGCTCGGCATCTTCCAAGGCCAGCCAATCGTCGAGCGAAGCGCCGATGACGCGCCGTTCGTACCAGCGCTGAATCTCATCCAATACCGAGCGGCAGGCCAACAGCCGGCGCAGATCGGCCGGCGTCGTCACGCCGCCGGGTATCATATAGGATGAATGCGGCCATTGCCCGCCGAAATGCGCGACGATTTCGACCGCTTTCCGCGTTTGAGCCAACGTTTCGAGATAAATCGAACCGCGAAACGGTTCGAAAGCGTCGACCGCATCGTCGAACCAGCTGTGCTGACTATAACGCCGATGGCAAAAATCGGGCGCGAAAAACAGAAAGGTTTGACGTAAATCGTTCTGTATACCTTCGGCAATCAGGCAAAGATTGCGGATGCGCGTCGCATTCGGCGGCACCGGCGTCCGCCAGGCATGTTCGAGCGCGAGCACTGCCGAGTAAAGATGAGCCGTGCCGCAAATGCCGCAGACCCGCGGCGTGATCACCAACGCATCGCGGGGCGCCCTGCCCATCATGATCTGCTCGAAACCGCGATACAGTGTGCCGACGGTCCGAGCTTCCGTGACGACGCCGTCGTCGAGCACCAAAGCGATTTCGAGGTCTCCCTCGACGCGGTTCAAATTGATGTTGACTTCAATCGTAGCCATCTCAAACGTCCATTTTCTTGTCTTTGACGCGTTCCGGCGCAGCGGCGCGGGCAAGATTCTTGTATGCCATGTACCGGGGACGTTCGACGCCCAGCGGCAAGCGCAACGGAATGTCGCCGATTTTCTCAGTCAGGAACAAATCGGTGTCGCGAGGGAAGCTCGGCGACGTGCAACCGAAACAAGGCACGCCGGCGCGAGTCTTGCTGCTGGTGCCGTTCCACAGATCGCTGTTGCATACCGCCTGCGTCATCGGCCCTTGGCAGCCGAGATTGAAAAACAGACAGGCGCGCCCGCCCGGTTCGTTTTCTTCGATGTCGTATTCGTGATACTCGTTACGCGTACACCCCTGATGAACGACGGTATTGAAGAACGCCTTAGGACGATTCAGTTCGTCCAGCGGCAACGGCAGTCCGGCGGCGAGCCAGGCCAGCGTCTGGGTCATGGCGTGGGGATGTGCCGGACAACCGGAGACGTTGACGACAGGAAGGCCCGCGCGCGAACGCCACTCCGGCGGCAACAGACCGCCCGGAGTCGAACGGTTGTATTGCAGGCCGATACAATCGCCCGGATTCGGCGCCGCGGCATGAACGCCACCGTAGGCAGCACAGGTGCCCATCGCGACGACCGTACCGGCCCGCTCTGCCAATTCACGCGCGATGTCCATGCGCGCCCGGCCGCGGTAGCTATCGTACAGACCGGTACCGCGCGGGGCCGTGACGATGCTGCCTTCGACGCAAAGTATGTCCAACGCTTGTTCGCCGTTGACGATGCGTTCGAGCAGCGCGTCGTGCTCGCGCATCGACGCGCCGGACAACGAGGGGTGCCATAGCAATTCAACGCCGTGAGCCGAAAAAATTTGTTCGAGGCTCGGTGATTCAGCACTCAATAGCGCCAGCGAATCGCCGCCGCAGGCGCCTGTCTGTAGCCAGAATAAGGTAGCCATCGTTTTCGTCTCATTTGAAGTAAATCATTGCATTATAGGGAAATTGCTTAACTTCACAACACATCGCTAGATATCCCCATATCTTTTCATTTTTAGACGTTTTTTCAATAGAAAGGGAATACCTCGACGTGGCGAGCGTGCAAGATACCGCTCAGAATTTTGGGCTCGGCGGTGGCGGTTACGCCGATGACCTGGATGCGATACTTTGCTCATTCGGCGCGATCGGTTTGGTGGTGAATGAGATCAATAGGGACATGGGGTTGCTCGACTTGACGCACGAGCTCATCACACCCGCAATTCAGGGCAAACTCGCCTACATTCACGCACTAGCGTGCACTGCCATTAAGTTAAGGATTTTTCCGTTCGCCCTGAGCCTGTCGAAGGGTGAATGGAAAAATCCTGGGTCGATAAGTTAAGCCGTCCATGGTTCGACAGGCTCACCACGAACGGCTTAACTTAATGGCAGTGCGCACTAGCGTGGGGAAGATAAGTCGATTGGCATGGCGACCAATGCGACAAGAATGACGATGCGGTTTGTTTTTGTTTCAGTATTATCTAAGGAGGCTTCGGGGCGTGCGGCCGACATCTGTCAATCGAATCCTCCTTCCTTGCGATATTAGAATGAAGTTATTTCATGCTCGTTCCTTAGCAAAATAAACCGGCCGCGTGGATTCCGGCGATCGCACAGCGCTCGTCTTGGTCGGAGACGTCGCCGGAGATTCCGACCGCGCCGAGAATTTTGTGGTCGGCATTACGAATCAATACGCCGCCCGGTACGGGCATGACTTTTCCGTCGGCCAAGCCGATCAGCGCGTTCATGAAGTCGGGGCGTTGCTCGGCGACGGCGGCAAGATTTCGCGACGACATGCCCATGTTAACCGCGCCCCACGCTTTGGCGATCGCGACTTGCTCTCGAATCATCGTGGCGCCGTCTTCACGTTGCATCGCTTTGAGATGACCGGCTTCGTCCAATACGACCACGGTCAGCGGTTCCAAGTTGAGTTGGCGGGCATTGGTTAATGCGACATGAATGATTTGATTGGCTTTTTCCAGAGTTAAGGCATTCATCAATGATCTCGTTATTATATTTATTGGAGTGAATCGGCTGGGTGGAAACCCGAAATAAGGCTTGTCATTTTAACAGCGGACCTAAATATTCCCATACTTTTTCGGCGATAATCGGTTGTGCGTCGGCATTCGGATGAATTCGGTCGCGCTGCATCAGTTCTGCTTTCAGGGCCACGTCTTCGAGTATAAAAGGCACGAAAGGCAGGTCGTGTTCTTTGGCCAGTTCCGGATAAACCTGGTAAAAAATTTCAATATAGCGTTTACCGAGATTCGGCGGCATGCGCATGCCTAGCAGCAAAACTTGCGCACCGGCCTGTTTCGAACGCTTGACGATTTCATTCAAGTTGTCGTGCATTTGCTTGGGGGTCAATCCTCTTAAACCGTCGTTGCCGCCAAGCTCCAGCAGCACCCATTCCGGGCTATGCCGCGCCAACGCGCTGTCGATGCGCGCCAATCCGCCGGCGCTGGTATCGCCGCTGATGCTTTCGTTAACCACCTGATGCGGGAACTTTTCGGCCTCCAGCTTTTTCTGAAGTAAATCGACCCAGCCTTTCCCCGCTTCTATTCCGTATCCGGCGCTGATACTATCGCCTAATACGACAATCGTTTCAGCCGACACGACCGCTGAACTTAACGCTATTATTACTGCAAGCAAAAATTTAAACATGACAAAGACTCAACCTGAAAGAACGTTAAAAGATATTATCGTCACCGAAAATCTCGGTAAAACCGTGCAAACTTCGGATGGCACCTTACATATCTTGGCATCGGTCGATTTACAAATCAAACCGGGAGAGAGTCTCGCGGTGGTCGGCGAGTCCGGTTCCGGCAAATCGACTTTATTGAGTTTGTTGGCCGGGCTCGATACGCCGACAAGCGGTTCCGTGACGATTGACGGTCGCGATTTGACGGCGATGGATGAAGACGGGCGGGCGGAGGTACGTAACGAGTTGATCGGCTTTGTGTTTCAGTCGTTTCAATTGTTGCAGGGGTTGACCGCTGTCGAAAATGTGATGTTGCCGTTGGAGTTGGGCGGCAACAAAAATGCGCGTGTTTTGGCCGCCGATTTGCTCGGCAGGGTGGGATTAAGCCACCGGCTCAATCATACGTCAAGGCAGCTTTCCGGCGGCGAACAACAGCGCGTCGCGTTGGCCCGCGCTTTCGTGACGCGGCCGGCTATTTTATTCGCCGACGAACCGACCGGCAATCTGGACAGTAAAACCGGCGAACAAATCATCGATTTATTGTTCGAATTGAACCGAGAAAACAGCACCACGCTCATATTGGTCACGCATGACAGCCATTTGGCCGAACGCTGCCGGCGCAGCATTAAACTCGATGCCGGGAGACTGGTATGACGCGTTTTAATCTGGCGCTACGCTTGTTGTTTCGCGATAGCCGTTCCGGCGAACTCACGATTCTGATTGCCGCGTTGATCATCGCCGTGACCAGTTCGACTGCAATTACGCTATTCGCCGATCGCCTGCATCGTACGATGACCTTACAAGCCGCCGATTTTCTCGCGGCCGATTTGGTAATAACGAGTCCCGAACGCATTTCCGGCACATGGCTGAAAAAGGCCGGCGAATTGGCCTTGACCCGTTCGGAAACCGCCGAGTTTTCAAGCGTCTTGATGGAAAACGACGAACTGTTGCTGGCCGGCGTGAAGGCGGTCAGTCCCCGTTATCCGTTACGCGGTTTTTTAAAGGTCACCGGCGCCGATTTCAGCGACGAGCAAATAGTGGCTTCCGGACCTGAGCCGGGGTCGGTATGGGTTGAAAAACGCGTGCTGTCGGCACTACATTTGCAAATCGGCGATGCCTTGACGGTCGGCGAAAAAGCGTTGACGATCAGCCGTGTCTTGACTTACGAGCCGGACAAGCGGGGCGATTTTTACAGCCTGTCCCCGCGGGTCATGATGCATGCCGACGACTTACCTGCTACGGGAGTAATACAACCGGGCAGTCATGTGCATTATTTCTTTCAGTTTGCCGGCGAGGCGCAGAGCATCATGGCATTCAATCGTTGGGTCAAGCCGCAGCTGAATCCATCCCAGCGTATCATGGATATTCATCAAGACCGCCCTGAAGTCGGCAATGCGCTAAATCGGGCCGAGCGTTACTTAGGTCTGTCCAGCATTGTCGTGATTTTGATCGCCGGCGTTGCGATTGCCGCCGCAACGCGCCGGTATAGCGAACGTCATTTCGATGCCACGGCGGTATTGAGATGCTTAGGCTTGAAGCAAAAAGAAATTTTATGGCTTTACGGTAGTCAGTTTTTTATTCTCGGAATGTTGGCCAGCGCCATCGGTTGTCTTCTAGGCTGGTTTGCGCAGGCCGGGCTGTTTCATCTTTTGCATGATTTGTTACCGGATGCCATCGCCTCGCCGAGCTGGTTTGCGGTATTTTTCGGTTTCGCGACGGGCATGGCGGTGTTGTTGGGTTTTGCTCTACCGCCGCTGCTGAGACTCAAACGGGTGTCGCCGCTACGCGTGTTGCGCCGCGATCTGGAGCCGTTACCGTCCGCGGCTTGGCTGATTTACGGTTTGGCGATCGCTATTATCGCGGTTTTGATATGGCGTTATACCGAAGATTTTAAAATGACCGGCATCATCATCGGCGTCGGCCTGATCGCGTTACTCGTATTGGGCAGCGCGGTTTACGGAATCCTTTGGGCCTGTCAAAAATTGTTGCCCAGTTTGCCCCTAACTTGGCGTTTCGGCGTGCAAGGTTTGATTCGTAACCGGCAGGCATCGGTGAGTCAGATTTTGGCATTTAGCATCACGCTGGTGGCGATGACCTTGAGCTTCACGGTCAGAAACGATTTATTGACTGATTGGCAACGTCAGTTGCCGGAACAGGCGCCGAACCATTTCGTGTTGAATATTTTTCCCGAACAACAAGCCGGTTTCCAGCAGGATTTGGATGACCAAGGCCTGACCGGCAGCCGCTTTTATCCGATCGTTCGCGGACGACTCGTCCGAATCAACGGCATTCCGGTGCAGAAAATCGTCAGTAAGGATTCCCAAGGCGAACAAGCCACGCATCGCGACTTGAGCCTAACCTGGTCGGAGCAGGTGCCGGATGAAAACAAGATTCTATCCGGCAAGTGGTGGACGAATGATAGCCCGGGTTTGGTGTCGATCGAGCAAAAATTGGCTTCGAGTCTAGGCGTGGAGCTCGGCGACAAGCTGACTTTTACGATCGGCAGCGAACAATTGCAAGCGAAAGTCGTCAATATTCGCAGCGTTAAGTGGGATACGATGAAGCCTAATTTTTATATGATTTTTTCGCCGGGAACCTTGGACGGATTTGCCAGCACCTCGATGACCAGTTTTTATTTGCCGGAAAATCAAAAACATTTCTTGAATGAACTGGTCAAACGCTACTCGAGTGTAACCGTTCTGGAAGTGGATTTGATTCTCAAACAATTCCAAACGATCTTGGCGCAACTAACCCAAGCGATCAACTATTTGTTATATTTCGCACTACTGGCCGGATTTACCGTGCTGTTCGCGGCGGTTCAAGCCGGGTTAGACCAACGCATTCATGAAGGTGCGCTGATGCGAACGCTAGGGGCGCATCGGCAATTTTTAAGGAAGACGCATATAATCGAATTTGCGCTATTGGGTTTTAGTGCGGGGATTTTGGCGATCGGCCTGTCCGAAATCGTGCTTTTCGCGTTATATACCGAAGTGCTGCACTTGAATTACCGGCCCAATTTTCTGCTATGGTTGGTCATGCCTACGCTTAGCGGTTTTTTTATCGGACTCGCAGGTTTCTGGGGCGTTAGGCATGTAGTCGACAAACCGCCGGTATCCGTTTTAAGGGAACTTTAATCGATATAATTCATTCTTTATTCATATATAAGGTTTTATTTTTGCTCCAGCTATAAACTCAACAAAGAGGTATATTTATGAAAAAATCGACACTTGGAATCACCATGATCGGTGGACTGTTACTTTCGGCTTGTGCATCTCAAACCGGTTGGACACCCACGGTCGATACTTACGATAGCCCCAATGCTTATCGCTTGAATCAAGACCTTTACGAATGCGAACAATTGGCTCGTGAGGCAGCAGGCGGTACCGCTAAGGAAACCGCTATCGGCGCGGGTGTCGGCGGCTTGATTGGCGCGGCCGGCGGTGCTGCTGTCGGCGCCTTTACCGGTGATCCCGGCAAAGGGGCTGCGATCGGCGCGGCGGCCGGCGGTTTCGGCGGCGGTGCTAAACAAGGCTTCGAGGCCGAGGAAGCCTTCAAAAGAGCTTTCCGCACTTGTTTACGTAACCGCGGCCATAGAGTCGTCAATTAAATAAAGTCGTTAATTAATCGGCTTATTGCTACCTAAATCCTTAGAGGCGATATATTTATCGCCTCTAAGGTCATTTGATGAAACAACTATCTTCATCCTCTCGTCTCATCTTCTCTCTAACTCTCGTTCGTCTGTCGTTGAAAAATTTCGAACGATTTCCGTTTTTCTACCATACTTTTCGATAAACCCGGATAATAATAAGGGTATAAACTATTTAGTTGGTGGCGATATTTTTTACAACAGCTAGAATTTATGGAATCGACTCTGCTTAAAATGTATCGAACCTCATAAGGCGCTTCACAAAGATGAAAAAAAATATTATCCCGAATAATAACGAAAAGAAACTGGGCGATAACGACTTTATCGTTTCGAAAACCGATATTATCGGCAAAATCACTTACGCTAACCGTATTTTTATGGAAATTGCCGGATACTCCGAATCCGAATTGCTTGGCGTACAGCACAACATTATTCGACATCCCGAAATGCCGCGCGGCGTATTTCGGTTTATGTGGGATACCCTAAAGTCCGGAAACGAATTTTTCGGTTTTGCCAAAAACCTGTGTTCCGACGGTGGGTTTTATTGGGTTTTCGCAAATATTACGCCGGACTACGATAAAGACGGCAAATTGCAGGGTTATTATTCGGTTAGGCGCAAACCGCCGACTTCGGCATTGGATGTTTTGGTGCCGATTTATCGGGAAATGCTGGCGATAGAAAAAAGCTGTTCCGCAAAAGAAGCTCCGGATAAATCGTTGGCTTATTTATTCGATGTCGTCGCGCAGACCGGCGCCAAAAATTATGACAGTCTCGTTCTGGGGCTTTATAAACCGAATGGAGTTTAATGATGAGCCGCCATACCAGTGCCGATATCCCTTATCTCAAAGCCAAGGTCAATTATGCCGTAGCCGGTATTATTTTACTCGCTACGATCAATTTTTTGTACGCGACTTTTATCAGCGGTTTTTCATGGCTAATTCTACTCTTTAACCTTGGACTGACTGTCATTGCGTTTTACGCGCTCACAGAGACAAAAAAATATTTAGGCATTATTGGCATCATCCAAGATGTATTAATTAAAACTAATGACGGCGAACTTTACCACCGTATCACCGGAACCAAGGGAATGGGCGAACTCGGCAAAATCGCCTGGGAATTGAACGAAATGCTCGACATCATGGAATCTTATTTCAAGGAAATCACGACTTGTTTCGATCAAGCGGCCAAAGGCAATCATAACCGTTACGCTCTTGCGGACGGCTTTCCCGGCTTACTTAAATCGTCAGCGAAATCGGTCAATAAAGCACTGCGAGTCATGAGCGATAATGAAACGATGATCACGAAAAATCGCCTATCCGCCGGACTGCACCTGCTGAACACCTCGAATTTACTCGATAATCTCAAATCCAATCAGGAAGACCTACTGAGCATTACCGAACAAATGCATAAGGTTGAGGGCATAGCGATCAACACAGGGAATAACGCCGAAAATAGCTTGTCGTCGGTCAATACGATTAGCCATTCATTAATCAATATCAATGACAATATTCATTCGGTTAGCGATGTCATTACCGCGCTGATCGATGACAGTAAAAAAGTAACCGAATCCTTATCGATGATCACCGGTATCGCCGACCAAACCAATCTGTTGGCGCTCAATGCTTCGATCGAAGCCGCACGCGCAGGCGAATACGGGCGTGGTTTCGCGGTCGTCGCGGAAGAAGTCAAAAACTTGTCCGATCACACTAAGAATGCGGCGCTGGAGGTTACTAAAACACTCAATTCATTCAATAAGCGCGTCAATCAAATGCATTCCGAAGCCGAGGCATCCGCCGAACTTTCCCAAGAAATCATGGAAAAAGTCGACGAATTTCGGAATCAGTTTGCCGATCTTTCAGTTTCGGCAAAAGCGTCGGTCGGCTATATTAGTTATGCCAAGGATAAAAC